>NZ_JBNNWO010000013.1:0-255311 GCF_050281105.1 Methylobacterium sp. NPDC080182
GACCGCTTCATGCTCTGCGGCAGCCCCGACATGATCCGCGACACCCGCGAGCTCCTGACGTCCCGCGGCTACGAGGAGGGCAACCACGGCGAGGCTGCCCACTACGTCATCGAGAAGGCCTTCGTCGAGAAATAGCGCACCCGCGCAGGCCGGTGCGGCCTCAGCCCGGTGCGGTCCGGAATTCAGGCCGCGCGGACCCAGACCGCGGTGTCGTGGAAGGCGGCGCCGTCGTTGGGCGCGGCCGGCGCGGACCCGATTAGCGCGTTGATCCCGCTGCCCCCGCCGATGAAGGCCGCGCTCGGCCACAGGCTCTCGACCACGACGACGCCCGGCTGCTGCCCCTCGGCGAGCCGCGCGTGCAGCCGGACCCGGCCGCGGGCGTTGCCGACCTCGACGGCGTCCCCCGTGCCGATCCCGAGCCGGTCGCCGTCCGCGGGGTGGATCAGGCAGGTTGGCCGCCCCTCGCGGCGGAGCGACTCGGGCACGTTGGTGAAGGTCGCGTTGAGGAACTGGCGGGCCGGCGGGGCGATCATGCGGAACGGGTGCTCCGCGTCGGCGGGCTCGGCCTCCGGCCAGTGATCCGGCAGGGACGGCATCCCGGCCGCGCGCGGGCCCAGTGACGCCCAGTCGGGGGCGAAGCGGAAGCGGCCGTCGGGATGGCCGAACCCGCTCAGGAAGTGGCTCTCGGCGAAATCCGGCTGCGCGTCGATCCAGCCCTCCGCCTCCAGACTGCCGAGCCCGCCCCAGCCGGAGCGCGCGAGGGTCGCGTCGGCGAGGTCCCGGGCGCTCAGGCGGAAGCCCGCGTGGTCCGCCCCGAGCCGGGCGGCGAGCGCCGACAGGAGCGCGTGGTTCGAGCGGCACGCGCCGGGCGGCTCCAGGATCGCCGGGCCGGCCTGGATGTGGCTGTGGCCGCCGGCCCCGTAGATGTCGTCGTGCTCAAGGAAGGTGGTGGCCGGCAGCACGAGGTCGGCGAGCGCGGCCGTCTCGGTCAGGAACTGCTCGTGCACGGCCACGAACACGTCCGGCCGCGCGAGCCCGGCGCGCACCAGGGCGCTGTCGGGCGCGGAGACCGCGGGATTGGCCGACTGGATCAGCATGGCGCGGACCGGGGGCCCGTCCTGCAGGGCGTCGGGATCGTCGGCGAGCACGGCGCCGATCCGGCTCATGTCGAGCTCGCGCACGCCCGGCGCCCTGGCGTCGAGACCCTCCGTCAGGGTCTTGTCCCAGTTGAAGATCGCGGCGTGCTGCCAGAGGGCGCCGCCGCCCGGGTGCTGCCACGCGCCCGTGACGGTCGGCAGGCAGGTCACCGCGTGCAGGTTCACCGCGCCGTTGCGGCTCCGGGTGAAGCCGAAACCGCAGCGGATGTAGCTGCGCGGCGTGTTGCCGTAGAGGGCCGCGAAGGCCTCGATCGCGGCGGGCTCCAGGCCGGTGATCGCCGCCGCCCATTCGGGCGTGCGCGACGCCAGATGCGCCTCCAGCGCGGCCGTGTCCTGCGCGTGCGCGGCGAGATAGGCCCGGTCCGCGTGGCCGTCGCGGAACAGGACGTGGAGCACCGCGCAGGCCAGCGCCCCGTCGGTCCCGGGCCGGGGCGCGAGGTGGAGGTCGGCCGCCGCCGCGGTCCCGGTGCGGTACGGATCGATCACCACCAGCTTGGCGCCGCGCGTCTTGCGGGCGCGGCTGATGTGGGTCATCGCGTTGACCTGCGTGCTGACCGGGTTGCCGCCCCAGACCACGATCAGGTCGGACAGCGCCATCTCGCGGGGATCCGGCCCGGCGATCCGGCCGACCCCGGCGCTCCAGCCCGCGATCGCCACCGCCGTGCAGATGGTGCGCTTGCGCCGCGAGTAGCCCATCACGTGGGTCAGCCGGTGGATGCCGTCGCGCTGGACGAGCCCCATGGTCCCGCCCGAGTTGTACGGCCAGACCGCCTCCGGCCCCCAACGGTCCGCCGTCTCGGAGAAGGCCGCGGCCAGCCGGTCGAGCGCCGCGTCCCAGGAGATCCGGCGCCACGCCCCGCCGCCCTTCGGCCCGACGCGCTCCATGGGGTGGAGGATCCGGTCCGGGTGGTGGACGCGCTCGCCGTAGCGGCTGACCTTCGCGCAGATCACCCCGGCCGTGTAGGGGTTGTCGCCGCCCCGGACCGAGACGACGCGCCCGTCCGCGACTTCAACGTCGAGGCTGCAGGCGGAGGGGCAATCGTGCGGGCAGACGGTCCGGACCAAGCGACGAACTCCCGTGGCGCCAGCAAGGGGAAGCAAGGACCGTGCGGTTCTGGGCCTTCCGCCGGGGGACCGCAAGGCGTGTCGCCGCCGGTCGCTCGGCGCAGGGCGCGCGACATCACCGACAGGGCATCGATCATCTGGACCGCCTCGGCCACGGGCGTCGCCGCGGAGGCGACCTCGCCGCCCTCCCCCGCGCAGGGTCTGCGCGCCCGCGGACCGCGCGCTCAGCTCACCGCGTCGAGGGACGTCTGCGCGATGCGGAACGCGAGCTGCTTGAGGGCGACCGCGCACGCGTTGGTGACGTGGAGGCGGGCCAGCTGCTCGGCCTTCGCGGCGTCCCGGGCCCGGAAGGCCGCGACGAGGGCGTCGATCTCGGCGAGGCTGTGCGGCAGCCGCTCGGGATGCATCAGCGATGTCGCGCGCAGCAGGTTGATCCGCGAGTAGAAGCCGCGAAGGGTCTCGCGGACCAGATCGTTCCCGCAATGGCTGAGCATCACGTCGTACAGGACGCCCTTGGCGCGCAGGACGCGGTCCGTGTCGCCGCTGCCGGCGGCCTCGCGCAGATCACCGGCAGCGCGTCCGAACTCGGCGATCGCCGCGTCCGTGGCCTGGGTGGCGAATTCGTGCGCCGCGTAGCCTTCCAGCACGGCCCGCAGCGCGTAGAGCTGACGCGCCTCCTCCACCGAGATCGAGGCCACGACCGGGCCGCGATGCGGCACCGTGTGGACGAGCTTCTCGGCCTCGAGCCGGCGCAGGGCCTCGCGCACGGAGGCGCGGCTGACGCCGAGCCCCTCGCACAACTCGCGCTCGATCAGCCGCTCGCCGGGGGCGTAGACGCCCGACGTGATCGCCTCGCGGACGGCGTCCTCGACCTTTTGCCGGAGCGTGTCCGGCTGGATGGCCCTGATCTTGTTCATCGCTGGGGATTCGGGGATCGCTGGCGAGCCGAAGCGGTGGCATGGCGCAGCCTCGAGTGGCAAGGCGTGCCCCGGCGCGCGTCGGTCAGCCCCGGCCCCGCACGGCCAGTTCGTCGCGCAGGATCGGCGCGGCCAGTTCCGCGCCGTGCATGCCGATCAGGCTGACGATCTCGAGGACTTCCATCAGCTCCTCCTTGGTCGCCCCGTAACCGAGGGCGTTCTTCATGTGCATCTTCAGGCCCGGCACGTAGAGGTGCGTCGCCGCCGCGTCGAAGGCGCAGTAGACGAACTCCTTCATCTTCGGCGTGAGCACGCCGTGGCGCCAGGGCCAGGCCGAGAAGTCGAGGTAGCCCTCGAACAGGTCGGGATCGAGTTCGAGGAGACCGTCCCAGAACGCGTGCCAGTAGCCCCGGTCGCGGGTGAAGTCGGATTTCAGCTGCTCCTGCCGCGGCGTCAGCGGCGCGGGGCCGCTCCGCTGACCGGCCTCCTCCAGCACCTCCAGCAGCAGCGGCACGCCGATGTTGCAGGCGTGGATGCCGAGGGTCGCCGTGAGCGCGAGCACCTCCGTGATCTCCTCGGCCGTCGCGCCCGCATCGAGGGCATTGCGGATCTGGCGGCGCGTCCCGGGCGCGTAGAGGTGGGTCGCGGCCGTCGCGGCCGAGAGCGCGATCAGGGCGCGGTCCTTGGCGCCGAGATGGTTCTTGCGCACGGGGACCATCGCCAGCCGGGCCCAGGCGTCGAGGAAGCCCGGGGCCAACTCGGCGAGGGCCGCCTGCTCCGCGTCCCAGTAACCGAGCTCGCCCTGCACGGTGTGCCGGAGGCTCTCCGGGCTCGGCGCGGGCCCGGTCATGCCGTGGCTCCGGCGTAGTCGGCCTCGACCACCTCGTCCTGCCAGTCGGTCTTGCCGAGCGAGATCGCCGTGTGGAGCAGGTAGCTGTCGGCGGCCGCGCCGTGCCAGTGCCGCTCGTCCGCGGGGATCCAGACGGTGTCGCCCGCCCGGATCGGCTGCGCCTGCTGGCCCGCGACGCAGATCCAGCCCTTGCCGGCGGTGACCTGCAGGATCTGGCCCTGCGCGTGCGCGTGCCAGAAGGTCCGCGCGCCGGGCGTGAAGAAGACGTTGTTGATCATCACGCCGCCCGTCGACGGCATCACCGGGTCGGCCCAGACCTGCCCGGTGAAGGTCGGCCCGCGGCTCTCGGACTTCGCGCTGTTCTCGCGGCCGTGGAAGATCTGCATCGTATCCTCTCAGTTCTCGTGTCGGTTGCCGTGGAGCCGGACACCGCCGGAGACGTCGCCGATGGCGTCGACGACGCGGTTGGAGATGACGTCGCCGTAGCCGAGCGCCGTGGCGAGGCCGAAGCTCGCCATCGGGCCGGACGCGTTGAGGGAGGCGACGCCGAGCTCGTGCAGGAGATCGGTGTAGAGCACGACGTCCTTGGTCATCAGCTTGCCGGTCAGGCCGCCTTCCAGGTAGTCGCCGTCGACGATCTTCGGGAAACGGTTCAGCGTCGCGAAGTTGACGCCGCTGGAGGCGTTCAGCACCTCCAGGAGCCGGTGCAGGTCGAGCCCGGCCTTCCGGCCCGCGACCATGACCTCCGCGGTGGCGGCGAGGCTGACCGCGTTCAGGAAGTTGTTGAGCAGCTTGGTCGTGTGGCCGGCCCCCGATCCGCCCATCACGACGACCTTCTGGGCGATCGGCGTGAACACCCAGCCCAACCGGTCGATGACGGCGGGATCGCCGCCGACCATCAGGGTCAGCGTGCCTTTCTCGGCCGCGGCGGCGCCCCCGGAGATGCCCGCGTCGACGTAGGCGACGCCGCGCTCGGCCAGCGCCGCGGCGATGCGGCGCGTCGAGCTGGCCGAGGCCGTGCTGAGGTCGACGACGATCTGCCCGTCCCGGCAGCCCGCGAGGACCCCGCCCGCGCCGAGCACGACGCGCTCGACCACCTTGCTGTCGGGCAGGGACATCAGGACCACGTCCGTCTCACCGACGACCGCGGCGATCGAGGCCGCGTCCGTCGCGCCCCAGCGCGCGGCGGCCTCCCGGTCGGTGTCGAAGCCGACCACATCGATCCCCGCGCCGGTCAGGCGGCGCGTCATGCGGCCGCCCATGTTGCCGAGCCCGATGAAGCCGATCCGGTTCCCGTTCATGCTGCGTCCTCCGCGCGGCGTCCGGCTCAGTGGCCGGTGCCGAAATCGACGTCCTTGGTCTCCGGCCCGATGAGCGCGCCCACGGTGCCGATCAGGCCGCCGACGATGAGCAGGGCCACGGGCGTCAGCGCGAGCGGCATCAGCGCGCTCAGCCAGTCCATGTAGAAGGCGTAGAAGGACGGGATCACCACCGAGAGGCTGAAGCCGATGCCGAAGCCGGTGGCGCGGACATCGGTGGCGAAGCGCTCGTTGATGTAGGTGACGATGACGCCCCAGGGCGAGGTCACGATCACCGCCAGGAGGCTGACCAGAAGCACGCGGGTGCCGAACGCCATGTCGGGCGTGACGGTCAGGGTGTAGAGGATGTACGCGCCGACGGTCGCGATCAGCGGGCCGACGATCACGAAGAAGCGCCGGCGGCCGATGGCCTGCCCGAGCAGTCCGGAGCCGATGTAGCTGAAGAACAGGATCGTGTAGCAGATCATCAGCGTCGCGGTCAGCGCGAAGCCGTTGAGGTGCAGGGTCTTCACCAGCAGACCGGTCGGCATGTAGATCGTGATGATGTTCTGCGTCGTCCAGAAGCCGGTCATCAGCAGCAGGACCTGCAGAAGGTCGCGCCCGCCCTTCCCGGAGAACAGGCCCGCCATGGGCGATGCCTCGGCCTGTTCGGCCCCGGCGGCCGCCTCCTTCTTCCAGACCTCCGATTCCGAGACCTTGTGGACGTAGTAGAGGGCGAGCAGGCCGGCGAGCGCCGCGCCGACGATGAAGGGGATGCGCCAGCCCCAGACCGTGTAGGGCGACCCGGGCCCGTCGAGCGGGAACAGGTAGAACATCAGCATCGTGATGAGGTTGATGCTGACGTAGGCGGCCGGGAAGCCCGCGATGATCAGGCCGCCGACGAAGCCGCGCTTGTCCTTCTTGGAATACTCGATGGCGAGCGGCATCGCCCCGGTGTAGCCGCCCCCGAGGAAGATCCCGTCGAGGAAGCGCAGCAGCACCAGCAGGATGTACGAGGCGAGGCCGAGCGTCTCGTAGCCGGGCAGCAGGCCGATCAGCAGCGTGATCACCCCGAAGCCCGCCACCGAGTAGATCGAGGCGGCCCGGCGGCCGACCTTGTCGGCGATCAGGCCGAAGATGAGCGCGCCGATCGGGCGGCCGAGCAGGGTTGTGATGAACACCAGCGAGGCCAGCACCGTCTCCATTTGGGGAGACAGGTTCTTCGGCTGGAACATGAACATCACCGGCGCCAGCGCGACCACCGGCAGGTAGATGTCGAACATGTCGATGTATTCGGAGAAGAACGCGCCGCGAATGGCGCTCTTCCGCTTCTCCTCGATCGACTGTGACGCGGCCGAGCGCGCGCCCGCCGTGTCCGTTGCCAAGGCTGCCGACGTGACCGACATGGCGTCTCCCTCCCTGTTCGTCTGCCGCGCGAGTTTTCTGACTGCGTCGGACCTGGGCGCGGGTGCGGGCTCAGCGCCCGCTGGCGTGCTCTCTGTCCCAATCGGCGATCGCCGCGGAGGCGGTCCGGAAGGCCGCCAGGGCCGCCGGGGCGCCGCAATAGACGAGCGCCTGCATCAGCACCGCCTGGATCTCGTCCCGGGTTACGCCGTTGTTGAGCGCGCCTTTGACGTGGACGCCGAGCTCGTGGTGCTGGTTCATCGCGGTCAGCATCGCGATGTTGAGCATGCTGCGGGTCTTGAACGGCAGCGTCTCGTCGCCCCAGACCGCGCCCCAGCAGTACTCGGTCACGAGCCTCTGGACCGGACGGTTGAACGCGTCGGCATTGGCCCAGGACTTCTCGACATGGGCGGCGCCGAGGACGGTCTTGCGGTTCTCGAAACCCTGGCCGAACAGCTCGCTCTCGTCGGACATCTGGTTCTCCTGGTCGGGGCCGACGCGCGCGGGCGCCGGCCGCATCGCGCGGGACAGTTCAGTCGAGGCCGAAGCCGATCATCGCCTTGGTCTCGAGGTATTCCTGGAGACCGGCCTCGCCCCATTCCCGGCCGTTGCCGGACTGGCGGTAGCCGCCGAACGGCGCGTGGACGTCCGGGGGCGGGTAGTTGATGTGGACCTGGCCGCCGATGAGCCGCCGCGCCACGGCGCGCGCCCGGTCGCGGTCCCGTCCCTGCACGTAGGCGGCGAGCCCGTAGCGCGAGCCGTTGGCGATCGCGATCGCCTCGTCCTCGCTGTCGTAGGCGAGGATCGACAGGACCGGGCCGAAGATCTCCTCCCGCGCGATGGTCATGTCGGGGGTCACGTCGGCGAAGATTGTCGGGCGGACGTAGAAGCCGCGGTCGAGGTGGTCCGGCCGCTCCGGGCCGCCGGCGACGAGCCGCGCGCCCTCCGCGATGCCGGTACGGATCAGCCCGACGACGCGCTCGTACTGGGTGCGGTTGACCACCGGGCCGAGATCCGTCTCGGGGTCGGCGGTCGGGCCGAGCCGGAAGCCCGCCGCCGCCTCGGCCGCGATGGCGGCCGCCTCGTCCATCCGGGCCCGGGGCACGAGCATCCGCGTCGGGATCGAGCAGGACTGGCCCGAATTCGTGCAGCAGGCCGCGACGCCGCGCCGGACCGCCTGATCGAAGTCGACGTCCTCCAGCAGGATGTTGGCGGACTTGCCGCCGAGTTCCTGCGCGACGCGCTTGATGGTCGGGGCCGCCGCCCGGGCGATCTCGATCCCGGCGCGAGTCGACCCGGTGAACGAGACCATGTCGATCCCGGGATGCGCGGCGATCGCGGCGCCGACGCCGGGGCCGTCCCCGTTCACGAGGTTGAACACGCCCGGCGGCACGCCCGCGTCGTGCAGGACCTGCGCGAACAGCATCGCGCTGACGGCCGAGTACTCGCTGGGCTTCAGCACCATCGTGCAGCCGGCCGCGAGCGCCGGGGCGATCTTCACGACGATCTGGTTGATCGGCCAGTTCCAGGGGGTGATCAGGCCGCAGACGCCGATCGGCTCGCGCCGGATCCGGGTGGTGCCGCGATCCTCCTCGAACGCGAAGCGCTCCATCACCGCGATGAGCGCGTTGAGGTGCGCCGGGCCCCGCGCCGCCTGCCCCTTGCGCGCGAAGCCGATGGGCGAGCCCATCTCCTGCCGGATCGTCTCCGCGAAGATCTCGAACCGCTCCTCGAAGAGCGCGAGGATCCGGCGGAGGAGCGCGACGCGTTCGGCGGGCGCCGTCTCCGAGAAGGCCGGGAAGGCGGCGCGGGCCGCGCGCACGGCCCGGTCGACATCCGCGGCATCGCCGAGCGCGAGGGTGCCGAACGCCGTCTCGGTGGCGGGGTCGATCAGCGGGAACGGCCGGGCCGAAACCGGCTCGACCCAGGCACCGTCGATGTAGAAGCGGCTCAGGTCCGGGAGCGCCATGGTCTCAGGCTCCCTCGGCCAGCAGGCGGTACATCTCGGTGTGGTCGGCCGCGGGCCCGACCTCGGCGGCAATGGCGTGCCAGGTCTCGATGCAGTGCCGGCCGAACCCGAGCGGGTAGTCGACTGAGTCAGCCAAAGCCCCGGCGATGCCGAGATCCTTGTCCATCAGCTTCAGCGAGAAGCCCGAGGCGAAGCTGCCGCTGAGCATGAACTGCTTGACCTTGTTCTCGGAGGTATTGCTGCGCCCGGACGAGGCGTTGAGCACGTCGGTCATGGCCTCCGGCGCGATGCCGAAGCGCTGCGCCACGTGCAGCGCCTCGACGGTGGCGAGCAGGCCCGCGGCGGAGACGAAGTTGTTCAGCGCCTTGGCGGCGTGGCCCGATCCCGCTTGGCCGATATGCAGGACGGATGAGCCCATCGCCTCCAGCACCGGCCGCCAGCGGGCGAGGAGATCCGCCTCGCCGCCGACGAGGATCGCGAGCGTGCCGTCCACGGCCCGCCGCACGCCGCCCGAGACCGGCGCGTCGAGATAGCCGAGCCCCTTCCCGGCGAGCGTCTCGCCGAGGGCGCGGGAGCGCACCGGCTCCGACGAGCTCATGTCGATCACGGTGGCGCCGGCCGGGAGCGCGTCGGCCCAGCCCTCGTCGAGCAGCACCGCCTCGACGATGGCCGAGTTCGGCAGCATCGTGATCAGCAGGTCGAGTTCGGACGCGTTCTCCCGCGTGAGCGTCGCCGCGCCGAGATCCCGGGCGAGCGCGTCGGCACGGCCGGCGTCCGCGTCCAGCAGGCGGAGCGCGTGCCCCGCTCGGGCCAGGCACCGGCTCATGGGATCGCCCATCATGCCGAGGCCGATGACGCCGATGGTTCTCTGTTCCATGCCGTGAATATCCCTCTGGGCGACGGCCGGACTGGCCCGGCGCCGCGTGTCCCCGTCAGCGCAGGGCGGAGAAGTCCGTGGGGGCGAGGAAGGTGTTCTCGATCCGGGCGACGATCGGCCGGTCCTTCTCGGTCTCGGCGCGGGCGGCGATCCAGTCCGGATCGGCCTGGAAGGCGTTCCAGCGCGCCTCGCGCTGGGCCATGTCCTCCCACTTGAGCAGGTAGGTGAGCGCGTGGTTGTCGGGACCGACGAGCGTGGTCCAGAAGCCGACCTGCTCGATGCCGTATTTCTGGAAGAAGCCGAGCGTGGTGGAGCGGAACCGCTCCAGCAGGGCCGGCAATCGGGTCGGGGCGCAGTAGTAGACGCGCATCTCGACGATCATGGAATCCTCCGGTCAGTAGGTCGGTGAAGCGGTCGGAGGCAGGTCGACGCGCGCGATCCAGCCGGCGACATCCGCGGACGCCGGCGGGTAGATCGCGAGAACCTGCGGATCGTGGCCCGGGACGATGTGATCCTCGGACTCGGCCAGATGCCGGACCGTCCGGTAGCCCTCGAACATGTCGCCGACATTGTAGACGATGGGATAGGCGAGCCGGCGACCGATATTGGCGTAGAAGTGCGCGGCGTCGGAGGCCAGTACGACCCAGCCGCGCGCGGTCCGGACTCGGACGATCTGCAGGCCGTCCGAATGGCCGCCGACCCGGTGGAGGGTGATCCCCGGATACAGCGTGTCGGTCGTCTCGCGGAAGCGGACGCGGTCCTCGAACAGGCGGTCCACCATCGCTTTCACGTCCTCGGCGGCGAAGGGGTGGCGGACCTCCGGATGGCACATGCACCGGCCGGTGCAGAACGCCATCTCGCGTTCCTGGACGTGGAAGCGGGCCGTCGGGAACAGGTCGTGGTTGCCGGCGTGGTCGTAATGCAGGTGGGTCAGGACGACGTCCTCAACCCGCAGCGGGTCGACGCCGATCCGCGCCAGGCCCTCCTCGACCGGCCGCACGATGCTGCGGCCTCGCTTCGTCGCCATCGCCCGGTCGAAGCCGGTATCGACGACGATCGTCCTGCCACCGCCGACGACGACCCAGACGAAGTAGTCGATCGGCATCGGGCCGTCGTGGATGTCCCCGCCGATGAAGTTCTCGCGGGCCATACGGTGATGATGCGCGTACTTGATCGCGTAGATCTCGTAGATCTCTGCGTCCATGCGGGCGTTTCCTTCGGGCGGCCGGTTGACCCGGCTCATCCTCGCGGATGCCTCTCATCCGCGGGCCGAATGGAGCATATCGTCCGACAATCTGTCAATCTGGCAAAATCTGGTCCGCAACCGCCTGTCAGGCCGGCGCCCTCGGGCGACGCATCGCGAAGCCGAACACCCACAGCGACAGGCCGAGATTGATCGCCGCCACGGCCAGCATCACCTCCAGCAGGGGCAGCAGGCCGAGCCGTTCGGCGACGTAGCCGCAGGCCAGGGGCGTGATCGCCTGGCCGAGGAGCGGGAGGCGGGCGAGCCGGCCCATCGCCGCCGCGTACTGGCCCTGTCCGTAGAGCGCCAGCGGCAGCGTGCCCCGCACGACGGTGCGCATGCCGTTGCCGGCGCCGTAGAGCACCATCGCGAGCCACGCCAGGGACGGGATCGTCGCCAGCAGCAGGAGCCCCAGCCCGACGCTGGCGCTCGACAGGAGCAGGGACCAGGCCGGGTGGGCGCGGCGGCCGAGGGCCAGTTCGACGACGCGCACGCCGACCTGGGCGGGACCGATCAGGCCGGTCAAGGCCACCGCGGCGGTCGCGCCGACGCCCAGCGTCTGCAGCAGGTTGAGCAGTTGCACCGAAGTGGCGGTCATGATCATCGCCGCCATCGTGAAGGTCACGGCGAGCAGACGCTCCGCCGGCAGGCGCGCCGCTTCGGTCGAGCCGGTCGGCTCGTAGGGCCGGGGCGCCGCGGCGGGCTCGACCGCGCCCCGGCTCCGGGCCGGCAGCGCCCAGGCGAAGAGTGGGACCACGAGGGCGACGGACAGGATCGCGTAGGTGAGGCAGGCCCCGCGCCAGCCGACATGATCGACCAGGAACCGCGTGGCGGGCCAGCAGAGCGAGACCGCGAAGCCCGACGAGATCGCGATCTGGGTCATCGCCCCGCGCGCGGCGGCGCCGTAGGCTTGGCCGATCGCCGCGAAGAGCGGGTCGTAGAGCGCGGCCGACATGCCCAGGCCGGCGACCATCCAGGCGAGCAGGAAGACCGGGAGGGACTGCGCGACCGCCATCAGCACGAGGCCCGCCGCGATGATCGTGGCGCCGGCTACGAGGACCGGCCGCCCGCCGTGACGCCGGATCATGCGGCCGACGAACGGCGCGGGCAGGCCCGACACGAAGATCGCGAGCGAGAGCGCGCCCACCACCATCGCCTGCGGCCAGCCGGTCTCGGCGACGATCGGGTCCGAGACGACGGCGGTGAGGAAGAACGTGCCGCCCCACAGGACGATCTGCGTGACGCCGAGGGCGACGTTGCCGGCGATGGTCGGACGCGGCAGCGTATCGGGCGGCTCTGAGCCGCGCGCGGTTGGGGCGCCGGGCACGATGATGATGTCTCCCAGTGGTCGTCTTCCAGGCTGCAGGGCCTCGAGCCTCACTAGCGCGCTACCGGGCCGATCAGCCCCGCAATCCTCGATCTGCAGCCGTGCGCGGGGTTCGGAGGTGACGGCGGGGTCGACGGCGACAGGCCTCAGGGCCGCGACGGATCCTCCGGCAGGAACCGCGCCACCGCGTCGTGGATCGTCGCGGCGATCTCCGCTTCCCGACGCTCGAACTCGTCGAGCAGGCCGGACACGGCGACCGCCAGCGGGCGGCCCTTGCTGTCGATGCGCCGGGGCAGCGGGACCGCGATCGAGCCGGCGCCCGGCGTGACGAGCCCGCGGGAGAGGAAGTGCCCGTCCCGCCGCAGCCGCGCCAGGTTGGCCAGGACGGCCGCGACCGCGATCGGCGGCTGCTCGGCCGGCGCCTCCGCGTTCGTGCGGCGGACCAGCGGACCGATCTCGGCCTCCGGGCTGTCGGCGAGGAGCGCGGTGCCGGTCGCCGACCAGACGACGAGGCGGCGCGTCCCGGGCGGAACGTGGAAGCGCATGGCGGTGCGCGCCTGCAGGACGTGGACGTACTGCGAGAAGATCGCGTTGCGCGCGGCGAGGATCACCGTCCCGCCCGTGCGCTCCGACAGGTGCTCGAGCATGCGCACGAGGCTGCCGTCGCGCACCGGTCCCTTGTCGAGCCACGCGCCGAGGAGCGCCACCCGGGGCGACGGCAGGAAGCTGCGGCTCGCCGGGTCGTAGTCGAGATAACCGAGCCGGACGAGGCTCTTCAGGAGCACCGACGTCGAGGATTGCGGGACGCTCAGCCGCTCGGCGATCTCGGAGACCCTGGCTTCCCGCTGGATCTCGTCGAACAGCTCCAGGATCTGGAGCACCCGTCCGGCGGACTTCACCAGGGCCACATCCGAACCGGCGGGATCGGCCCCCACCGTAAGGTCCGTGGACGCGCCCCCCCGAGCGCCGATGCGCTCAACCATGACGCGACGCGCGAAACGACAGTCCCGGAGGCCGCACAGCTCGAAACGGCCCTGGTCGCCCACGCGCGGATCCGTGGTGATCGCGGCGCATCGCAGGCACGTTCCCTCCTCCGCCGCCCCAACAGCCCGCGCCGCTCGCCGGCACTATAGATCCGGCATGCCCGGCGACTCCCATCATATATGTGATATTCCTCAGCATATGGGCGATGGCGGTTGATGCCGGGTGCGGGCTCTGCCCTACTCGTGCGCGGTGTCGGACTCGTCTGACCGACCGGCACCGGGAGACCGCGCGGCAAGCGCGGCCCTGCTCGGGAGGAATGCCGATGTCGCTCCGCCACGCGGCCGTCGCCGCGCGCCTCCTCGCCGCCGCGCTGATGCTCCCGGCCCTCGGCGGGGCGGCGCGGGCCGAGACGGCCTCCGTCCGCATCGGCCTGCAATACGGCCTCGTCTACCTGCCGGTGATGATCGCGCAGAGCGAGGGGCTGTTCGACAAACGCGCCAAGGCCGCGGGGCTCGACGGCTTGTCGGTCACGCTGACCCGCTTCAGCGGCTCGACGGCGATGAACGACGCGCTGCTCTCCGACAGCGTCGAGCTTGGCACCCTCGGCTCGGCCGGTGCCCTGATCGCCTGGGACAAGACCCGCGGGAGCCAGCAGATCAAGAGCCTCACCGCCCTGAGCTCGGTCGTCTACACGCTGTTCACCGGCAAGCCCGGCGTGACCGCACTGAAGGACTTCACCTTCGGCGACAAGATCGCGGTCCCGGCCTTCAACTCGCCTCAGGCGATCCTGCTGCGGGTCGCGGCGGCCCAGCAGCTCGGCGGATCAGCCAAGGCCGACGCGCTGATGGTAAGCCTGCCCCATCCGGACGCCACCGCGGCGATGCGCGCCGGACAGGGCATCGCCGGCTACTTCGCGACGCCGCCCTTCACCCAGGTGCTGCAGGCGGATCCGAAGATCCGGACGGTCATGACCTCGACCGGCCTGATCGGCAGCGGCGACATCACCGCCGCGACCCTGAACGCGAAGCAGGGGTTTGTCGACGCGAACCCGAAGGTCGCGCAGGCGATCCGCGCCGGGATGGAGGATGCGGTGGCGCTGATCCGCAGCGACCCCAAGCGCGCGGCGTCGATCTATCTCGCCTCGGAGCAGGTTCAGATCGACCGCGCGCAAGTTGAGGCGATCCTGACCGACGGTTCCATCGTCTACGACGTGGCCCCGAAGGGAATGGTCGCCCTCGCCAAGGCGATGGCGACGCAGGGCTTCCTGCGGAAGGTACCGGGCGACTGGCAGGAGATCTTCTTCCCCGGCCTCGAGGGCCGCGACGGCAGCTGAGCGCCGCGGATTCGGCGCCGCCAGCCCGTCCCGCCGCTCAGGGAGCCCCGATGCACAGTTTCCGCTTCAGCGCCGAGCCGCTCCCGCCCGAGGCCGAGGCCGCCCGCGCGTCCGTCCGCGCCTTCCTCGACGCGGAACGGGCGGCCGGGCATTTCGTCCCGCACCGGACCTCGTGGACGACCTTCGACGCCGCCTTCAGCCGGCGCGCGGGGGCCGCGGGCCTCATCGGCCTGACGATGCCGGAGGCCTATGGCGGCCACGGCCGCTCCGGCCTCGTCCGCTTCGTCGTCACCGAGGAGATGCTGGCGGCCGGCGCGCCCTGCGGCGCGCACTGGATCGCCGACCGCCAGTCGGGGCCGCAGATCCACCGGCACGGCACCGAGGCGGCCAAGCGGGCGATCCTGCCGCGGATCTGCCGGGGCGAATGCGCCTTCGGCATCGGCATGAGCGAGCCGAATTCCGGCTCGGACCTCGCCGCCGTCCGGACCCGCGCGGTCCGCGACGGCGACGATTGGGTGATCAACGGCTCCAAGATCTGGACGACGAACGCCCATCAGGTCGACTACCTGCTGGCCCTGGTCCGGACCGGCGAGCCGGGGCCAGACCGGCACGGCGGGCTGACCCAGTTCATCGTCGACATGGCGGCCCCCGGGGTGACGGTGCGGCCGATCCTCGACCTGTCGGGCCATCACGAGTTCAACGAGGTGTTCTTCACCGATCACCGCGTCCCCGACGCGATGCGGGTCGGCGCCGAGGGCGCGGGCTGGGGTCTCGTCACCGAGGAGCTCGCCTTCGAGCGCTCGGGGCCCGACCGCTTCCTGTCGGATTACCGGCTGCTCGTCGAACTCGTCGACCGGATCGGGCCGGAGCCGGACCGGTTCCAGGCGGTCGAGACCGGGCGGATGGTGGCGCAGCTGACCGCGCTGCTGGGCATGTCGGCCTCGGTGGCCCGCCTCCTCGACCAGGGCGTCGTGCCGGGCGTCGAGGCGGCGCTCGTCAAGGATGTCGGCAACGGCTTCGAGCGCGCGGTGCCGGAGATCGCCCGGCGGCTGGTGCCGGTCGAGCCGAGCCTCACCGCGCAGGGCGACGCCTTCCGCGAGGCTCTGGGCGGCGTGACCCTGCGGGCACCGTCCTTCACGCTGCGCGGCGGCACCCGCGAGGTCCTGCGCGGCGTCATCGCCCGGGGGCTGGGGCTGCGATGAGCCGGATGGAGCACGCCGAGGCCGGCGACGCGGTCGACGGGATCGTCCTCGATCAGGTCGAGCGGCTGCTCGCCCAGCACCTCACGCCGGCGCTGCTGGCCGCCTGCGACGGGGCCGCGGGCGCGGCCGCAAGGGCGGCGGATCTCTGGCCGGCGGATCTCTGGACGGCGCTCGCCGAGAGCGGCCTGCCGCTGGCGCTGGTGCCCGAGGCGGAGGGCGGGATCGGCCTCGCCGCCACCACCGCCGCCCGGCTGATCCGGCGCTGCGGCCGGGCCGCCCTCCCCCTGCCCCTGCCGGAGACCGTCGCGGGCGCGGCGCTCTGGGTCGCCGCGGGGGGACAGGCGGGCGACGGCGCCCTGTCGCTGGCCCCGGGCGGTGGCCCCGTGCGGATCGCGCCGCACGCGGAGGGCTTCGTCCTGGACGGACGGGTCGCGCAGGTGCCCTGGGGCGGTTCGGTCGCGGCCCTGCTCCTCGACGCCGTCGACGCGGCCGGCGTCCCGCACCTCGTGCGGATCGCCGCCCCCGAGACGATCCGTGACACGCACCACAATCTCGCGGGCGAGCCGCGCGACACGCTCGATCTGACCGGCCACACCGTCCCGGCCGAGGATGTCCGCGCCGCGCCGGGCTGGGCGACCGGCGCGGGCGTGCCGTCCGTCGAGGCCGTCGGCGCCTGGGTCCGGGCGCAGCAGATGGTGGGCGCCCTGGAGACCTGCCTCGGCTCGGCCCTCGCTCACGCCCAGGAGCGGCAGCAATTCGGCCGGCCGCTCGCCAAGTTCCAGGCGATCCAGCACATGCTGGCCGAGGCCGCGGGCCACGTCGCGGCCGCGACCGCGGCCGCCGACCTTGCCGCCGCCTGCTGGGGCGACACGCGCTTCGTCCTCGCCACCGCCATCGCCAAGGCGCGCTGCGGCGAGGCGGCGGGCCACGTCGCGGCGATCGGCCACCAGATCCACGGGGCCATGGGCTTCACCCAGGAGCACCCGCTTCACCGCGCGACGCGGCGGCTGTGGTCCTGGCGCGACGAGTTCGGATCCGACGCCCTCTGGCAGGAGCGGATCGGGCGCGCGGTCTGCGCGGGCGGCGGCGCGGCCCTCTGGCCGATGTTGGTCCGCCTGCGCGGCGGCGCCGGGTGACAGGGGAGACAGGCGTGCCGGATCACTCCGCCGAAACTCACTCCACCGAGACGAACACGGCCGGGCCGCTCGTGGGCGTGCGGGTGGTCGACCTGACCAGCGTGATCATGGGGCCGTCGGCGACGCATATCCTGGCCGATCTCGGCGCCGACGTGATCAAGATCGAGACGCCGGAGGGCGATTCCTTCCGGCATTACCGGCCGGCCCGGGGCGCCGGGATGGGCGGCAACTTCCTGCACCTCAACCGCAACAAGCGCAGCGTCCGCCTCGACCTGAAGCGAGCCGCGGCGCGGGCCGCCCTCGACCGGCTGATCGCCACGGCCGACGTCTTCGTCCACTCCATGCGGCCCGACGCGATCCTGCGCCTGGGCTACGGCTACGCGCGGGTGCGCACGCTCCAGCCCGACATCGTCTACTGCGGCGCCTACGGGTTCGGGGCCGACGGTCCCTACGCCCACAAGGCGGCCTACGACGACCTGATCCAGGCGGGCTCGGGCCTCGCGGCGCTCCAGACCGCCGCCTATGGCCAGCCCGGCTACCTGCCCACGGTGCTGTGCGACAAGATCGCCGGACAGGCCATCGCCTGCGCGATCCTCGCCGCGCTCTACGAGCGCCGGGCCGGCGGCGGCGGGCAGGCGGTCGAGGTGCCGATGTTCGAGACCATGGTGGAGTTCAACTTCGTCGAGCACATGGTCGGCTACGCCTTCGAGCCGCCGCTGGGGCCGCCGGGCTTCAACCGGGTCCTGAGCCCGCGGCGCAAGCCCTATCGGACCCGGGACGGCCACGCCTGCATCCTGCCCTATTCCGACCGGAACTGGCGCGACTTCTTCATCCATACCGGCCGGCTCGAATTCGTGGACGATCCCCGCTTCGCGCCGCTCGCCGTGCGGGTGGAGAACATCGAGATCCTCTACGCCCTGGTCGAGGAGGAGGCAGCGCGCCGGACCACCGCCGAATGGGTGGCGTTCTGCGACTCGGTGAGCATCCCGTGCATGCCGGTCCTCGGCCTGGAGGACCTGCCGGAGGACGCGCACCTGAAGGCGGTCGGCTTCTTCGGCAGCGCCGAGCACCCGAGCGAGGGGCGCTACCGCACCATGCGCCGGCCGGTCTCGTTCAGCGGCAGCCGCTTCGCGATCCACCGCCACGCCCCGCGGCTCGGCGAGCACACCGCCGAGGTCCTGGCCGAGGCCGGGCTCGAACCGGCCGAGATCGCCGCCCTGATGGACGCGCCGGACAAGCCCGACACCGCGCCCCTGGAGGCTGCCCGATGAGTGTTGAATCCGAGGTCCGCGACGCGGGCGAGGACCTGCTGTTCTCCGTCGCGGAGGGGGTGGCGACGATCACGCTGAACCGGCCCGAGCGGAAGAACGCCTTCACCTTCCCGATGATCGAGTCCTGGACGGCGGCCCTGCAGCGCTGCCGCACCGACGCGGCGATCCGCGTCGTGGTGGTGACCGGCGCGGGCTCGGCCTTCTGCAGCGGCGGCGACATCGTCGAGATGGGCGAGCGCCTCGACCAGCCGCCGGCCCGACGCAAGGAGGAGCTTTACGGGCGGATCCAGCGCATCCCGCTGACGCTGGAGGATCTCGACAAGCCGGTGATCGCCGCCCTGAACGGCGTGGCCACCGGCGCCGGCCTCGACCTCGCCCTGATGTGCGACCTGCGCTTCGCCGCCAGGAGCGCCCGCTTCGCCGAGACCTACGTGCGGGTCGGCCTCGTCCCCGGCGCGGGCGGCGCCCATTTCCTGCCCCGCCTTGTCGGGACCGCGAAGGCGCTGGAGCTGTTCTTCACCGGCGATTTCGTCGATGCCGACGAGGCCCTGCGGATCGGCCTCGTCAACGGCGTCCACGCCGACGCGGACCTGATGCCGGCCGTGGCGGCGCTGGCGCGGAAAATCGCCAAGGCGCCGCCGCTGACGCTGAGCCTGATCAAGCGCGCGGTCTACCAGGGCATGCGCAACGACCTGCGCACCAACCTCGACCTGATCTCCTCCCACTACGCCGTCGTCACCGCGACGCCCGAGCATCGGGAGGCCGTGCAGGCTTTCATCGGGGGGCGCGACAGGACCTGAAGCGTCGGGGCCCGGTCCCATTGCCGCCCGCATCAAGACCGAAACGTTTGTGCGGGCGACATCTTCCCCCCGGCGTCGCACTTTCGCGCTTGTCGCCACCGCGCTCACCTGCAAGTCTATCCAAAATTCAATCCGCGCAACGACGCGGGCTCAGGTCTGGGAGGACGCGATGACGGCTCGGATACTCGGTGCGCTCGTGTGTGCGCTCGCCTTCGTCACGCCGGCCGCGGCGCAGACCCCCATCGTCATCAAGTTCAGCCACGTCACCACCACCGACACGCCCAAGGGCCAGGGCGCCGAGCGGTTCAAGCAGCTCGCCGAGGAGCGCACCAAGGGGGCGGTCAAGATCGAGATCTACCCCAACAGCACGCTCTACAAGGACAAGGAGGAGGTGGAGATGCTCCAGCTCGGCGCCGTGCAGATGCTGGCGCCGTCCACGAGCAAGTTCGGGCCCCTCGGCGTGAAGGAGTTCGAGGCCTTCGACCTGCCCTACATCTTCCCCAACGAGCAGGTGCTGCGGCGCGTCCAGGACGGGCCGATCGGCCAGGGCCTGTTCAAGAAGCTCGAGACCAAGGGGATCAAGGGCCTCGGCTACTGGGACAACGGCTTCAAGATCCTCACCGCCAACAAGCCGATGCACGCCCCCGAGGACGTGAAGGGCCTGAAGTTCCGGATCCAGTCCTCGAAGGTTCTGGAGGCGCAGTTCAAGCAGCTCGGGGCGCTGCCGCAGGTACTCGCCTTCTCCGAACTCTACCAGGCGCTGCAGACCGGCGTGGTCGACGGCCAGGAGAACCCGCCGTCGAACGTGACGACCCAGAAGCTCAACGAGGTGCAGAAGCACGCCACGCTGACCTATCACGGCTACATCGGCTACGCGGTCATCGTGAACAAGGGCTTCTGGGACGGGCTGCCGGCCGACATCCGCACCACGCTCGAGGGCGCCATCAAGGATGCGACCGCCTACGAGCACGAGATCGCCGACAAGCAGAACGAGAAGGCGCTCGCCGACATCCGCGCCACCGGCAAGACCGAGGTCTACACGCCGACAGAGGCCGAGAACGCCGCGTGGCGCAAGGCCCTGGCGCCGGTCCAGCGCGAGATGGCCTCCCGCGTCGGCAAGGATCTGGTCGCGGCGCTGAACAAGGAAGCCGAGGCGGCGCCGAACAACTGATCCCGCCGCCGCGCCCGGACCGACCATGTTGCTGAAACTGCTCGATCGGCTCGAAGAGGTGCTGATCGGAACCCTGATGGCGGCCGCGACCGTCATCACCTTCGCCACGGTGGTGCACCGGTTCCTCTCCGGCATCCCGGCGCTGCAGGACTACACCGACCGGATCGACTTCGGCTGGTCGCAGGAACTGTGCATCTACATGTTCATCTGGGTGGCGAAGTTCGGCGCGGCCTACGGCGTGCGCACCGGCATCCACGTCGGCGTCGACGTGCTGGTCAACCGCCTGCCGCCGGGCGCGCGCCGGGTGATGGTCCTGGTCAGCCTCGCGGCGGGCGCGCTGTTCACCGGAATCGTCGGCACGCTCGGCACGAACTTCGTCTGGCGCATCGGCCACACCGACCAGACGACGCCCGACATGGAGATCCCGGTCTGGATCGTTTACCTCGCGATCCCGCTCGGCTCCTACCTGATGTGCTTCCGCTTCCTGCAGGTCGCGTGGAGCTACTGGAAGACCGGGCACCTGCCCGCCCGCGATCACGCCCATGTCGACGGCGTCCCGACCGTCGAGGGCGTCGACCCGATCCAGCTCGGCCGCGAGGGAGGCCCCGCATGAGCGGCCTGATCATCTTCGGGCTTCTCATCGCCCTGATGCTCACCGGCATGCCGATCTCGATCGCGCTCGGCCTGACGGTGCTGACCTTCCTGTTCACCCTGACGCAGGTGCCGATCGAGAGCGTCGCGCTCAAGCTGTTCACCGGGATCGAGAATTTCTCGATCATGGCGATGCCGTTCTTCATCCTCGCCGGCAACTTCCTGGCCCATGGCGGCGTGGCGCGGCGGATGATCGCCTTCACGACCTCCCTCGTCGGGCACTGGCCGGGCGGCCTCGGGCTCGCGGGCGTGGTCGCCTGCGCGCTGTTCGCCGCCGTGTCGGGATCGAGCGTGGCGACGGTCGTGGCGATCGGCTCGATCATCCTGCCCGCCATGGTCGCGGAGGGGTATCCGCGCCGCTTCGGCGCCGGGGTGATCACCACCTCGGGAGCGCTCGGCATCCTCGTGCCGCCCTCGATCATCCTCGTGCTCTACGGGGTGTCGACGAATTCCTCGATCGGCAACCTGTTCCTCGCCGGTGTGATGCCCGGCATCGTCCTGTCGGCCATGCTGGCGAGCGTCACTTTCGTCATCGCCAAGCGCCGCGGCTATCCGCGGATGCCGAAGGCGTCCTGGGCCGAGCGCCTGCGCGCCTTCCGCGAGAGCGCCTGGGGCCTGTTCCTCGTGGTGATGGTGATCGGCGGCATCTACGCCGGCATCTTCACCCCGACCGAGGCGGCCGCGACGGCGGCCGTCTACGCCTTCGTCATCGCGGTGTTCGTCTACCGGGACCTGAAGCTGTCGGACGTGCCCCGCGTGCTCCTCGCGTCCGCCAACATGAGCGCGATGCTGCTCTACATCATCACCAACGCGGTGCTGTTCTCGTTCCTGATGACGTCGGAGAACATCCCGCAGACGATGGCGGCGTGGCTGATCGCCAT
This sequence comes from Methylobacterium sp. NPDC080182, assembly GCF_050281105.1. NCBI lineage: Bacteria > Pseudomonadati > Pseudomonadota > Alphaproteobacteria > Hyphomicrobiales > Methylobacteriaceae > Methylobacterium > Methylobacterium sp. NPDC080182. Next base: position 21,537 of record NZ_JBNNWO010000013.1, read on the forward strand.
GAACTTCAGCCCGCTGGTCTTCCTGCTCGTCGTCAACATCATCCTGCTGATCGCCGGCAACGTGATGGAGCCGTCCTCGATCCTGCTGATCATGGCGCCGATCCTGTTCCCGATCGCGGTCAAGCTCGGGATCGACCCGATCCATTTCGGGATCATCATGGCGGTCAACATGGAGGTCGGCCTGTGCCACCCGCCGGTCGGGCTCAACCTCTACGTGGCGAGCGGGATCGCCCATATGGGCATCTCCGAGCTGACCGTCGCGGTGCTGCCCTGGCTGCTGACGATGCTGGCCTTCCTGGTCCTGGTGACCTACTGGCCCGCCCTGTCCCTGTGGCTCCCGCGGGCGCTCGGGGCGATGTGACGGCCTGACGACCGCCGGAAGGATCCGATCGTCACGCTCGGCGCCGGGACGGCCGCTCCGGGCGCCCGTCCCGATCGCACCGGCACGGACCGGCAGGAAGCCTGAGCATCCCTGCCGCCCCCGGGAACCGCCGCTCAGGCAGGCTGCGCGACCGCGGTGCTGCTGTGCCGCAGGGTCAGCGACAGGCAGACGATCGCGAGGACGCAGGCCGCCAGCAGGAGAATGAAGCAGCCGTTCCAGCCGTAATGGTCGGTCGTGTAGCCGACCAGCGCGCTCGCCGCGACGGAGCCGCCGAGATACCCGAACAGGCCCGTGAAGCCCGCCGCCGTCCCGGCCGCCTTCTTCGGCACGAGCTCGAGGGCCTGAAGGCCGATCAGCATCACCGGCCCGTAGATCAGGAAGCCGATGCAGATCAGGGCCGCGAGGTCGACGCCCGGATTGCCCTCGGGATTGAGCCAGTAGACCAGCGTCGCCGCCATGACGCCGAACATGAACACCACGCCCGTCGCGCCCCGGTTGCCGCGGAACAGCTTGTCGGACAGCCAGCCGCAGAGCAGCGTGCCGGGGATGCCGGCCCACTCGTAGAGGAAGTAGGCCCAGGAGGTCTTGTCGACCGAGAAGTGCTTGGCCTCCTTCAGGTAGGTCGGCGCCCAGTCCAGCACGCCGTAGCGGAGCAGGTAGACGAAGACGTTGGCGAAGGCGATGTACCAGAGCATCCGGTTCTTCAGCACGTGCTCGACGAAGATCTCGCGCGTGGAGAACTCGCGCTCGTGGTTCGCGTCGTAGCCGTCCGGATAATCGTCCTTCCAGGCCTCCACGGAGGGCAGCCCGCAGGATTGCGGCGTGTCGCGCATGGTGATGAAGGCGAAGACCGCGACGCCGAGCGCCACGGCGGCGGGCACGTAGAACGCCGCGTGCCAGTCGTTGAACCAGGCCAAGCCGAGCAGGAAGAGCGGGCCGATTAGGCCACCGCCGACATTGTGCGCCACGTTCCAGACCGAGACGACGCCGCCGCGCTCCTTCTGGGACCACCAGTGCACCATCGTGCGGCCGCTCGGCGGCCAACCCATGCCCTGGAACCAGCCATTGAGGAACAGCAGCACGAACATGATGCCGACGCTGGAGGTCGCCCAGGGCACGAAGCCGAACAGGAACATCACCAGTGCCGAGAGCACGAGGCCGATCGGCAGGAAGTAGCGCGGGTTGGAGCGGTCCGAGACCATGCCCATCAGGAACTTGGACAGGCCGTACGCGATCGCGACGGCGGAGAGCGCGGTGCCGAGCTCACCGCGGCTGTAGCCCTGCTCGACGAGGTAGGGCATCGCCAGCGAGAAGTTCTTGCGCAGCAGGTAATAGCCCGCATAGCCGAGAAAGATGCCCGCGAAGATCTGCCAGCGCAGCTTGCGGTAGGTCGGATCGACGCGATCCGTCTGAATGGGTGGCCTGTGGGCCGCGGGAGCGAGAAAGCCGATCATGGCGCGCCTTGGTGCTTGAGACCGCGGATGAACCCGGGCTCATCCCGGGCGCATCTCGGATTGGACGGGGTGCTGAGGTGCAGCGCTCAGCGTCGCGCCGTATCGGCGCGCCGACGCGCGATCCGCGCGTCCGGTCTCGACCTGTGGCGATGTTGGACGGCATGGTCCGGTCGCGGCATCGTTTCCTCCTGTGATGCGGCGCCTCTCCGGCTCGGCCGGGTCGCCGTCTCTCGGTCTCGCTGCGTCCTTGCCGGTCTCAGACGGCGGCGGCCATCGCGCCGTCGGTGCGGCCGGTCATGGCCGCGATCCGCGCTCGGAGCGCCGCGACCTCGTCGGGCGAGAAGGCGAGACCGAGCTTCGACCGGCGCCAGAGAACGTCCTCGGCGGTGCGGGCCCATTCCCGGTCCATCATCCAGCGCAGCTCGCCCTCGTGAAGGCCGTGCCCCAGATCGGGCCCGAGGTTCGAGGCGATGCGCAGCGCGTCCGTCCCGTAGGCGGCCACCATGCGGGCGACCGTGGCGGCGCCGAGCCGGGGCGCGGTGCGGGCGAGGCGCGCCTCGAGCTCGGCCACCCCGTCCACCGGGAAGTCGCCGCCCGGCAGCGCGGCGGCTCCGGTCCACGAGCGGCCGCGCGCCCCGAGGCGCTGGCCGATCTCCTTCAGGGCATCCTCGGCCAGCTTGCGGTAGGTGGTGATCTTGCCGCCGAAGATGTTCAGCACCGCCGCCTCGCCGGCCGCGCCGTCCGTCTTCAGCACGTAATCGCGCGTCGCCTCCTGCGCCGCGGAGGCGTGATCGTCGTAGAGGGGGCGCACCCCCGAGAAGGTCCAGACGATGTCGTCCCTGCGAAGCGGCGTCGCGAAGTACTCGCTGGCGGCGCTCAGGAGATACTCGATTTCCTCCTCGGTGATCGCCGCGTGGGCGGGATCGCCGGAGAAGTCACGGTCCGTCGTGCCGACGAGCGTCGTGTCGTTCGCGTAGGGGATCGCGAAGATGATGCGTCCGTCCGCGTTCTGGAAGATGAAGGCCCGGTCGTGGTCGTAGAGCTTGCGCGTCACGATGTGCGAGCCCTGCACGAGGCGCACGTGCTTGGCCTCGCTCCGGCCGAGCGGGCCCTGGATCACCCGGTCGACCCAGGGGCCGGCCGCGTTGACGAGGAAGCGCGCGGCGATCTCCTCCTCGCGGCCGGTCCTAAGCTCGCGCCGGACGATGCGCCAGAGATCGCCCTCGCGCCGGACCGAGACGACGCGGGTCCCCACCGCGATCTCGGCGCCCCGCGCCTCGGCGTCGCGCGCGTTGAGCACCACCAGGCGCGTGTCGTCGACGCGCGCGTCAGAGTACTCGAAGCCGCGCCGGAAATCGGATTTGAGCGGGGCGCCGATGGGGCCGGAGAGGTCCACGGGGCGCGTGCCGGGCAGGCGCTTGCGGCCGCCGAGATGGTCGTAGAGGAACAGGCCGATCCGCAGCAGCCAGGCCGGACGCAGGCCCGCGTGGAGCGGCAGGACGAAGCGCAGCGGGCGCACGATGTGGGGCGCGATCCCCCAGAGCACCTCGCGCTCGGCCAGCGCCTCCCGCACGAGGCGGAACTCGTAGTGCTCCAGGTAGCGCAGGCCGCCGTGGATCAACTTGGTCGACCATGACGAGGTGCCGCTGCCGAGATCGTTCTGCTCGGTCAGCGACACCGAGTATCCCCGGCCGGCCGCGTCCCGCGCGATGCCGCAGCCGTTGATCCCCCCGCCGATGACGGCAACGTCGAACGTCCGCATGATCCTCCCCCTCTCGTGCCGCGGCGTCGGACGCGCGGCTGCGAAAGCAGAAGAATTGAATACGAAACCAAAGGAAAGTCAATCGAAACCGATACGCTCAGCGACCGGTTTCGACGAGCCGCACTCCGGACGCGCGGCACAGGTCGCGCAGCGTGTCGCTGGGGCAGCGATCGGTCACGAAGGTGCCGACCTGGCTGAGCTGGGCGAGCCGGACCGGCGCGCTGCGCTCGAACTTGGTGGAATCGGCGACCAGCACGACGTGGCGGGCGTTGGCGATGATCGCCTGCGCGACCCGGACCTCGCGATAGTCGAAGTCGAGGAGGGCCCCGTCCTCGTCGATCGCCGAGGCGCCGATCACCGCGAAATCGACCTTGAACTGGCGGATGAAATCCACCGCCGCCTCCCCGACGATCCCCCCGTCCGAGCGGCGGATCAGGCCACCCGCCACGATGCACTCGATCTCCGGGCTGGGCCGCAGGGCGAGCGCGACGTTGAGGTTGTTGGTGATCACCATGAGGCCGGAATGGCTCAGGAGCGCCCGGGCGACGGCCTCGGTGGTGGTGCCGATATTGATGAACAGCGAGGAGCGGTCCGGGATCAGGTCGGCGGCCGCACGCGCGATCGCCGCCTTCTCGGGCGCCGCGATCGCGTTGCGTGCCTCGTAGTCGAGGTTCTCGGCGCCCGCGCCGAGCACCGCCCCGCCGTGGATGCGCGAGAGGAGGCGCGCGTCGCACAGGTCGTTCAGGTCCTTCCGGATGGTCTGCACGCTGACCGCGAACCGGCCGGACAGGGCATCGACCGAGACGCGCCCCTCGATCCGGGCGACGTCCATGATCGCATTCTGACGCTCCGAGAGCATGCCTTCAGACCTCCGCGCGGCGAAAACGAAACCGGTTTCGGTGCGAACGCGCGAACGATGTCGAAAAGCGAAGGCGCGCTCTGAACCGGCCTTCACGCCTAGCGGATTCACCTCCGGGAAGAAACTTCGGGACCCCGCGGCCCGGCCCGGCGGATGTTGACGATGCGCGCCCGCGCGTCGACAAGCGCCGCGATGGAACGGTTTCGGTATTCGCATCGATGACGCGCGCGGCCGTCCCGCAGAACTGGTCTCCGGTCGGAGGCGGGGATCTCGGCGACCTGATCCGCGGTCATGACTGGGCGGCGACGCCGCTCGGGGCCATCGCCTCCTGGCCCGCGCCCGTCCGGACCATCGTCCAGACCCTGCTGCTCTCGCCGGTCCCGACGGTGGCGATCTGGGGAAGCGACGGGATCCTGGTCTACAACCGGGGCTACGCGGAGGTCTGCGGCCCGCGCCATCCGGAGGCCCTCGGCGGGCGTCTCCTGGAACTCTGGCCGGAAGCCCGCGCCTTCAACGCGCACGTGATCGCCAGCGGCTTGGCCGGTCGCCCGCTCAGCTTCCGCGCCCAGGAACTGGAGCTCTGGCGACACGGGCGTCCGGAGACGGTCTGGATGGACCTCGACTACACGCCCATCCTGGACGACGACGGGACGCCGATCGGCACGCTCGCCACGGTGCGCGACATCACCGAGCGCGTCCTCAGCGAGCGTCGGATCGCCGAGAACGAGAGCCGCCTCGGCTTCCTCGACCAGCTGGGCCAGGCAACCGCGAACGCCCGCGACGCCGGCACGATCCTGGAGATCACCACGCGCTGCGTCGGCGCACACCTGAACCTGTCGAATTGCGCCTACGCCGACATGGATCCGGACGGCGACGGCTTCACCATCCGCGGCAACTGGCACGTGCCGACGGCGCCCTCGATCCTCGGGCATTACAGCCTCGCCGATTTCGGCGCCCTGGCCGTCCAGGAACTCAATGCCGGCCGGCCGCTCATCATCAACGACAACGCCGCCGAGCTCGCCCCGCACGAGGCCGAGGCCTTCCGGGCGATCGGGATCGCGGCCACCATTTGCATGCCGCTGGTGAAGGACGGACGGCTCGCCGCCCTGATGGCCGTCCACCACGCGCGGCCTCACCGCTGGTCGCGCGCCGAGCTCGCGCTCATCCGCGAAGCGACCGAGCGCTGCTGGGCGCATATCGAGCGTGTCGGCGCGGAGGCGAGCCTGCGGCTCAGCGAGGCGCGGCTCCGCGCCCTGGTCCACGCGACCTCCGACGTGGTCTACCGCATGAGCCCGGACTGGCAGGAAATGCGCCAGCTCGACGGCCGCGGCTTCCTGTCCGACATGGCGGAGCCGAGCGTGCGCTGGCTCGACCGCTACGTCGATCCGGCCGACAGGCCTGAGGTCATGGCCGCCGTCAACGACGCGGTCAGCCGCAAGGGCCTGTTCGAACTCGAGCACCGGGTCCGGCGCGCCGACGGCGGCGTCGGCTGGACGCTGTCGCGCGCGGTGCCGCTGATCGATCGGCACGGGACCGTCACCGAGTGGTTCGGGATGGCCAGCGACGTCACGTTCCGCCACGAGGCCGACGCGCGGCTCAGGGAGAGCGAGGCCCGCTTCCGCGCCATGGCGGACGACGCGCCGGTGATGACCTGGATCACCGACGAGACCGGGGCGTGCATCTACCTCAACCGGCGCTGGTACGAGTTCACCGGGCAGGCGGAGGCCGAGGCGCTCGGCCTCGGCTGGCTGGACGCGATCCATCCCGACGACCGCGCCCACTCCGAGCAGGTGTTCCTGGCGGCGAACGCCGACCGAGCGTCGTTCCGCCTCGAATACCGCCTCCGGGACGGGGACGGCCGGTACCGCTGGGCGCTCGACGCCGCGTCGCCGCGGTTCGCCTCCGACGGCGCGTTCCTCGGCTATTTCGGCTCGGTCATCGACATCGACGAGCGCCGCGAGGCCGAGGCGCGGCTGCGCACGCTGACCGACGTCGTGCCGGCCTTCGTCTGGTTCGCCTCGCCGGACGGCCGGCTGCATTACCTGAACGACCGCTGGTGCGCGTATACCGGCCTCGACACGCAGGCGTCGCTGCCCGATGGCTGGATCGAGGCGGTGCATCCGGACGATCGCGCGCGGACGGCGGCGGTCTGGGAGGACGCGCGCGAGCGGGGCGTCACCTACGAGATCGAGGTGCGCTATCGGCGGCACGACGGCGCGTATCGCTGGTACATGGCCCGGGCCGAACCGCTGCGCGATCCCGGGGGGACCATCACCGCTTGGTTCGGGACATCGACCGACATTCACGACCGCAAGCTGGCGGAAGACGGCCTGCGCGAGCTGAACGAGACCCTGGAGAGCCGTGTCGCCGAGCGCACAGGAGAGCTGCTCAAGACCGAGGAGGCGCTGCGCCAGTCGCAGAAGATGGAGGCCGTGGGCCAGCTCACCGGCGGCGTGGCGCACGACTTCAACAACCTGCTGACCATCATCCGCTCGTCCGTCGACTTCCTGCGCCGGCCCGAGCTGCCCGAGGCGCGCAAGGCCCGCTACCTCGACGCGGTGTCCGACACGGTCGATCGCGCCGCCAAGCTGACCGGCCAGCTTCTCGCCTTCGCCCGCCGCCAGACCCTGGACCCGCAGGTCTTCGACCTCGGCGACCGGTTGCGGGCCGTGGCCGAGCTGCTCGATACGGTGACGGGCGCGCGGATCCGGGTCGTCACCGCGATCCCGGAAGTCTCCTGTGCCGTGCGCGCCGACCTGAGCCAGTTCGAGACGGCGCTGGTGAACATCGCCGTCAACGCGCGCGACGCGATGGACGGCGAGGGCACCCTCACGCTGCGATTGACCTGCACCTGCCCTCTGCCGGCGATCCGCGGGCACGCGGCGAGTGCGCGGCCGTTCGCGGCGATCGCACTCACCGATACCGGCTCCGGCATCGCCCCGAACGTGCTGGACCGGATCTTCGAGCCGTTCTTCACCACCAAGGAGGTCGGCAAGGGGACGGGCCTGGGCCTGAGCCAGGTATTCGGCTTCGCGAAGCAGTCCGGCGGCGATGTCGCGGTCGAGAGCGTGCTCGGCGCGGGGACGACCTTCACGCTCTACCTGCCCGAAGTCGCGGCCGAGTCCGCGCCGTACGCCGCCGTCGCCCCCGCGGAGCCGGCCTCCCCCATCGGTTCCGGCCAGCGCGTTCTGGTGGTGGAGGACAACGTCGAGGTCGGCACCTTCGCCACGCAGATTCTGGAAGATCTCGGTTACGAGACCACCTGGGCGGCGAATGCCGAGGAAGCCTTGGACCGGCTCGGACCCGAGGGAACGGAGTTCGACGTCGTGTTCTCGGACGTGGTGATGCCGGGGATGGGCGGGCTGGCCCTCGCGCAGGAACTCAGGCGCCGGATGCCGCGGCTTCCGGTGCTTCTGGCCTCAGGCTACAGCCACGTCCTCGCGCAGGACGGCGCGCACGGATTCTCGGTCCTGCACAAACCCTACTCGGCCGAGCAGCTCGGACGCCTGCTCCGGCAAGTCACCGCGCGGAAGCAGGGCGCGACGGCGACGCCGTGAGCTGCTGCGGCGCGCACGCGCGCGCCCCGGCTGTTTGCTGATGCAACCGGCGGTGTAAGACGGGCGCCGACGACCCGGACGGATGACGGTGCCGTCCCCCCGCGCGCGACTGACATGACGACGCCTGAACACCCATACGCGCCCGCCACCGGCGACGGCGGCCCCTTCGACGCCGACGGCCTGCGGCTGACGCTCGACGAGGCCGGCATCTGCGGCTGGGCCCTCGACATCCCGACCGGGCGCGTCACGATCCTCCCGTCCTGCATCCGCCTGTTCGGCGTGCCGCCGGACCGTCTCACCACCCTGGACGAGATCCAAGCGCGCGTTCACCCGGACGACCGCGCCGCCCGGGCGGCGGCGATCGGGCGCGCGCTGACGGACGGCGGAAGCTACGAGATCGACTTCCGCGCCGTGCATCCCGATGGACGCGTTCACTGGTTGCGCTCGCGCGGGCGCGTGCAGGTCGATGCCGGCGGCCGGCCGTGCCGGCACCGGGGCGTGGTCTTCAGCATCAACGCGCAGAAGCAGGCCGACGAGGAGTTGCGGGCGCGCGAGGCGCACCTGCGCTCGATCCTCGACACGGTGCCCGATGCGATGATCGTCATCGACGAGCAGGCGCAGATCAAGTCGTTCAGCGCGGCCGCCGTGCGCCAGTTCGGCTACGGCTCGGACGAGATGGTCGGGCGGAACGTCAGCGTGCTGATGCCGGAGCCGTACCGCAGCCAGCACGACGCCTACATGGCCCGCTACCTCCGGACGGGCGAGCGCCGGATCATCGGCATCGGCCGCGTCGTGGTCGGCCAGCGCAAGGACGGCTCCACCTTCCCCATGGAGCTGTCGGTCGGGGAGATGCGCTCGGGCGGCGAGCGCTACTTCACCGGCTTCATCCGGGACCTCACCGAGCGGAACGAGACCGAGACGCGCCTGCAGGAGCTGCAGTCCGAGCTGGTGCACATGTCGCGCTTCACCGCCCTCGGCGAGATGGCCTCGACCCTGGCCCACGAGATCAACCAGCCCCTGACGGCGATCGCGAGCTACCTGAAGGGCTGCCGCCGCCTCCTCGGGCGCATGGAGGGTCCCGAGGTGCCCCTGCTCGCCGACGCGGTGAACCAGGCGGCCGACCAAGCCCTGAGAGCCGGGCAGGTGATCCGGCACCTGCGGGATTTCGTGTCGCGCGGCGAGAGCGAGCGCCACATCGAGGGATTGCCGAAGCTGATCGAGGAAGCGAGCGCCCTGGCCCTCGTCGGCGCCAAGGAGAAGGGCGTGCGCGTCCGCTTCGATCTCGACCCGGACGCGCCTCTCGTGATGGCGGTCAGGATCCAAGTGCAGCAGGTCCTGCTCAACCTCATCCGCAACGCGATCGAGGCCATGCAGGACGTCGCCCGGCGCGACCTGACCGTCGCCACGCGGGCGTTGCCCGCCGAGGGCCTGGTCGAGGTGCGCGTGTCGGATACCGGGACCGGCATCGCGCCCGAGATCGCCGAGCAGCTCTTCCAGCCCTTCGTGACGACGAAGGCGAACGGCATGGGCGTCGGCCTGTCCATCTGCCGGACCATCGTCGAGGCCCACGGCGGCAAGATCCAGGCAGGCCCCGGTCCGGACGGCGGGACGACCTTCCGCTTCACCCTGCGCACCTTCGACCGCGAGGAGATGGCTCATGTCGAGTGACGCGCCCGTGCACATCGTGGACGACGATCTCGCGGTGCGTCAGGCGCTGGCCTTCCTGCTGGCGACCGACGGGCTGACCGTCCGCGTCCACGATTCCGCGACCGCCTTCCTGGCGGCAGAGCCCGAGCGCGTCGGCTGCGTCGTCACCGACGTGCGCATGCCCGGCATCGACGGCGTCGAGCTCCTGCACCGCCTCCGTCAGCGGGGCAGCCTGCCGCCGGTCATCGTCATGACGGGCCACGCGGACGTCGCCCTCGCGGTCGCGGCCATGAAGGCCGGCGCGGTCGACTTCATCGAGAAGCCGTTCGACGACGAGGTGCTCCTCGCCAGCATCCGCTCGGCCCTGGCGCGCTCGGACCGGACGGCCAAGCGCGCGTCCGAGCGCGACGCGGTGCGGGCGCGCCTGGCCGAACTGACCGAGCGCGAGCGGCAGGTGCTGGAGGGACTGATCGCCGGCAAGGCCAACAAGGTCATCGGCCTCGATCTCGGCATCAGCCCGCGGACGGTGGAGATCTACCGGGCGAACGTCATGTCCAAGCTCCAGGCCGGCAGCCTCTCCGAACTCGTCCGCATGGCCCTGATCGCGGGGCAGACGGACGGCGACTGAGCGCGGGAGCGGTCCCGCAGCCGGCCGGTCCCTCGGGCGCCCCGGGCGCAGCATCCGGGGGCGGTGGTCCGAGCCGGGATCCGCGTCGACGCCTTCTAGGTCGTGGCCAGCATGCCTTCCCCGAGGAAGGAGCCGGGCCCCGGCACGCCGGGCAGAGCGAAGAAATAGCCGCCGCCGATCGGGCGGATGTACTCTTCGAGCCCCTCGCCGGACAGACGGTTCTGCACGGTGATGAATCCGGCGGCGAGGTCTGCCTGGTAGCAGACGAACAGCAGGCCCATGTCGAGCTGGCCGGCGGCGGTCAGCCCGCGGGAATAGTTGTAGCTGCGGCGCAGGATCAGGCTGCCCTCGGTGCCCGGCAGGCGCGGATTGGCGAGACGGATATGGGCCGCGAGCGAGATCGCCTCGCCGTCCGGGTCGGCGGCGTAGTCGGGGACGTCGCGCTCGTGTCCCTGCCGGAGCGGCGCGCCGCTGCCCTTGTGCCGCCCGATGATGGCCTCCTGCTCGCCGAGCGGCGTGCGGTCCCAGCGCTCGACGAGGGTGCGGATGATCCGCACGACCTGGTAGCTTCCGCCCGTCGTCCAGGCCGGCTCGTCCTGCCCCGCTCCGACCCAGACGTAACGGTCCATCATCCGGAGGTCCCGCACGTCGAGGTTGGCGGTGCCGTCCTTGAAGCCGAGCATGTTGCGCACGGTGTCGGCCCCCATGGTCTTCACCACGTGGGGCGGGAGGAAGCCCTCCATCTTCCAGCGCGGCGTGAGGAGGCCGGGCGTCGCCTTGATGACGTCGCGCAGGGCGTGGATGTTGGTCTCGGCGGTGTTCGAGCAGAATTGGATCAGCAGGTCGCCGTGGCACTGCGCCGGGTCGAGCGCGTCGTTGGGGAAGCGCTCCATCGGCCCGAGATGGCGCGGGCGAGCGCGACCCAGGCCGAACCGGTAATCGAACAGGCTCGCGCCGACCGAGACGGTGGCGGTGAGATTGTCCGGGAGGATGGTCGGCCCGAGGATGCCGGAATTGCGCGGCGGGAGCTGCGGGTGAAGATCGGGCACGGCACCGCCGCGCGTCAGGAAGGCGAGGCGCTCGGTGAGCGTCCGGAACAGGTGGGGCAGCTCGCCGCGCCGCTCGGCCAGCACGTCGAAGGCGACGTACAGGGCGGCGGCCGGCTGCGGTGTGACGATCCCGGCTTGGTGGGGGCCGTAGAAGGGCTGAGAGACGAGCGTCCCCTCGGTGGCGGTGGTCGGCGTCGCGTCCTCGGCTCGGGCGGGCCCGAGGAGCGCGGCCGCGCCGAGGCCGCCGAGAAACCGGCGGCGGGTGGGAACCGGTGAAAGGAAGCGCATCGTCGCTCGGCAAAATCTGGTCGCGCTGCCGCCTTTAGCCACGAAGAGAGGCCACAGCGCGGCACCTCGGCAATGATATCAGTCTAGACCGAGCCGGCCACGCAGCGTCGACAGATCTTCAGCCAGAAGGGTGATGGGCCCCTTCAGGGCGTTGCGGTCCCGGGCGGTGAGGTTGTCGTAGCTCTGGAAGCCGCCGTCCGGACTGCGGTAGCGCGCGAGCAGGTCCTCGACTCGCTTGTAGCTGCGCTCGACCCGGGCCACGAAGTCCCGGTCCGTCAGCAGCGGCCGCAGGAGCGTGAACACCACCTTCGAGCCCTCGATATTGGCCTGGAAGTCCCACAGGTCGGTGCGGCTGTAGCGCTCCTCCTCGCCGCTGATCTTGGTGGCGGCGATCCCCTCGATCAGGGCCGAGGCCGCCCCGACCGCCCGGGCGGGCGGGATGGCGAGCGCCGCGAGTCGGTCGCGCAGGGTCACGGTCTCGGCGGTGAGCCGCTCCGCGACCTCGCCGAGCCCCTCCGTGGTGCCGAGGGTGAACAGCGCCATCTCCAGCCGATGGAAGCCGACGAAGGCGGGATCGCGCTCGCGCAGCTCGAACTCGTCGCTGCGCACGTCGAGACGCTTGATCAGCTCGGGAAACAGGGCCGCCACCGGCTCGATACGCTCGTAGGGCGCGCGCGCCGGGGCGTAGAGCCGGCGCGCCTCCGCGAGCTGCCCGGCCTGGATCGCCGCGACGAAGCGCGCGGTCTCGCGCACGAAGGCGTCGGCCTGGGCCACGACGTAGGTCCTGTAGGCCGCGAGGGCCGCGGCCAGCTCCGGCGGCACCGGCCGGGACGGCCGGGCGGGACGCGGGCTGTCCGGCATGTCGAGGGACCAGCCCGGGCGGGGATCGCCGACGCCGATCAGCGTCGCCAGAGCGAGGGCCGCGATGCGGGATCGGTCCCGGGCGAGGCTTGGAGACGCGGGCATGGGCGGCGGCGCATCGTGACACGGGGCGCGGCCCGAGCTGGCCGCATCGACCGGCTAATCGAGGCCTCACCGGCGGGCAACTGCCGACCGCGGCGGCGGTTCGCGGCGGGCCCTGGTCGACCGGCCTTCCGGCGGCCTCGCGGAGCATGATCGCGGCGCGCTCAGACGAGGAGCGGGATCACGATCGCGAGCAGGACATTCCCGCCGACGAGCAGGATCAGAGGAAGCGTCTCCATACCGGTCAGCCCAGGCAGGATCGGGCGCGGATCCCGGCCATCGCGGGCTTCGCCGGGCAGGCGGGCGCGTCCGCGGCGTAGCTCCGGGTGCCGGCCGGCTGCCCGGTGACGGCCTGCGAGAGCGCCGGCAGGTAGGTCGTGCCGACCATGATGCCGGCCGAGAGCAGGAGGCGGGCGATGACGTCGAGCATGGTGTTTCCCCTCATTCGGCCTTCGAGGACCGTTGTGCGGGGCGGTATCTACGCAAGCGGTGCTGCGGGAATATTGCGTCCCGTGTTGCTTCAGCGCTCTCGGGAAGTCATCGCGCCGATGGCACAATAACGGACTGTGTCGTCGAGGAATCAGCGACGGATCGGGGAGCGGGACGGGTGACGGGGCGCGGGACACGGTGCGCGGCGCGATGATCCGCGGGTTGGGGAGGTCCGGGATCGCGCGCCGCGTCCTCGTGGTCGGCGCGATCCCGATTCTCGTCGCGGCCGCCATCGCGCTGGGCGCCTGGATCCTGCTCTACGAGGCCGAGCGGGCCCGGACCGGCGCCGTGGTGGCGACGGAGACCGCACAGACGCTGACGTCGATGAACCGGGCGCGGGCGGATGCCGTCAGCGGCGGCACCGCGCGGCGGGACGAGGCCGAGCGACGCTTCGACGAGCGGGCCGCCACGGCGGCCGGGCAGCTCGAACGCCTGGAGGGTCTCGCGCGCACGCGCGGCCAGTCGGCTCTCGTGGCAACCGTCACGGGCGATCTGAACTCGCAGGTGACGCGCATGCGCTCGCTCCTGCTCTCCGAGCGGACCGCGAACGCGACGATCGCCGATATGGCCCGGCGGGCGGACGCCCTGGTGGCCCTGACCGACGTCGCGCGCCGGCGCCAGCAGCAGGACAACGCTCAGCTGATGGCCGTCCTGGCCGTCAAGGATGCCGAGCTGGAGCGGAACCAGGGCGTCGTCACGGCTCTCCGGGAGCTCCGGGAGGCGATCAGCACCGCGGAGCTGAACCGGGCGCGCATCGGTCGCCCGGTCTTCCCGATCGAGTTCGATGAGCTCGCCGCCGACCTGCGGCAGCTCGATGCGGTGGGCGACCGGCTGCGCCGCGTCCTGCGGGTCGACGGCGAGGCGGGGGCGGCGGACCGGGCGACAGAGCTCCTGAAGGCGTACCGCGACCGGAGCCGGACCGAGGACGGCCTCAACAGGGTGCTCTCCGAGGGCTTCGAGCTGACCCGCGCGACCCAGGCCGGCCGCGTCCTGGTCGAGTGGTGCGACCAGCTCGTCCAAGTGAACGTCACCCGGCAGAACCGGCTGTACGAGGAGGTCGCGCTCCTGATCCGTCACTCGGTCCTCTCGAACGAGGCCGAGCTCTCCGCCCAGGACATCGCCCTCACGGCCCTGCGCCTGGCCCGGCGGACGGATGCGGCCCTGGCGCGCCGGGATACTGCGGAAGCGTCGCGGGTGCTGGAGGCGGGCGCGGAGCTGTCGGGCACGTCCCGGACGCTGCTCATCCCGGTGAGCATCCGGGACGAGATGGCGGAGGCGATCGACGGGTGGCGCACGCAGCTCGCCGCGACGATCGAGAAGATCGGCGAGCAGAACGAGACCATCGCCGACATGGACAGCCGCGCCGCCACGATGAGCGCCAACGCGCAGACCTTGAGCCGGGCCTTCATCGACGATGCCGACCAGTTCGGCAGCGTGATCCGGCAGTTGCTGGTCGTGGGGGCGGTCGGCGCCCTGTGCCTGGGGATCGGCGCCGCCGCCGCGGTGGCGCGCTCGATCACCCGGCCGCTGCACGCGCTCCAGCACAGCATCGTCACCGCCGCCGCCGCGCCCGCCCCCGAGGATATCGGCCGCGACAGCCACCTGCTCACCCGACGCGACGAACTCGGCGACATCGCCAGGGCGACCAACGCGTTCCTGGAGCAGATCCGCCGCCGCGAGGCGGACCGGCGCAACGCCTCCCAGCGCGCCGACGACGCGCTCACGACCCTGCGGCAGGCCCAGGAGGACCTGATCCGCGCCGAGCGGCTCGCCTCGCTCGGGCAGCTCGTGGCGGGCGTCTCGCACGAGATCAGCACCCCGCTCGGCATCGCCCTGACCACGGCGACACAGGTCCAGTCCGACTCGGCCGCGTTCGCGCGCATGGTCGGGGACAACCAGCTCTCCCGGTCGCGGCTGACCCAGTATGCCGGGCGGATGCGGGAGGGCGCGCAGCTGCTGACCAGCAACCTGATGCGCGCGGCCGATCTCCTCTACAGCTTCAAGCAGGTGGCGGCCGATCAGGCCATCGAGGACCGCCGCCCGCTGAACCTCGCGAAGTGGATCGACGAGCTCCTGAAGAGCCTGCGCGCCCTGGCGCGGCCCGGCCGCCACGTGTTCGAGGTCGACTGCCCGCCCGATCTCGTCGTCGACACCCTGCCGGGGATCCTGGCGCAGGTCGTCTCGAACGCCGTCAAGAACGCGATCGAGCACGGCTTCCAGGATCGGGAGGGCGGCCGCATCACCATCACGGGGATCCGGTCCGGGGACGGCATCGGCCTCTCCATCGCCGATGACGGGCGCGGCATCGACGGGGCCGACCTCGGCCGCGTGTTCGACCCGTTCTTCACGACGGCCCGCGCCCGCGGCGGCACGGGCCTGGGCCTGCACATCGTCCACAACCTCGTGGTTAACCGCCTCCAGGGGCGGGTCGAACTGCAGAGCAGCGCGGGTGCCGGCACGGTGCTGCGGCTGTGGCTACCGGAGCGGCTGGCATGAGCGGCGCGACGCAACCCATCCGGCGCGGCGTCGGCCGCTCGAGGCTGCCGAGCACCGGCCTGCTCATGCCGCTGCTCGTCGGGCTACTCGTCGGGCTGCCCGCCGCGCTGCGCCCGCTGCCCGCCGCGGCCCTCACCGAGATCCAGTTCTGGCACGCCCTGGACGGGCCGAACGGCGAGCTGGTGACCCGCCTCGCCGAGACGTTCAACGCCTCGCAGCCGGACTACCGGGTCGTGCCGGTCTACAAGGGCTCCTACGCCGAGACGATCAGCAGCGGCATCACGGCCTACCGCACCGGCGCGGCGCCGCACCTGCTGCAGGTCTTCGAGGTCGGCAACGGCACCATGGCGGCCGCCGTCGGCGCCGTCAGGTCCGTCGCCACCGTGATGCGGGAGGCCGGGCTCTCGGTGACGCCCGAGGACTTCCTGCCGGTCGTCGCCACCAATTATCGGGATGCCGAGGGCGGGATGCTGTCGCTCCCCTTCAACGTCTCCTCGACGGTGATGTGGATCAACCGCGACCGGTTCCGTCTGGCGGGACTCGACGCCAAGCAGCCCCCGGCGACCTGGCCCGAGGTCTTCGAGGCCGCGCGGCGGCTCAAGGCGGCGGACGGCAAGCGGTGCGCCCTGTCCTCCGCCTGGCCGACCTGGGTGCATCTCGAGCAGCTGTCCGTCTGGCACGACCGGCCGCTCGCGACCCGCTCCAACGGCCTGGACGGCTACGATGCCGAACTCGTCTTCAACGGCCCGCTCCAGGTCCGCCACCTGCAGAACCTCGTCGACCTGAAGCGCGCGGGCGTGTTCGAGTACAACGACCGCGTCAATCGCGGCGAGAGCCGGTTCGTCTCGGGCGACTGCGCGATCTTCCTCACCTCGTCCAGCCTGTACGGCAAGGTCGCCACCGCCGCCCGGTTCGACTGGACGGTCGTGCCCATGCCCTTCTATCCCGACGTCGTGCCGGAGCCGCAGAACGCGATCCTGGGCGGCGGCTCGCTCTACGTGATGCAGGGCAAGACGCCGGACGAGTACCGCGGCGTCGCCCGGTTCCTGGCCTTCCTGATGGACGGGCGGCAGCAGGCCGCGATGTACCGGAACACCGGCTACATCCCCACCACGCGCGCCGCCTACGACGACGCGGTGGCGGAGGGCTTCTTCGAGCGGCACCCGCAGCTCCACGTCGCCGTGCAGGAACTCACCCGGCGGCCGCCGACACGCAACACCGCCGGTCTGCGCCTGGGCAACATGCTGCAGATCCGGGACATCTGGGCCGAGGAGCTGGAGGCGGCGCTCGACGGCGCGAAGGCGCCGCAGCAGGCCCTCGACGACGCCGTGGCGCGGGGCAATCAGGTGCTGCGGGTCTTCCAGCAGCGGACCAAGAAGTGAGCGTGGCCGGTCGGTCGGCCCACCCCGTCATCGCGAGCGCCGCGAAGCGACCCAGGGATGCGCGCCGTTAGTGGACGTGGCGCTGCTGGATTGCTTCGCTCCGCTCGCGAGGACGGCGCTGTCGTTGCCGTCAGCGCGGGTCGCGGAACCGTACCGTCTCGAACAGGTGGCGGCCGAGGGGATCCATCGTCAGGCCGAGCACGTCGTCGCGGAGCGCCAGATGCACCTTGGTGTGGGCCAGGGGCACCCAGGGCATCGCGCGCCGGGCGATGGCCTGAGCCTGCCGGTACAGAGCCTGGCGCGCCTCCCGGTCGCCGGTTCGGCGGGCGGCCTCGACCAGCCGGTCGTAGGCCGGGTCGCACCAGCGGGCGAGGTTGGCGCCGCCGGTCTGGGCGGCCTTGCAGCCGAGCAGGACGTTCAGGAAGTTGTCCGGGTCGCCGTTGTCGCTCGTCCAGCCGTAGAGCATCAGCGTGGGCTCTCCGCCGTACAGGGCGGCGCGGTACGCGTTCCAGGGACGCGTGACCGGGCGCGCACGGATGCCCACCTGCGCGAGGTCGGCCTGGATCATGTCGGCGACGCGCCGGCCGTTCGGGTTGTAGGGTCGGCTGACTGGCGGATACCACAGGTCCACGTCGAAGCCGTCGGCGAGCCCGGCCTCGGCCAGCAGGCGCAGCGCCTCGCCGCGGTCGAAGGGGGTGTCCGGCAGGTCCGCGTCGTGGGCCCAGATCCCGGGCGGCAGCGGCCCCTGCGCCAGGATCCCGGCGTCACCGTAGACGCCCGCCACGATCGCCCGCCGGTCGATGGCGAGGTTGACCGCGCGCCGCACCCGGACGTCGCCGAAGGGCGCACGGGTCGTGTTGAGGGCGAGATAGGCGACGTTCAGCTCGGCCAGCGCGAGCAGCGTCAGGCCCGGCTCCGCCCGGATCGCGTCGAGGTCGCCGGTCGCCGGGAACGCCATGGCGTGGCACTCTCCGGCCCGCAGCTTGTTCAGCCGGACCGCCGCGTTCGGCGTGATCGCGAAGACGAGACCGTCGGGGCGCTCGCCCGGCTCGTTCCCGTCCGCGGCGCGGCGCCAGTAATCCGGGAAGGCGCGGTAGCGGAGGACCTGATCCGGCCGGTACCCCTCGAAGACGAACGGGCCCGTCCCGATGGGCGCCCGGGCGAGGTCGTCCGACGCGTTGCCGGCCGCGAGGGCGGCCGCGTACTCGGCGGACAGGATGGCGCCGAAGGCCTGCGCGATGTTGGCGAGGAAGGTGGTGTCGGCCTCGCGCAGCCGGAAGCGGACGTGGCGCGGATCCGGGGCGTCGACGGTCTCGATCAGGTCGGCGAGGCCGAGATCGTGGAAGTAGGTGAAGCCCTGCGCGGCGCCGTCGGGCCCGGAGCGCCGCTGCCGGGTGAACGAGAACACCACGTCGTCGGCGTTCAGGGCGCGCGTGGGGGTGAAGCGCGCGTTGGCGTGGAAGCGGACGCCGTCCCGCAGAGCGAAGACGTAGGTCCGGCCGTCTTCCGAGACCGTCCAGGATTCGGCGAGGGCCGGGCGGATCGTCGTGGTGCCGGGCACGAACTCCACGAGCGTATTGTAGACCTGCCACGCGGCGTTCATCGTGGTGGTGGTCGTGGCGCGGGCGGGATCGAAGGTTTCCGGGCTGCCTTCCGAGCAGAACACGAAGGTGCGCGCCGACGCCGGGCCGTGACCCAGGATCAGCGCCGAGATGAAGGCGACCGCCAGGGCGCGCTGGCCGGCGCGGTATGCCGCGGCCGGCCTCACGGCGTCCGGATCGCGCCGGTCCGCGGCCGCGCGGCCGCTCCGGCACCCTGGGCGGGAAAGTCGACCTGCACGACGGTCCCCTGGCCGGGCTCGCTGCTGACCGCGATGCGGCCGCCGAGCTTGGCGGTCACGAGATTGTGGACGATGTGCATGCCGAGCCCCGTGCTGCCGGCGCTGCGGGCCGTCGTGAAGAACGGGTCGAAGATCCGGTCGAGGTGCTCCGGCGGGATGCCCTGACCGGTGTCGCGGACCTCCATCCGCACGAGGCCGCCCTCCCGTTCCGACACGTGCACGGTGATCCGGCCCGGCTCGCCCGCCCGGAACCCGTGCACGACCGCGTTCGCGATGAGGTTGGTCACGATCTGCGCGAGCACGCCGGGATTGGTGTCGATGACGAGGTCCGCGGGGCAGGCGCGCTCCACCGTGTGGCCGCCCTTGCGCAGCATCGGCCTGAGGCTCGCCAGCAGATCGTCGAGCCAGGTCGCCAGCACGACGCTGCGGCACTCGTCGCTGACGCGGTCCACCGCGACCTGCTTGAAGCCCTGGACGAGGTCGGCGGCCCGGGTGAGATTCGTGCAGAGCAGGGTGGCGCCCTCCTCGACCCGGTCGACGAAGTGGTTCAGCCGGGACCGCGACAGCGTGCCGGCAGACAGGCCGGTGCGGAAGGCCCGCGCCTCGTCGCTCATGAGCGTCCCGGTGGTGAGCGCGATGCCCAGCGGCGTGTTGATCTCGTGGGCGACCCCGGCCACGAGCTGCCCGAGGGAGGCGAGCTTCTCGGCCCGGACGAGGTTGTCCTGGGTCCGGCGCAGCTCGACCAGGGCGACGTCCGCCTGATCCTTGGCCCGGCGCAGCGCGCCTTCCCGGCGGGTGATCTCGGAGACGAACACCGCGGTGGCGCGGGCGATGTCGCCGAGCTCGTCCCGGCGTGCCGTGCCCCGCACGGCCGCCCCCGCCGGGTTACCGGTCAGCATGACCATGTCGCCCTGGAGAGCGCGCAGCGGCACCAGGATCGAGCGGGCGACGAGGATCACGACCAGCGCGCCGAACAGCAGGAGCCCGGCGGCGCCGGCGAGCAGGATCCGCTGGATGACGATGCCGGACCGGTCGGCGTCCTCCACGAAGGCGTCGTTGAGCGCCTTGGCGCTGTCGATCATCGTCGCGGCGAGCCCGTCCATCGCGACGATCATGGCGTTCTGCTGCCGCAGGCCCCCGATGGTGGTGGTGAGGCGCCCGCGCCACCCGTCGAGGGCCTGGACCATCTCGGCCTGGATCAGCGGCGAGATCGGCAGCGAGGCGGCGCTCCGGGCGAGGCGCTCGCCCTCGTCGCGCATCCGCTCGGCGAGGGCCGCGTCCCGGTGCAGGAGGGCGCCCGCGGTGCGCGGCCCCAGCTTGAGGGTGCCGATCGCGACGTTCTGGGTGGCGCGCTCGATCTCGTTGGCCTCCACGGAATAGGCCAGCAGCTGCGCCACCTCGTCGTGCAGGCTCTCCTGGCCGGACGTCTCGATCTTCAAGGTGCGCTCGATCCAGGCGTCGAGCCTCGCGCGGAGGTCCGGCTTCCACCCCGCCGTCTCGGCGGTGAGCGCGTCGAGGGCCTCCGCGTCGGCGTCCCGGCCGTCGGCCCGCAGCGCCGCCGCGAGTTCGCGGCTGGCGGCGCGGAAGAGGCCCTGCGCGCGCGGGCCGTCGCCCTCCGAGACCGCCGCTCCGGCGGGGCCGGCCGCGGGGGCCTCGCTCCGGGCCGCGGCCTGGGCGGCGAGCACGGCGCTCTCCGCACTCCGGGCTCTCAGGGCGTTGAGGCGGGCCACGAGGCCCCGGGCGACCCGCAGCGCCTCGACCTTCTCGGCCGTCGAGCGCGCGAGGTCGGCGTTCGAGGCCTGCTGCCGCAGGCGCGCCCGGTCGGTGAGGTCGATCAGGGTGTTGGCCCGCTGCGTCATCTCGCGGATCAGGCCGTCATTCTCCCGGGTCTGGCGGACGAAGGCGTCCATCTCGCCCCGGTAGCGGGCCAGCGCCCGCTCCACCGAGGCGGTCCGCGCGCGCTGCTCGTCGATGCGGGCGAAGCCGGCGAGCCGGCCGAGGCCGGCCTCGGCCCGTGCCGTCAGGCTGGCGAAGCGCTCGGCGTAGGCGGGCCGGTCCTGCGCATCCGCGGCGGCGTACTGGTCGCGGACCAGGCGGGCGGTGGCGATGTCGTGGTAAACGTCGGCGGCCAGGACCGCGCCGCGCCGGGCGCGCTCCTCCTGCGCCAGGAGGAGCCAGCCGGCCATGGCGATCGCGCCGGCGGCGAGGATCGGCACGCCACCGACCAGGGCGATCTTGGGTCCAACCCGCATCCGCGTCCCGACATAGGGGTCCGGCAGCAACTTAAGGCCGTGCCGGAGAGCGGTGCAATCGGGCGGCGCTCCGGCGACCGGATCACCCGGTGTCCGCGCGCAGACTTCGGTCGATGCCGCCCGCCCCGTCATCGCGCGCGCAGCGGAGCGACCCAGGGCTGCGCGCGCCCGGCCGATGTGGCGCCGCCGGATCGCTTCGCTGCGCGCGCAGAGACGGCGTCGAAGCCATCCGCCACGGGCGGTCTCAGCGATGTCGGGATCGGGGCGGCCGCGGGTCCGGGCCGGCCAGCACGGCATCCTGCGCGTCACGCGCGCGATCGCGCGGCGCCGGCACGCCGAACCGCTCGGCGCAGGTCGGCAGGCGCCGCGGAGCGCGTTCTCCGGCGCGCAGCATGCGGCGCAGCGCACCGAGCAGATCGGGATCTTCGTCGGCACCGGGGTCGTCGCTGAAGTGCGGCATGGCGGTTCGCGCCCCTCACCGACGGCCGGGCGCGGCGTCGACCGCGATGAGCCGGACGCGACGGCCCGCCGGGTCGCCGACCAGGCCGGCACCCGCGCAGGCGCCGGGCGGGTACGGCCAGGCCGCCCCGCCACAGGCGGCGCCGTCACGGGCCGCCGCGGAGGCTTTTGCGCCCCCGCTGGCTTGCATCGGCACCGTGCTGGCCGCTTGGGTCCAGCCGACGAGCGCCAGGACGCAGAGCGTGCCGAAAGCCGCGGCCGACGAGGTACCGATCACGTGTCGCATGGCCCGTCCTCCGGGCACCTCCGGCCCTCGGTCCTGCCACGCTGATAGGGACGCTCCGTACCGCGGATATTGCTTCCAGCCAGATCTGGAGCGTGAATTGTTGCGTCACCCCATCACGACGCAACATTGATCCGGGTCGCATCAGTCTCCCTCGGGGCGGAATATGTATCCGAGGCCCCGCACGGTGCGGATGTAGCGCGGATTGCCGGGGTCCGGCTCGACCTTCTTGCGGATGCGGTTGATCCGTACGTCGATGGCGCGGTCGAACGCGTCCGGGTCGCGGGCATCGGCGAGGTCGAGCAGGCGCTCGCGCGAGAGCGCCCGCCGCGGATTGTCGGCGAACGCCTTCAGCAGGTCGAATTCCGAGCGGGTGAGCGCCTGCTCCAAACCGGCATCGTCGCTGAGGCGCAGGGCGTCGAGCTCCAGCCATTTCGTGCCGAACCGGATGCGGCGCCCGCTCACGGGAACTGGGGCCGGCGCGGCGGTCGGCGTCTGCACGCGGCGCAGGACCGAGCGCACGCGGGCGACCAGCTCGCGCAACTCGCAGGGCTTGGGCAAGTAATCGTCGGCCCCGAGCTCCAGCCCGACCACGCGGTCGATCGCGCTCGCCGTGGCGGTGAGCATGATGATCGGGATCGCGGTCCGGGCCTTGAGGTCGCGCACGATGGAGAGCCCGTCCTCCTCGGGCATGTTCAGGTCGAGCACGATCAGGTCCGGGCTGTGGCCGGCGAGGTGCTCCCGCAAGGAGCGCCCGCCGTCGCACAGGACCACCGAGAACCCGTGGAGCTTCAGGTAATCCCCGACCATCTCGCGGGTCGCCGCCTCGTCGTCCACCACGGCGATCGACGGGATCGCCGCACCGCCGCGGGCGGCGCCGGGGGCGGGGCTGTCTGGTATGATCATCGCAGCGGTGCGCACTTTCCGGGTTCGCTCTTGAACGAATGCAGGAATCGTATCGGCTCACGGTAGCGTGACAAGTTTTCAACACGATTTCTAGCGTAGTCGTCCGATTGCGAGCAGCATTTCAGGTCATAGCCATGGACGATGACACCCTCACGCTGATCCCTGACGACCTCGACGAGGCGCAGCCGACCGCGGGAGCCTGGGTGATCGCCGTGATCGACGACGATCCGGCCGTGCATGACGGCACGCGCTACGCGCTGGCGAGCTACACCCTCGACGGGCGCGGCCTGGAGATCCTCACCGCCCGTTCGGCCGCGGAGGCGCGGGTGCTGCTCGCCGAGCGCCGCGACGTGGCGGTGGTGCTGCTCGACGTGGTGATGGAGACCGACAATGCCGGGCTGGAGCTGGTGGACTACATCCGGCGCGAGCTCCGGCAGGAGACCGTGCGCATCATCCTGAGGACCGGCCAGCCCGGGCAGGCGCCGGAGCGGCGGATCATCGTCGACTACGACATCAACGACTACAAGGCGAAGACCGAGCTGACCGCCGACAAGCTGTTCACCAGCCTCACCGCGGCCCTGCGCGCCCATCAGCAGCTCAAGCGCCTCGACGAGACCCGGCGCGGGCTCGAGATCATCATCGACGCCGCGCCGATGCTCCTCGATCACAAGTCGATGCAGCGCTTGGCGGAGGGTGTCCTCACCCAGGTCGCCTCGCTCCTGAACGTCGCCTGCGCCGGCATCTTGGTCCTGCGCGAGACCGCCGCCCCGCAGGAGCGCTTCTGCGTTCTGGCCGGCTCCGGCTGTTACGGCCACTACGCCGGCCGCGAGCCGTGCTGGCCGCTGGAGGAGCGGGTGCAACCCCTCGTCGAACGCGCCTTTGCCGAGCGCCGGCACAGCTTCGGCGAGCACTGGTCGACCCTGTATCTGCACACGGCGAGCGGCAGCGAGATCGTCGCGCTGATCGAGGCCGACCGCCAGTTGTCCGAGACCGACCGGTCGCTCATCGCCCTGTTCACGAGCCGGCTGTCGATCGCCTTCGACAACGTCATCCTCTACGAGCGGCTGCAGCTGACCAACGCCGACCTCGAGCGGCGGGTCGTCGAGCGGACCGCCGAGCTGATCCGGGCGAATCGCCGGCTGGACCTGCAGCGCTCGGACCTGCGGCGCGCCAACAGCCTGAAGACCGAGATCCTAGGCACGATCGCGCACGATCTGAAGAACCCGCTGGCGGTCATTCTCGGCCGCGCCGAGATGCTGTCCGACCTGATCGACATGCAGGGTGACCGGGAGCAGATGCGGGCGCAGGTGCAGCACGTGCGCACCAGCGCCAAGGGGCTGACGACCATGATCGACAGCCTCATGGCCGACGCGATGAACGACGCCCTCGACATCAGCCTGCGCCGGGAACCGGTCGACCTCGCGGGCCTCGCCCGGGAGGTCTGCGAGGCCGACCGGCCGCTCGCCGACGCGAAGGACCAGACCCTGGTCTGCGAAGGCCCGGACGAGCTGTTCCTCTGCGGCGACGCCGAGCGCCTGCGCGAGGCCCTCGACAACCTCGTCTCGAACGCCATCAAGTACAGCCCGGTGGGCGGGGCGATCACGGTCCGGGTCAGCCGCGAGCCGGGCCCGCGCGGCGCGGAACTGATCTGCGCCGTCGCCGACCACGGGCCCGGCCTCTCGCCGGAGGATTCGGCCCGCGTGTTCGGGCGGTTCCAGCGCCTGTCGGCCAAGCCCACCGGCGGCGAGAACTCGACCGGTCTCGGGCTCTCGATCGTCCGTCGGATCGCCGAGCTTCACGGCGGCCGCGCCACGGCGGAGAGCGCCGGTCCCGGGCTGGGGGCGGTCTTCGCGATCCGCTTCCCGGAAGAATCCGTCGGGCTGATCTGAGGGATCGCCGGGTCAGTCCGTGCCGCCACGCGAGACGTCGCGCAATCCGGCGGCAGAGGAGCTTGACCACGACGCCGCTCCGAGGCGGCCGATCACCGGCCGCGACCGCGAGGGGACGGCCGATGGCGACGCGCAGGATGACGAAACCGCGTCCGGATCCGACCGGCTCGTCGCTTGGTCGATGATCGCGGGTCTCGCACCGGCTCTGATCCAGTACGCGCACGGCGTCGCCCTGCCCGCGCGCTTCGTCGGACCGGCAGGACGATCCCGGCTCCGATCGCGTCGCGAAGGACGCGCGATGCCGCCGGGGAGCCGCTCAAGGCCGCGACGGGTGCGCCTCTGCGTCACCGTCCCCCGGTGACCGGGTCCGGAGATAGGCGATGAGATCCCCCCGATCGAGGGGATCGGGAAGGCCGCGGAAGGTCATGCGCGTGCCGGGCGCCAGCTTCGCCGGGGCGGCGAGCCAGAGGTCCATCCGCTCCGGTGTCCAGACGCCGCCCAGCGCCCGGAGCGCCCCGGTATAGCCGTAGCGCCGGCTGTTGCTGGCGACCGGCTTGCCGAGCACGCCGTAGAGTTCGGGTCCGTTCCGATCGCCCGCCTCCGGGCTGATCGTGTGGCAGGCGGCGCACTGACCGAACAGCCGCCCGCCGCGCTCCGCGTCGGCCACCCGCATGACGTCGTCGAACGTCGGGGTCTCGCCCAGCGCGTGGCGGCGCTCCCGTCCGTCGTCCGAGCAGGCTGACGCGAGCAGTACCAGCGCCAGTGCCGAGACGCGCGAGGGACGACGCGGGATCCGCGGGCGCGTCCGCCTGAGACACTGGAGCATCGCGTTCCCTTCGCGGTCAGAGGGGTCGGACCGGCACGCGCCGCCTCGGCCGGCTCAGACAACGGTCGAGATCGCGCCGGGCGGGTGCGCCAGCAGCGTCGCGAGCAGGCTGAGGCCGTACCGGAGCGTCTCGGCGTCCGGCGCCGCGCCCAGGGAGACGCGGATCGCTTCCGGGGCGGCCCCGACCGCGAAGGCGTCGCTCGGGACGACCGACACGCCGAGCTGGCGCGCGTGGGCACCGAACTCGCCGCGACGCCAGGGATCGGGCAGCCGGAGCCACAGATGGTGCCCGCACGGATGCGCCCAGACGTCCAGGTCCCGGAGCGTCTCGCGCGCGACCGCCTGCCTGAGTTCGTTCTCCTGCCGGATCGCCGCGACGATGCCGTCGAGCTCGCCTTCGGCGATCCAGTGCGAGGCGAGCGCGGCCGTGAGGGGCGAGGCCATCATGTTGATGGCGCGCAGTTCGGCCGCCAGCCGCACCGCCTCGTTCGTCCCCGGGACCGCGACGTAGGCGATGCGCAGGCCGGGACTCGCGCATTTGGACAGCGTCGCGATGTGCCACGTGATGTCGCTCGCCTGGGACGCGATGGGAGCCGGCGCGTCGTGGGGCAAGGCGCCGTACGCGTCGTCCTCGATGATGGCGACGCCGTGCGTGCGGGCGATCTCGGCGATCCGCCGACGCCGGATTGCCGGCAGGGTCGCCGTGGTCGGGTTGTCGAGGGTCGGCACGAGGTACAGGGCCCGCGGCCGATCGGATCGGCACCGCTCGAGCAGGGCGTCCGGGTCGAGCCCCTCCGCGTCGCCGGCCACAGGCAGGAGGCGGACGCCGCGGCGCTCCGCGGCCATGCGCAGCCCGGGATAGGTGAGCGCCGGGACGCAGAGGGCGTCGCCCGGCTTCAGGACGGCAGCGAGCACGGCGGCGAGCACGACCTGGGCACCACCGGCCACGAGGACGCGCTGCATCGGGAGCGCCCCGAGCCGTTGACCGAGCCAGTGGGCTGCCGCCGCCCGGTCGGCGAGGTTCCCGGCACTGTCCTGGTACTGCATCCGGGCCAGGAAGGTGGACGAACCGGCCAACCGCGACAGACCCGCCTCCAGGCGCTCCGCCAGCCGCGCCACCTCCGGCTGGGGCGGCATGTTCATGCTGAAATCGACGCTGCCGGACGGATCGGGCCTGCGCATCTCCCCGGCCGGCGATCGGGACGCCCGGACGAAGCTGCCCCGTCCCGCGGTCGCGTCGATCAGGCCCGTTCGGCGCGCCTCGTTGAAAGCGCGCGTGACCGTCGTGAGATCGACGTTAAGGTGCTTCGCCAGGGCGCGCTGCGGCGGAAGGCGCGCTCCCGGCGAGAGCCGGCCGGCCCGGATGTCCTCGGCCAACGCCCGGACGATGGCGAGGTACTTGGGCCCCGTGTCGCCGGCGATTGTCGGGCTCCAGGATTCCATCATTGACCCCTGTAATCCCACCACTGTATGCATACATTGAGCGTGCGGCCGGAGCGCTCAGTGTTCCGAACTGGCCGCGATCCGCCGGAAACCCGTCGGATGGCTCAGTCTCAACCGCGATTGTATGGCTTGATATGCCATACAATCGGCAGGCGCAAGGCCGGTCGATCAGGGATCGGCGCCGGCCTGTTGCTCAGGACCGTCGATGATGCAGAGGACCACCGACCAATCGCTGATGTCCGTCGGCCTGCGCTGCCGCTGCCCGCGCTGCGGGACAGGACGCCTGTTCGACGGCTTCATCACTCTGCGGCCGCGCTGCGAGGCGTGCGGGCTGGACTACGGCTTCGCCGATCCGGCGGACGGGCCCGCCTTCTTCATCATGATGACGATGGCGTTCCCCGTCACCGCTTTCGGGATCTGGCTGGAACTCACCTACGATCCGCCGCTCTGGGTCCACGCCGTGGTGACGCTGCCGCTGCTCCTCCTGGCCTGCGTGCCGATCATCCGGCCGCTGAAGGGGCTCTTCATCGCCAGTCAGTACATCAACAAGGCCGAAGAGGGACGCCTCGCGGTCCCGAAGGCGCCGGTCTCCGGTCCGACGTCGCGGGACTGACCGCGTCGCCGGTGCGTGCGCGCCGCCGCGATGGTCAAGCGGCGGTCGCGGCACGTTGACCGGAAGTCGACCGCCGGGCTAGCCTCGCGGAATCAGAGTATTCCGGGATGTCTCGTGGTCAGAATGTTTCGCCTGATCGTCCCGGCGCCGGGGCTGCGCGACGATAGTGGGACGCGTGCACGGGCAGATTTGGCATCTCGGCGGATGCCGGTGATCGGGACGCGCGGCCGCGCAGGAAAGTCTTCGGTCCGGCCGCGCTTCACGTCACGGGACGGGCTCCGTGAGGCGCCCGCCGCCGGCTCGACGGCGCGGCGCGGGACGGCACCGCGACCGATCGCCCTGTCGCGGCGAGCGGGCCGAACCTGACGGGAGGGGGGTATCGATACCGCGATCGCACGCCTGGAGCGCGCCATCGGCCGCGCGGCCCGCGGCCTGGTCGGGCGTCGCCACGTGGTGGAGCTGGTGCACCTCGCGCTGGTGGCGCGCGAGCATCTCCTGCTGATCGGACCGCCCGGCACCGGCAAGTCGGCCGCGGTGCGGGCCTGCGCCGCCGGGACCGGGGCGCGCTGCTTCGAGTACCTGATCGGGCGCTTCACGGAACCGGCCGAACTGTTCGGCCCGCTGGACCTTGAAGCCCTGCGCGCGGGCAAGCTGCGACCGGACATCTCCGGCATGCTGCCGGAGGCCGAGTTCGCCTTCCTCGATGAGGTCTTCCTCGGCTCCACCGCGATCCTGAACGCGCTTCTCGGCGTGCTGAACGAGCGCCGCTACCGCCGGGGGCATTTCGACACCGCCGTCCCGCTGCGCTGCTGCGTCGGCGCCAGCAACGCCCTGCCGGAGGATCCCGGTCTCGCGGCCTTCGCCGACCGCTTCCTCGTCACGGCCTTCGTCGATCCCCTGGCCGACACCGACCTGGAGGCCCTGCTCGCCGGCGACCCGGTCGCGTCCCTCGAACCCGGCGACGGGGATGCGCCGCTGACGCTCGCGGAGATCGACGCCCTCGCCGAGGCCGCCGCGCGGATCGACCTCGCGCCGGTCCGGCCCGCCTACGCGCAGGTGGTGCGCAAGCTGCGCGCCCGCGGCGTGCGGCTGAGCGACCGGCGCGTGGTGCGGGGCCAGTCGCTCGTCGCGGCGGCGGCGCTCATCGCGGGCCGGACGGCCGCGGAGGAGGCCGACCTGTGGCCGGTGATCCACCTCGTCCAGGACCGGATCGCGCAGGACGAGGCCCGCGACCTGCTGCGCGTCGAGCTCGGCGCCGCGGCGAGCCCCGTCCTGCCCGCGGCCGCCAAGGCGGCGGGCTACGGTCCGGCCGCACGGGCCGCGGACCTCGCCAGGGAGGGGGAGGCTCTGGCCGCCTCCGCCCCGGACGACCGCACCGCCCCCGCCTTCGAGGCCTGGCTGGTCCGCGCCGAATCCTTCCTCGTGCAGATCGACGCCGCCTTCGGGGCGGAGGAGCGCCCGCCGGCCCTCGCCGCGGCGCGGGACGCGCTGCTGACGCGCTGCCGGGCACCGGTCGCGGGCGCGACTCCGGCGTGATCCCGGATCCGGCGCGTCTTCCCCTGCGGTTGATGCCGGCGGCCGGCGGCTTGCCGGTGGGTCTGCGCCTCACCCGCAGCGACGCGGCCGGTCTCTTGGCGCGGATCGCCCCGCGGATCGGCCGCTACGCCACCCTGCGCCTGGCGCTGGCGGGCGGCGAGGCCGTCCTGTTCGCCCCCGACACGGGCTCGGGCCGGCCGGCGCTGCCCTGGTGCGCGACGCCGCTCGGGTGGCTGGCGGCCGACGGGCCGCTGCTCATGCCCTTCGGGTGCCGCCTCGCCGTGCCGGCGCCCTGGCGCGCCGAGGTCGCGCGCCGCCTGCTCGACCGGCACGGTCTGGGCGGTCCGGCCCTGCTCGTCCCCGAGGGCGAAACCCTGCGCCTGCTCGACCTCGCCGGTTCGCGCGCCGTGCCGGACATCGATACCGGCCGCCTGGGGGAGACGGCGTGAGCGCCGCGTCGACCGGTCCGCGGACGACCCTTCCGCCGGCGCTGGCACCGTGGACAACGCTCTTCTCCGACATGGCGGAACCGGATCTGCGGATCCTCGCGGCGCTGGTCGAGGCGCTGCGGCCCCTCGTCGAGCGGGCCGACGGCGCGGGCGGGCAACCGCAGGGCGAGATCGACGGGCTGGGGGGCCTCGGAACCCGCGGCGGGATCGAGCGCCTCGTCGCCTCGGAGTGGCTCTGGCGCGACCTGGATCCGGACGCCTTCCTGCAGCGCGCGGCCGAGCGCGACCTGCTGACCCTGGAGCCGGTCTACCGTCAGGCGGCGGATGCGGGCGCCGTGCTGGTCGTGGTCGATGCCGGGCCGGAACTCCTCGGCGCCCCCCGCCTCGTGGCCTTCGCGGCGCTGCTCTGCCTGGCCGGCCTCGCCCGGCGGCGCGGCGCGCGCCTGCTCTGGGCCTCGACCGCCACGCCGGAGCGGCGCTGGCTCGGCGCGTTGAAGCGGTCCGACGCCGCGATCCTTCTCCGCGAGAGTGCCGCCACATCCCTCGACGCGGTCGAACTCGAACGGGTCGTGGCCGAGCCGGTCGCGACCCGCGCGGCCGGGCGGCCCGGCGCCAGCCTCTGGCTCATCGGCGGGTCCGACCTGCCCGAAGCGGCGCGACCGTGCCGGCGGATCACCATCGAGGAGCGGCCGCGTCTCGGGCCGGACGGCCTCGCCGTGGCCGCCGACGTCACCGTGCTCGACGCCACCGGCCCTGTCGCCGCCGCGCGCCTCGACCTCCCGCCGGAGCGCGAGGCGGTGGCGCTGTTGCGCGACCCGTTCCGGCCCCGTCCAGCTCCCGGACGCCCGCCGCCCCGGCGGTCCGCGCCCGACCGGAGCGCGGCGCCTCCGGACTGGGCGCCCCGCGGGCTGGCCTTCGCGCCCTGCGGCGAGCACCTCCTGGTGGCGCGGCCCGACGGCATCCTCATCGTCCCCGTCACCGGCACCTCCGGCGCGCTGCGCCTGCCGGTCGCACCCCACGAGCGCCTCGTGGGGCTCGCCGTCGGCCGGTCGCGGATCCGGGCCGCGTGCCTCAACGTCTACGCCGACGACGCGCGCCTGACGCTCCGCAGCTGGACCTTCGACCGCTCGGGCGCCGCTGCGACGCTCGACCGGCGGATCCCGCGGGACCATCCCCTGGTGTGCCGGCGCCTGCCGAAGGCGGTTCTGCCGCCCCTCGGGATGCTGAAACGCCGCAACCGGTCCTGGCTCCTGGCGGCCGACGGCACGGCCTTCCTGATCTCTGAGACGCGGCTGATCGACTACGCGCCGCTCGCGGGCGAGCTTCCCCTCGCGGTCACGCCCGCCGGTCTGCTGATGCGCGATCGCGCGGACGGGGTGATCGCGCGGCGGCCGTCCGACGGGAAGGTCGTGGCGCGGTTCCCCGGCCGGGCCGGATCGCTGCGGCCGGGCGGCGGCCTCGCCCTCTGCGCGGTGCGCGGGCAGCCCACCCTGGGGATCGAGCAGGCGGGCGGGTACTGGCACGTGGTGAACGCCGCGGACGGAGCGGTCGCGCACCTCGGGCCGCAGGGCCGGATCATCGGCATCGTGCCCCCGTACGACGGCGTGCGCGCCCAGGCCGTCGAGGGACCCCTCGCCCTCCATCTCGACCGCGACGAGGCGGGATCGGCGCGCCTGACGTTCCGGACCCCGGGCGGCGCGGCGGCGGGCGATCCCCTGACGCTTCCGGACGCGACCCTCGAGGCGGTGCGCGTCGCCGTCGATGCCGATGCCGTCCCGTGCATCGCGGCCGCGCGGTGCGACGCAGCGGGCTTCGTCGACGCGCTCGCCTTCGGCCAGCTCGACCGCGGATGGTCCCACCTGAGAGATCTCGGCGCGTTCGCGGAAACCGTCCCGTGCCTGGGCGCCTGAGGCCGCCGCCGGTCCCCGATGCCCGGGAGCCGCTCGCGGCCCTGCGCCCGCGCGGCTGGGTGCATGCCGGCACGATCCCCCTCGACGGGATCCTGATGGCGCGCGGCTCCGCGGGGCCGGACTGGCGCGCCCGGCTTCTTCCCTGGCTCGAGCACGCCGCGGAGGTGCGGGCACGCGGCGATCGCGTGCTCGTGCTGTTCGCCGCGCCCGTCACGCGGGACTGCGCGGCCCTCGGACCGGTCCTGCCGGTCGTGCGCAGTGCCGGGATCCTGACCGCCGTACCCCTCGCCGAGCCGGAGCCGCCCGTCGCCGCGGCCCTGCGGGACCATGTCGTCCACATGACGGGGGGACGCCTCGCCGCCGAGCCGCTGGCGGCCTTCGCCAGTCTCGACATCGCCGGTTGGTGGGATCTCGACGCGATCGCGGTACATCCGGCCGAACGCCTGCCGGTCCTGCGACCGGCGGCGCCGGCGCGCCGCCTCGTCAGCGCCCCCGCCCTCGTCGCCGACGCGGATCCCCTCGCGCCGGTCCGCGACGCCGCGACCCGGCGGCCGCGGCGCCGGACGAAGCACGTCCTCGGCGATCTCGTCACCCGCGGCCGGCGCCTGATCGGCGGCGCGTTGGGACTCCTCTGGACCGCCTACGTCGTCCTGCTGGCCTCCATCATGGTCGGCGCCATGGTGCTCGGCTTCGCCGAGAACGTCCGGACGACGGCGGAGCACGGGTCCGCCGCAGCCCACTGGGGCAGCCTCGCGCTGCCGGTGCTGGTCCTTCTCGTCCTCGCGTGGTTCGCGTTCCGGCGCCGCGGAGCGCGGGCCGCGCGTGAGGGCGCCGCGCCCTCGGCCAGCCCGCCCGCCGGAACCGGCAGCGGACGCACGCCCATCTGGCGCCGGGCGGCGGCGTGGCTCGCGTGGCGCTCGCCCTACGCGGTCCATCTTCGCCGCCTCTATGCCCGGCGGCTCACCGAGGTCGAGCGGCTGTTCGCGGCGGGGCGCGTCGACGAGGCCCTGTACCGGGCGATCGGTCTCGGCGGCGCGGCGCGGCGCGGGAGCGCCTTCGCCGACCTGCCGCTGACCGGGCCCGGGCTGCGCAGGAGCCTCGACCTCGATCTCGGGCCGCAGCGGGCGAGCGGACTGAGCCTCGCGCCCGCGGACGAGATCCGGCTCGCGGCGCTCTACCGCGCGCAGGCCGTGGCGATGGCCGGACGCGGCGACACGGATCGCGCGGCCTTCGTGCTCGACAGCCTGGTCGGGAACCCGCACGAGGCGGTGCGCCTCCTCGCGGAATCCGGGCGCCTGGAGACCGCCGCCCGTCTGGCCGAGGCGCGCCGCCTCCCGCCCGCGACGACCGTCCCGCTCTGGTTCCGGGCGGGACAGACCGAGCGGGCCCTGGCACTCGCCGCCCGCCACGAGGCCCACGCGGAGCTCTGGAAGGAACTCGTGGCCGACGATCCGTTCCGACCGGTCCTGGCCGAGGCCTGGGCCGCGCGCCTCGTCGGGATCGGCGCCCTGGATCGCGCCGCCGCGGTCACCTTCGGCCTGCCGGCTCTGGCCGAGCGGCGACGCGGCTGGATCCGGCAAGCCCTCGGCGCCGAGACGCCGGTGCCGGCCGCGCCGCTCGCCCGGGCCCTGCGCGCCCTGTCCTGGGAGGGACGGGACGGCGACCGGCTGCACGCCGCCTTCACGGACCTGGTGAGCGCGACCGGGGCCGAGGCGGCGGCGCGCCGGAGCGCGGTGGCCGCGCTCCTGCTCGACGCACAGTTCGAGGGCGGTCCGGTGCGGCCGCCGACGCCCGCCTTCGCGCTCCTCTGCCGCGGCCTCGCGCGCCGCCTCGCCGCGGATGACGGCATCCTCGGCCACGACGCGGAGCGCGCCCGGCTCGCCGGGCGCCTCGCGGAAGCCGGCGGACAGGTCGCCCTGCGCCAGCATCTCCGGCAGCTCAGGACGCGCTCCGCACCGGCCGCCTCCCGCGTGACCGGCCCGCTCGTCGTCCCGGACGGCCCGGCGCTCGCCGAGATCGCCGATGCCGCGCTCCTGTCGGGCGGGCGGCTGCTCCTGGGCTACCGTTCCGGTCTCGTGCGCCTCCTCGGCCGCGCCGGCCGCGAGCGCTGGCGGGGACAGGTGGATGGCCTGACGGGCTTCGCGCGTCTCGGCGCGGGCGACCGGGCCCTCGTTCTGCGCGAGACGCTCGACGGCCCCGACGTCCAGCTCTTCGACGCCGGCACCGGACGGCTCCTGCCGCTCGGTCCCCTGCCGATCACGCACTGGCATGGTCAGGCGGACGAGACCGGCTGGCTCGTCTTCGACGGGGAGGCGCTCGTCCGGCTGGACACCGCCTCGCTCCTCGGTCGCGCGGGGGGCGCGCCCGGCTCCGACGGCGCCCTGGCGCACCATTGGCGCCTGCCCATGACCGAACCGGGCCGGCCGCTGCTGCTCGCCGCCTTCGCGGACGCGAGCGCCCTGATCTACGCCCGGCACGACGGCCTGATCGAGTGGTGGAGCCTGTCCTCCCGCACCCTGGCGGTGACGTGCCGGTTCTGGACGCCGCCCGATCGCGGCGTCGGCGTGCTCGGCCTGACCGAGGCCGTCGCGTGGTCCCTCGAGGGGACCGGCGCGCATCCGCACCTGCGGGCGCATCCCCACGCTTTCACGACGGCCTCCCGGGAGCAGGAGCGCGCGTTGATCGAGGCCGCCGCGCGCGCGGAGCCCACGGATCCGCCGCGCCTAGTCGCGGCGGAGAACGGCCGCCTCTGGGCCGCGACCGCCACCGAGGAGGGGACGCTCTGGGCCGGCGTGCCCGGCGCGAACCGGATCCGCGGACCGGCCGTCCTGTGGCAGGGCAGCGGGAGCCTGCGCGCGCGCTTCGCTCCCGAGGGCGACGCCGCGGCCGTCTTCGACGAGCGCGGTCGCCTGATCGTGTTCGAGACCGTCACCGGACAGGTGACCCTGCGCCTGATCTGACCGGCCCAACTCGCGCACAGCCTTGGGCACGCGACACCATCCGGGCTAGCTTCCCCGTCGGACGACGACGTCGCTGCCCCGGCGACCGGCAGGCTCACCCCGACGATCCCATGCGGCCCCGCACGCCTCCCCTCTCCACGCTCAGGCTCTTCGAAGCGGCCGGCCGCCATCTCAGCTTCGCCCGCGCGGCGTCCGAACTGAACCTGACGCCGAGCGCCGTGAGCCACGGGATCGTCGGCCTCGAGAAGGCGCTGGGCGTCAAGCTGTTCGTCCGGGAGCCGGGCCGGCTGGCGCTGACGCGCGAGGGGGCCGAGTACCTGACCTACGTGTCCGAGGCGCTGTCCCTCATCCTGATCGGCACGCGCCGCCTGCCCACGCCGCGGTCGGGCAGGACCCTGGCCATCAGCTGCGCACCGACCCTGGCGACGCGGTGGCTGCTGCCCCGGCTCCCGGCCTTTCGCAGCCGCCACCCGCAGATCGCGATCCGGATCGACACCTCCCACCGGCAGGTCGGCTTCCCGATCGACGGCTTCGACTTCGCCCTCCGTCTCGGCCGGGTTCCGACTCCGCGCCACCGCAGCGTCCGCCTGTTCGAGGATTGGCTGCTCCCCGTCTGCAGCCCGGCCCAGCGCGGGGCCGTCACCGGTCCGGACGGCGCCCTCGACCTCCGGCGCGCGACGACGATCCACGTCACCTCCGCGACCGAGGACTGGCAGGCCTGGAGCGACGCGTCGGGGGCGGTGGAGCTGGCCTCGGCCGACACCCTGCACGTCGACACGTTCGCGATGGCGCTCCAGGCCGCTGCCGCGAGCCTCGGCATCGCCCTCGGCCGGGGGGCGCTCATGGACCGGGAGCTGCGGGAGGGTACGCTCGTCGGGGTCGGCCCCGCCGTCCCGGCGGCGACCTCCCACTGGCTCGTGAGCGCCGAGGGCGACGACGACCGGCCGGAGCCCGACCTGTTCCGGACCTGGCTGCTGGCAGAGGCGCGCCGGTTCGCGGCCGAGCAGAAGCGGCGCTTCCCGACCGGCACCGCCTGAGGGCCCGACCGGACCGGGACGGCGCGCCCCGCCCGTGAGCGGCGTTCACTGCCCGTGGAAATCTTCTCGTTTGTCGCGCCGGCCGCCGGCTGCGAGCGTCTCCGCGAAGGCGACAGCCAACGGAGACCGCGATGGCAACGATCGCGCGCGCGCGCGCAGGGCGACGGGGCGGGTTGCCGGTGGTGCCGGTGGCGGTCGCGGCCGGCCTGGTTCTGAGCGGCGCGATGGGCATCCGGCAGACCTTCGGGCTGTTCCTCGGGCCCTTCTCCCTCGAGACCGGCATCCCGGTGGCGACGACCGCCCTCGCCATCGCCCTGCACAACCTCGTCTGGGGCTTCGCGCAGCCCTTCGCGGGCGCGGCGGCGGACCGCTACGGGGCCGCGCCGGTCGTCGCCCTCGGCGCACTGGTCTACGCGGGTGGCCTCGTCCTGACGGCGCTCGCGCCGACGGCGCCGAC
Organism: Methylobacterium sp. NPDC080182; assembly: GCF_050281105.1. Taxonomy (NCBI): domain Bacteria; kingdom Pseudomonadati; phylum Pseudomonadota; class Alphaproteobacteria; order Hyphomicrobiales; family Methylobacteriaceae; genus Methylobacterium; species Methylobacterium sp. NPDC080182. The sequence goes on from NZ_JBNNWO010000013.1 coordinate 57,353, forward strand.
GCTGCTGCTCGGCCTGGGGCTGCTGGTCGGGATCGGGATCAGCTGCACCAGCTTCGGCGTCGTCCTGACCGCGGTCGGTCGCGCCTCCGCACCGGAGCGTCGCAGCGCGGCTCTGGGCCTCGCGAGCGCCGGCGGCTCGCTCGGCCAGGTGCTGCTCGTCCCGTTCGCGCAGTCCGTGACCGCGGTCGCGGGCGTGAGCGCGGGGCTCCTCGCGCTCGCGGCGATCATCGTCGCGCTCGCGCCGCTCGGTGTCGCGCTCGACCGCGCGCCCCGCGCCGGCGTGCCCGACGGCTCTTCGGCGGCCGGCAGCCTGTCCGAGGCGCTCCTGCGGGCGTGGCGGCACCCGGGCTACCGGCTGCTGACGCTCGGCTTCTTCACCTGCGGCTTCCAGCTCGCCTTCATCGCGACCCACCTTCCGGGGTACCTCGCCCTCTGCCACATGCCGGCGGGCCTGGGCGCGACCGCGCTGGCGCTGATCGGCCTGTTCAACATGGCCGGGAGCTGGGGGTGCGGCTGGCTCGGAGGCCGGTACCGGCCGCAGCACGTCCTGGTCTGGCTCTACCTCATCCGCGCCGCCGCGATCGGCACCTTCCTCGTCGCGCCGAAATCCGAGGCTGTCGTCCTCGCATTCGCGGCCGTGATGGGCCTGACCTGGCTGGGCACGGTCCCGCTGACGAGCGGCCTGGTGGCGCGGGTCTTCGGGATCCGTCACCTCGGGACGCTGTTCGGGATCGTCTTCCTCAGCCACCAGATCGGCTCGTTCCTCGGGGCGTGGCTGGGGGGCGTGGTTCTGGAGGTCTCCGGTTCCTACGATGGGGTCTGGCTCGCCACGGCCCTCGCGGGCCTGGTCGCCGCGCTCCTCCACCTCCCGATCGACGATCGTCCGGTCCCGGCGGCCACCGCCGAGGGGGTCCGATGACGCCCGTCCGCCACGCGCCCGCCGCGACCGCCGGTGTCGACGCGCGACCCGTGGCGATCGCCTGCCGCGACGGCTACCGGCTCCGCGGTCATCTCTGGCGGCCCGAGGCGAACCGGCCACCGGGCCGGGGCACGATCGTCGTCAATCCCGCGACCGGCGTCCGCGCGCGCTACTACCACGCCTACGCGCGGTTCCTGGCCGAGCGGGGCTTCGTCGTGCTCACCTACGATTACCGCGGCATCGGCGACTCGCGGCCCGCGCGCCTGAGGGGATCCGGCATCCGCTGGCGGGACTGGGGCGAGCTCGACTTCGACGCCGCCGTCCGATGGATTCGGCAGCGCGAGGCGGGGCCGCTGACGGTCGTCGGTCACAGCATCGGCGGCTTCCTCCCCGGCTTCGCCGAGGCCGAGGGCGCGGTGGACCGAATCCTCACCGTCGGCGCGCAATTCGCCTATCGCCGCGATTATCGCGCCCGCGACAGGCTCAGCATGATCGCGAAGTGGCACCTGCTGATGCCGTGCGTGACCGCCGCCGTCGGCTACTTTCCCGGCCGTCGGCTCGGATGGCTCGAGGATCTGCCGGCCGGCGTGGCCTACGAGTGGGCATTCCGCGGGCGGCGCATGGAGGCGAGCTACCCGGCCGCCGAGCGCCCGGCCCTCCTCGCCCGCTTCGCCGCCGTCCGCGCCCCGATCCTGGCGGTCGGTACGCCGGACGACCCGTTCGCCACGCCGGCGGCGATCCGCCGGGGCCTCGGCTACTACGTGTCGAGCCCGCGCATCCAGGTACAGCTGACCCCGTCCGCGATCGGCGCGGAGGCGCCCGGCCATGTCGGCCTGTTCCACGCGCGCAGGAGCGGCGGATTCTGGGCCGACACGCTGCGCTGGCTGAGCGACGGGCAGAATCCCTGGCCGGACTCCGTGATCGATCCGGGTCGCCCGATCCCCGCCTGACCGCGCGTATCCCGGCGGCCCAATTCGGACGCGGGCGAGAGGGCCTATCCCGCCCTGTGTCGCAGCTGCAGCGATCGCGCGATCTCCGAGCGCTTGGCGGCGTAACCCGGAGCCACCATCGGATAGTCGCGCGGCAGCCCGTACTTGGCGCGATACTCCTCCGGTGTCAGCCCGTAAGCCGTCAGGTGACGCTTGAGCGTCTTGTAGGACCTGCCGTCGATGAAGCTGATCAGGCCCTCGGCCTGGATGGACGCGCGGATCTCCCGCGCGGTGGCGGCCTCGGGCGTCGCGACCGCGCGCGCCGGTCCCGCGCTGATCTGGCTAAGCATTTCGTACGTACTGGCTAAAATCTCACAGAGTTGGACAGGGGATACCGGATTCCGGATCACGTAGGCGCAGACGATCTTGATTGAATTTCTCAAGGACGAGTCAGAAAATTCTCCCGCATCGACACCAACCTCAGGTAGCATACCTGCCATTCTCCCTCTAAACGCACCTCATGAGAGTTGTATATCAATTTTCGCATGTCAATCCTTCATCTTGATTGAGCTTCAAAAAAGAACATCGTGACCACTATTCTACTTATAGAAACAGTGGCTACAAAATTTCTCAACCAGAAAGTGGCTCCATCCTCCCGGCTGATCTGGGTACCGAACAGGTTGCTGGACTGGAGCTGCGACACGTCCGTGGCGGCGACTTTGTCGGAAGCGGTCGCGCCGGTCCCGCACGGGACGCCCACGGACGCGGATGGAAGCGCGATCGGCGGAGTTCGCGCACGGCGGACGGTCACCGACGACGCTGGCGCGACCGTTGCACCTCGGGTCCCAGGTCTGCGAAGAGCCCAGCCGGCACGGGACCGGATGCGGGGCGCCGGATCGCGTCGAGAGAGGATCATGACGGATCAATCCGCACGGACACGGGCGACAGAGTCCGGACGCCGTCCATGAAGGCGGGCGACGAGGGCGATCGCGTCGGGGCGATCTGCCAGGCCCTGAGGCGGGCCATCGTGGAACGGGCGCTCGCCCCCGGCGACCGGCTGCCGGAGGACGCCCTCGGCGAGCGGTTCGGGGTGAGCCGCACCATCGCCCGGCAGGCCCTGCTGCGGCTGGCCGGGGAAGGCTTGGTCGATCTGCGCCGCAACCGCATCGCCGTCGTGGCGACGCCGAGCTGGGAGGAGGCGCGCGACACCTTCGACGTGCGCCTCGGCCTGGAGCGGCTCGTGGTCCGCCGCCTCGCCGGGCGGCTCAGCGCGGAGCAGCGTCAGGTCCTGCTGGACCAGATCGCGCGCGAGGAGGCCGCACGGGGCGGCCCCGAGGCGCTGTCGATCCGGCTCGCCACGGAGTTCCACCTGATGCTCGCCGAGATGACCGGCAGCGCCGTGCTGATCCGGTACGTCGCGGAACTCGGCTATCGCTGCGCCCTGATCCTGTCCCTCTACAGCCGGCCGCATTCCTCGGACTGCGCGGTGAGCGAGCACCGCGACATCGTCGCCGCCCTGGTCTCGGGCGATGCCGAGCGCGCCGCCGCGCTCATGGACCACCACCTCGACGCGGTCGCCGACCGGGCGCGGATCGTGCCCCCGGCCCCGCGCGAGCGCGATCTGGCACGCCTGCTGGCGCCCTACGTCGCGGGCGGCGGGGCCTGAGCCCGCCGCGTCAGGCCGTCAGGCCGTGCTTCGTCAGCAGGCGCTCGGCGCTGTCGTTCCAGACCTCCATGCCGACGATCAGCCCGTCGCGCACGGTGAAGCGGTCGACGTAGCGGTTGCCCTCGAAGGGCGTGCCGTCCGGCCACGCGCCGTACAGGGTGCCGAGGCTGTAGACCGTGGTGACGCCGTCGCCCGGCACCACGTCCAGCCGCTCCATCCGCTTCTTCACCCAGGCGTAGCGGCCCGCGTTGAAGGCCGTGACCTCGGACGGATGATTGAAGACCCGCGCCCCGGTGAACACGATGCGGGTGCCCGGCGCCATGTAGCGCGCGGCCGTCTCGGGATCGGGCACCATCGAGGCCTCGAGATAGGCGGTGACGTTGGCGGCGTCGCGGGCGGTCGCCGCATCGTGGGTCATGTCGGTCATGGCAGGCCTCCTGTCGGCCCAACGTGCCGCAAAAGGCTGGCCCGTGCATGCAGGAAGTGTATGCACTTTGACGCCAGATTGAGCACAGCTTGCCTCCGAGGATACAGGCACCGGTCTGTACAGCGGCCGAAGCGGCCAATTCCTGGTGGCATGGAGGTTGCGCAAAGCAGGCTGCGCCCCGCCCTCGGAGACACGCCATGGCCTCCTTCCTGCCCCCGACCCTGCGCCGCTTCGCGGTGACGACGAGCGCGCTGCTCGGCCTCGCCGTCTCGACGGCGCAAGGTGCCGACACCGTCAAGATCGGGCTCGTGACCGCCCTGAGCGGCCAGTCCGCGAAATCCGGCGAGGCGATCTCCCGCGGGATCGGCCTCGCCATCGACGAGATCAACGCCAAGGGCGGCGTCCTCGGGCGCCCGCTCGAGCTCGTGGCCCGGGACGACGAGGCCAACCCGTCCAAGGGCGTGCTGGCGACCCGCGAGCTGATCCAGCGGGTCGGCGTCGTCGCGGTGGTCGGCGGCCTCGACACGCCGGTCTCGATGGCGATCGTGCCGATCGCCAACCAGATGAAGGTGCCGTTCATCGGCCCCTGGGCGGCCGGCACCGGCATCACCCGCAACGGCGCCGCCGACAACTACGCCTTCCGCGTCTCCGCGGTCGACGCCCTCGTCGACGAGGCGCTCGTCGCCTACGCGGTGAAGACCTACGGGGCGAAGAAGCCCGGCATGATCCTCGTCAACAACGCCTGGGGCGAGTCGAACCAGAAGGGCCTCAAGGACGCCCTGCAGGCGGCTAACCTCCCGGCGGCGGGCATCGAGAAGTACGAGGCCAACGACGTCGACATGGTGCCCCAGCTGTCCCGGCTGAAGGAGGCCGGGGCCGACGCGCTGTTCCTCGTCGGCAATGTCGGCCCCTCGGCCCAGGTGGTGAAGTCGCTGGACCGGATGGGCTGGTCGGTGCCGGTCGTCTCGCACTGGGGCCCGGCGGGCGGCCGCTTCGACGAGCTCGCCGGCCCGAGCGCCGGCAAGGTCCATTTCATCCAGACCTTCACCTTCGCGGGCAACGCGTCGCCGAAGGCGGGCGCGGTGCTCGACGCGCTCAAGGCCAAGTACCCGGCGATCAAGTCGATGGCCGACGTCACCCCCGCCGTCGGCATCGCCAACGCCTACGACGCGACGCACCTGCTGGCGCTCGCCATCCAGGCCGCCGGCTCCACCGAGGGCCCGAAGGTCCGCGACGGCTTCTACAAGATCGGCACCTATCCGGGCCTGATCAAAACCTACGCCACGCCCTTCGCCCCCGGCCAGCACGACGCGCTCGGCCCGAACGACTACGTGTTCACCCGCTTCAAGGACGGTGAGATCGTCGCGGTGACCAACTGAGCCCGGCGATGCTGACCTCCATCCTCGTCAGCGGCCTCGGCCTCGGCAGCATGTACGGGCTCGTGGCCCTGGGCTTCCACGTGACCTACGCGGTGTCGGGGACCGTGAACTTCGCGCAGGGCAGCGTCGTCACCCTGGGCGCGGTCCTGGCCTACGCGCTCGGCGTCACCCTGGGCTGGCCGATGCCGGCGGCGATCGTCCTGGCGCTCGCCGGCTGCGCCCTGTTCGGCCTCGTGGTCGAGCGGGCGCTGGTCCGCCCGTTCGTGGCGCGCGGCTCGGACGCGTGGCTCCTGGCGACGGTGGCGGGTGGCATCGTCCTCGACAACACCGTGCTGTTCACCTTCGGCAAGGAGCCGCGCAGCCTGCCGTCCCCGCTGGCGACGAAGCCGGTGGAGATCCTCGGGACCGGCATCTACCCGCTGCAGCTCGTGATCCCGGTGGTCGGGATCGCGCTCGCCTTCGCGATCCGCACGGTGTTCCGGAAGACCGATCTCGGCCGCGTGCTGCTCGCCGTGGCGCAGAACGCCGACGCCGCCCGGCTGATGGGGATCGACGTGCGCCGCACCGTGGCCTGCGCCTTCGCGCTCTCGGCGGTGCTCGCCGGCATCGCGGGCCTGCTGATCGCGCCGCTGTTCTCGGTCTCGGCCGAGCTCGGCACGCTGTTCGGCATCAAGGCCTTCGCGGTCGCGATCCTCGGCGGCATCGGTTCCGCCACCGGGGTGATCCTGGCGGGGCTGCTCTACGGCCTCGTCGAGGCCGGCGTCACCGCGACCCTGGGCTCGACCTACACGCAGCTCGTGGTGTTCTCGGTGATCATCCTGGCCCTCACCCTGCGCCCCGACGGCCTGCTCGGCCGCGCCGCGGTCAACAAGGTCTGACGCGATGCCGTACCTGCGCTCAGGCCCGGCGATGCGGCTCGGCATCGCCGGCCTCACCGCCGCCGCGCTCGGCCTCGTGGCGCTGACCGCCGGCTACAGCCACTTCGTGATCGCCCTCGTGGCGCTGACCACGGTCGCGGGCGTCGGCCTCAACGTGCTCCTCGGCCTGACGGGGCTGATCTCCTTCGGCCAAGCCGGCTTCTACGCGATCGGCGCCTACGCGAGCGCGATCCTGACGCTCCACGGCGTCAGCTTCTGGCTGGCGCTCCCGGCGGCGGCCCTGATCGCGGCGCTCGTCGGCGGCCTCGTGGCAGTGCCGGCGATGCGGGTGAAGGGCCCCTACCTCGCCATGCTGACGATCGCCTTCGGCTTCATCGTCGAGCACGGGCTGATCGAGGGCGGCGAGCTGACCGGCGGCCAGAACGGCCTCGTCGTCACCGACGCGCCGAGCCTCCTCGGCGAGCCGCTCTCGCCGGCCGGCCTCGCGGTGCTGGCGGTGCTCGCCGCCGGGGCGAGCCTCGCCGGGTTCGACCTCCTCGCCCGCAGCCGCCTCGGCCGGGCGATGCGCGCCGTGCGCGACGCCGACGTCGCCGCGGCGGCTCTCGGCTTCGACCCGGTCCGGGTGAAGACCCTGGCCTTCACGATCTCCGCCGCCCTGACCGGCCTCGCGGGCGCGATCCTGCCGCCGCTGATGCTGTTCATCGCGCCGAGCTCGTTCCCGTTCTCGCAGTCGATCCTGTTCGTCCTCTCGGTGATCGTCGGCGGCGCCGGCACGGTGCTCGGCCCGCTCTTCGGGGCCCTCGTCACCGTGCTGCTGCCGGAGGCGCTGTCCGGCCTCGCCGAGTACCGCCTGCTGTTCTTCGGCGTCGCGACCCTGGCGGTGCTGTGGCTGGTGCCCTCGGGGCTGGTCGGCAGCCTCGCCCGGCTGCTGCCCCGAGGCCGCGACGAGGCGGCCGCTCCGGAGAGCGGGGAGGTACCGCTGCCCGGCACGGCGGCGCGCGAGGCCCTTGTCCTCGAGGGCCTCGGCATCCGCTTCGGCGGCATCACGGCGGCGGACGGCGTCGACCTCACGGCGCGGCCGGCGGCCGTCACCAGCGTGATCGGCCCGAACGGGGCCGGCAAGACCACCGTGCTCAACATGGTCTCGGGCTTCTACCGCCCGAGCGCCGGGGCGATCCGGCTGGGCGGGCGCGACCTCGCCGGGCGGCCGGCCCACGTCGTCGCCCGTGCCGGCATCGCGCGCACCTACCAGACCACGCGCCTGTTCGGCTCGCTGCCGGTGGCCGACAACGTCGCCCTCGGTCTCGCGCCGGGCCGGCTCTGGCGCCGCGCGCGGGCGCGGGACCGCGCGACGGCCGCCGCGCTCCTCGCCTTCGTCGGCTACCGGGGCGCCCTCGACCGCCCGGCCGCCGAGCTGCCCCACGTCGACCGGCGGCTCGTGGAGATCGCCCGGGCGCTCGCCGGCAGCCCCGCGGTGCTGCTCCTCGACGAGCCCGCCGCCGGCCTGTCGCGGGCCGACACCGACCGGCTGGCCCGGCTGATCCGCCGGATCGCCGACAGCGGCGTCGCGGTGGTGCTGGTCGAGCACGACATGCCGCTGGTGATGGGCATCTCCGACCACATCCTCGTCATGGATGCCGGCCGCCCGATCGCGCGCGGCACGCCCGCTGAGATTCGACGCGACCCGGCGGTGCTGCGCGCGTATCTCGGCGGCGCCGACACCCCGGCCCGGCCGCGGAGCGCGCCGTGGCAGGGACCGGCGGACGCCGTCCTCTCGGTCCTCGACCTGACCGCCGGCTACGGCGCCGCGCCCGTCCTCGACGGCGTCCATCTCGACGTGCGGCCCGGCGAGACCGTCGCGCTTCTGGGCGCGAACGGGGCCGGCAAGTCCACGGCCATGCGGGCGCTGGCGGGACTGCTGCGCCCGGTCGCGGGATCGGTCGTGTTCGACGACCGGCGCGTCGACGCGCTGCCCGCCCACCGGATCGCCCGCGGCGGCCTCGTCCTGGTGCCGGAGGGGCGGCAGGTCTTCCCGGAGCTCACCGTCGTCGAGAACATCCGCCTCGGCGCCTTCGGGCGCGGGTCGCCGATCGACCCCGCCGAGGTGGAGCGCCTGCTCGACCGGTTCCCGCGGCTGCGCGACCGGGCGGCGAGCCGGGCGGGCCTGCTCTCCGGCGGCGAGCAGCAGATGCTGGCCATCGCCCGCGGGTTGATGGCGCACCCGCGCATCCTGCTCCTCGACGAGCCGTCGCTCGGCCTCGCGCCAGCGATGATCAACGCCCTCTACGCCACCGTGGCCGAGCTGCGCGACGAGGGCGTCACCATCCTGATCGTGGACCAGATGGCGGCGCTGGCCCTCACGGTCGCCGACCGCGGCTACGTGCTGGAGCAGGGCCGGGTCGTCGCGCGCGGAACCGCCGCGGAGCTGTCGGCGGACAAGGGGCTGGAAGCAGCCTATCTCGGTGCGGCGTAACGGGGGCTCTGATGGACACGAATGCCGGACACGGTCGCTACGGCTACAGCGCCCTCCCCGACCGCCCGGTCTACGACTGGCCGGAGGGTAAGCGGCTGGCCGTCTATGTCGGGCTGAACCTCGAGACCTTCGCGTTCGGCGAGGGCCTGGGTGCCGAGCTGGCGCCCGGCGGCCCGCAGCCGGACGTGCTCAATTACGCGTGGCGCGACTGGGGCAACCGGGTCGGCGCGTGGCGGATCGCCGAGATGCTGGACGCTCTGGCGATGCCGGCGAGCGTGCTCGTCAACAGCAACCTCTACCGGGACTGCCCCGGGCTGATCGAGGCGTTCCGGGCGCGGGGCGACGAAATCGTCGGCCACGGACGCACCAACGCCGAGCGGCAGGGTACCCTCGACGAGGACGCGGAGCGGGCCCTGATCGCCGAGACGACCCGCGAGATCGCCGCGCGGGAGGGCCGCCCCCCCGCCGGGTGGCTCGGGCCGTGGATCTCGCAGTCGCGGGTGACGCCCGATCTCCTCGCCGAGGCCGGGTACCGCTACCTGCTCGACTGGGACCACGACGACCAGCCGACCTGGTTCAAGACCCGCGGCGGCGGCCGCATCCTGACGGTGCCCTACCCGCAGGAACTCAACGACATCCCCGCGATCGTCGCCCGCAAGGAGACGGGCCGCCAGTTCGCCGAAGCCATCGTCGACGCCTTCGAAGAAATGCTGGAGCAGTCTCGGGGCGCGCCGCTGGTGATGGGCATCGCGCTCCATCCCTACATCGTCGGGCGCCCGCACCGGCTGCGGCCCCTGCGGCAGGCGCTCCGGCACATCGCAGACCGCCGCGACGCCATCTGGCTCACCACCGCCGGGGCGATCGCCGACCACATCGTGGCGCGGGAGGCCGCGCCGCGCTGACGCGGCCCTGACCCCGGCGGGCTCAGAGCACCTGCGACAGGAACCGGCGCGTGCGCTCGTCCTGGGCGGAGGCGAAGAAGGTCGCGGGCGGCCCGTGCTCGACGATCACGCCGCGGTCGGTGAAGTAGATGTGGTCGGCGACGTCGCGGGCGAAGTTCATCTCGTGCGTGACGAGCATGCAGGTCATGCCCTCCTCGGCGAGTTCCCGGATCGTCACCAGCACCTCCTTGACCGTCTCCGGATCGAGGGCGGCGGTGACCTCGTCGAACAGCATCACGTCGGGCCGCATCGCCAGCGAGCGGGCGATGGCCACGCGCTGCTGCTGGCCGCCCGACAACTCGCCCGGATAGGCGTTCTCCTTGCCGGCCAGCCGGACCTTGGCGAGGAGTGCCCGCGCCCGGGCCTCGACCTCGCGCTTCTCCTGCCCGAGGACGTGGATGGGGGCCATCATCACGTTCTGCAGCGCGGTCTTATGCGGGAACAGGTTGTACTGCTGGAACACCATGCCGACCTTGCGGCGCAGCGCCAGCTTGTCGAGCCGCGGATCGGTCACCTCGATCCCCTCGACCTGGATCGAGCCCGCGCTCACCGGCACCAGGGCGTTGACGCAGCGGATCAGCGTCGACTTGCCCGAGCCCGAGGGACCGATAATGCAGACGACCTCGCCCTTGCGGACGTCGAAGCTGATCCCCTTCAGCACCTCGAACGTCCCGAAGGATTTGTGCACGTCGACGACGCGGACGATCGGCTGATCGGGGGTCCAGCTCGGGGACGGGGTGGCGGCCAGGGTCGCGCGCGTCATGGTCTCAGCGGGTCTCGAAGCGGCGTTCCAGGGCGGCGGTGAACCGGTCGATCGGGTAGCAGTAGAGGAAGAAGCAGAGCAGCGCGAAGCCGTAGAGCGGCGCGAACAGCTCGGGGCGGCCGCCCTCGGCGGCGTGCACCTGCGCGGTCAGCGTCAGCATCTCGGTGACGCCGACGATGGAGGCCTGCACGGTCGCCATCGCGATGAGCGAGTAGACGTTCATCCAGGGCGGCAGCATGCGCTTCGCGCACTGGGGCAGGATGATGCGCCACATCGTCTGGCGCCGGGTGAAGGCCAGGGATTCGGCGGCCTCCCACTGGGTGTTGGGCACCGAGCGCACCGCGCCGCGGACGATCTCGGCGACGTTGGCCATGACTGGCAGGCTGAAGCCGAAGGTCGCCTTCACCCAGTCGGGCAACGGCACGCGGACGCCGAACACGGTGACCTGGAACGGCACGAGGAACATCACGAAGAACAGCAGCACCAGCCAGGGCACGTTGCGGAAGACCTGCGTGGCGCACCACGCGAGGCGGGGCAGGATCCGCCCCTCGGCCAGCATGGCCAGCCCGAGCCCGATGCCCGCCACCGTGCCGATCGCCATCGCCATCAGCGAGATCGCGACGTTGAAGGCGAAGCCGGTGAGCAGGAGGGGTGCCCACTTGATCACGACCTCCAGCGGCGACAGCGCGGCGGCGCCGCCCTGCGCCCAGGCCGGGACGGCGACGAGGGCGAGCGCGGTGAGCAGCCAGAGATGGGCCGGGCGCAGGCGCGCCGCCGCGCCGTCCTTCGGGAGCGCGAAGGGCAGCAGCACCGGCAGGTCGCCCGGTCGCCCGCCCCGCGGATCGGCAGCTTTCATCGGCCGTATCCCGGGATCCGCAGGGCGCGTTCCCAGCGGTGCATGATCCAGACGAGCACGCCGACGAGGACCGCGTAGGTCGCGAGCAGCACCAGCATCATCTCCAGCACGTTCTGCGACTCGGACCAGATCTGCTTGACCGCGTACAGCGTCTCCGGGACCGCGATGGCGTAGGCCAGTGTGGTGGTCTTCAGGAGGTTGATCAGGTTGTTGTTGAGCGCCGGCAGGCAGACACGCAGGGCCAGCGGCAGGACGACGTACCGGTAGGCCTTGAATCGGGTGTAGCCCAGAGCCTCGGCGGCCTCGACCGTGGTCCGCGGCACGGCCTCGATGCCGGAGCGGAAGATCTCCACGTTGAACGCGCCCGCGAACAGCGACAGCGAGATGATCGCCCACTGGACGTTGTTGAGGATCGGCGCGCGCAGCCCGTCCGTTGAGCGGATGTCCGGCAGCAGCGTCCCGAGGCCGAAATAGAAGAAGAAGATCTGCACGAGCGGCGGCGTGTTGCGGAAGACCACCACGAAGCCGTTGACCAGCGCCCGCAAGACGCGCGACGGCCCGCTCTGCAGGAGCGCGCCGACGGCGCCGATGACGAGGCTCGCCAGGATCGTGCTGATCCCGAGGAGCAGCGTCATCCGCAGGCCGGCCACGTACCGGTCCCAGTCGTAGGGATCGTAGAAGACCGTGAAGTTGAACCCCGTGGTCTCGTAGAGCTGCTGGAACCACGCCTGAATCGTGGCGATCATCGCGGGCTAACGCTCGGTGTTGTCGCGCAGAACCGCATCAGTTGGTCGCGTTCTTGTACTTCTCGTGCATCGCCTTCGAGTAAGCGGTCGGCTCGATGCCCCACTTCTTCTCCTCGTTGACAATGAAGCCGGTCTTCATCCAGTCCTTGGTGGCGTCCTCGACCGCGGCCTGGAGCGTGGTGTTGCCCTGCGCCACCGCCATCATCCACGGGGCGTCGAGGATGCCCTTGAGCGGCAGCGCGTAGTTGGCCTTCCAGTCGTCGTCGAGCAGCTTACCCTGCAGCATGCTCTGGTCGTAGACGTAGCCGATGCAGTTGCCCTGCTTGAGCGCGAAGAGCGGCTTCTCGGACCCGTCGAAGGCGACGATCTCCGCCCCGTAGGTCCGCGCGACGTCCTTGTTGTACCAGGCGCCCGAGGTGGCGCAGAGCGGCTTGCCCTTGAGCTGCGCCCAGTCGGTGATGCCGGACGACTTGGGCAGCAGGACGTTCACGAAGTCGGAATAGTAGTTCGGGTCGATCGCCTGCACCACGCGGCGGCGCTCCGGCTTGTCCGACAGGGTGGCGATCAGCAGATCGACCTTGCCCTGCTGCAGGAACTCGATCCGGTTGGCCGAGACGACCGGCACGAGCTCGAGCTTCACGCCGAGCCGCTTGGCGAGGTCGGCGGCGAGGTCGGGCTCCAGGCCGATGATGGTCCCGCTCGGGTCGCGGAAGCCGAACGGCTTGTAATCCGCCTTCACGCCGACGATCAGCGTTCCGCGCTTCTTGATCGCGTCGACGCCGTCGGCGGCCGTGGCCCGGCCGGGCAGCGCAACGGCCGAGAACGCCGCGAGCGCGGCCAGCGCACCGGTGGTCAGAAAGGTGCGGACGGTGAGACGCATCGGATCTTTCCTGCTCGGGTCGACGGATCTTGGCATGGTTTCAAGCAATCCACGAGCCATTGGCCGGCGCATCAACTGAAACGTGCCAGAGCGAAGGGCTTGAGATCGACGGTGCTACCGGTCCCAGCCAGCTCCGCGGCGACGGCCTCGCCGATGCCGGCCGAGTGCTTGAAGCCGTGCCCCGAGCAGGCGGAGACGACTAGAACCCGCTCCATCGCGGGATGCCGGTCGATGATGAAGCCGCGGTCGGGGGTCACCGTGTAGACGCAGGCGGCGGCCTGGACGACCTCCGGGGTCGCGCCGGCCAGCCGGTTCGCGACGCGCAGCCGGTACATGTCGTCGGATTCCGACGGATCGACGCGGCGCTCCACCCCGTCGGCGGTGGTGGTGGTGCTGTACTGCTCCGTCGCGACCTTGATGGACCCGTCCAGCGGCGGGAAGCCGTAGAGGTATTCCGTGTCGCTCGTCCCGTACATCCAGATGAAGACCGGCGCGTGCGGCCCGTAGGCGGTCTCGTCCGCGAGCGCGTACCAGTGCAGGAGTTGGCGACGGACGGTCAGGAGCCGGTCGAAGGGGCTCCCGAGCAGGGGGGCCGTCCAGGCGCCCGCGGCCACGACGGCGCGGTCGGCCAGGATGGTCTCCTCCGCCGTCTCGATGCGGACGCCGCTCCCGTCCTGCTGCAGCCCAACCACCGTGCAGTTGGTGCGGATCTCGGCGCCCGCGGCACCCGCGCGGCCGAGCTGCGCCGCGAGGCAGCGCTCCGGGAACACGTAGCCGCCGCCCGGCTCGTAATAGGCCTTCTCGTCGCCCGCGAGGTTCAGGAATTGCGGGAAGCGGCGGGCCACCTCCGCCCCTGTCAGCTCCTCGTGGACGATGCCGGCGCCCTCCGCGGCGCTAATGGACCGGCCCACGAAGTCCGGTTTGCCGTGGTGCGAGGAGACGCCGTGGCCCGGGGCCATGACGAGCGCCCCGCAGGCGTTCAGCAGGGTCTCGCCCGTCTCGGCCTCCAGCTCGCGCCAGATGCGGTGCGAGGCGGTGACGAAGGGGACGTAGTCGGCGCCCTCACCGACCGCCTGACGGGTGATCCGCGTCTCGCCGTGGCTCGACCCGAGCGCGTGGGGCGGCGCGAAGCGGTCGAGCCCGATGACCGCGGCGCCCCGCTTCGCCAGCTGGTAGAGCGCGGCGCTGCCCATCGCGCCGAGACCCAGCACGGCGACGTCGTAGCGGCGGCTCACGGCCGACACTCCTGCTCGCTTCCGGGACGGGCCGCCGCGGCGGCGCGGAACGGAGGAAGATCGGCAGGTCGAGGCATCCGGAAGCGATCTCGCGCGGGACGGGGTAACGGCACACAGCATGATCAATGCCGAGGCGGGCGTTTGACTGAAACGGACGGTTTCCTGCACGTTTGAGCCATCGAGGAACGGAGGGGGCGTGCGAGATGGAGGCGGAGACCGGGGATCGCCCACAGGAGATCGGCTTCATCCTCGTGCCCGGCTTCGCGCTGCTGTCCTTCGCTTCGGGGTGCGAGCCGTTCCGGGCGGCCAACGAACTTGCCGGGCGGCCGCTCTACCGCCTGCGCTACTTCGGCGAGTCGGAGGGCTCAGTGGCCGCCTCGTCGGGCGCCGAGGTCCCCACCGAGGCGCTGCCGCGCCAGCGCGGCCACCTTCACACCCTCTTCGTCTGCGCGGGCGGCGAGCCGACCGGGTGGGACAGGCCCGAGATCCACGCGACCCTGCGGCGGATGGCCCGGCTCGGCGTCCGCATCGGCGGCATCTCGGGCGGTCCCTACCTGATGGCCGAAGCGGGCCTGCTGGCCGATCGCGCGTTCACGCTCCACTGGGAATATGCCGGTGCCACGGTCGAGACCTTCCCGGAGGCGCGCCTGAGCCGGGCGCGCTACGTCGCCGACGGCGATCGCCTGACCTGCGGCGGCGGCGTCGCGCCCCTGGAGATGGCCCACGCCCTGATCGCCGAACGCATGGGCGAGGCCTTCGCCCGGCGCGTCTCCGACTGGTTCCTCCACACCGCCATCGGCGCCGCCGACGACCCGCAGCGGGCCTCCGCGGTCGAGCGATACGGAATCCACCATCCGGCTCTGCTGGCGGTGCTGGAGACGATGGAGAAGACCGTGGAGGCGCCGCTCGGCCGCCTCGCCATGGCGCGCCTCGCGGCGATAAGCCCGCGCCACCTCGACCGGCTGTTCCTCGACAAGCTCGGGCTCAGCTTCTCGGCCCAGTACAGGGCGATTCGCCTCGCCCACGGACGCCGCCTTCTGCGCCAGAGCCCGCTCAGGATCGGGGAGATCGCGACGGCCTGCGGCTTCACGAGCGCGGCCCATTTCGCCCGCTGCTACCGGTCCCAGTTCGGCTGCAGTCCGTCCGCGGAGCGCGCGTGACGTCCGCCCGGATCGTCCGAGCGGTCAGTCCCGCGCGTCCGGCAGCGCCTTCGGGTCTGCGGGATCGTCCCGGCGCAGCGCGACGCCGCTGGTGCCCTGGGCCAGCATCGCCCGCAGCAGCGCCTCCATCTGCGCGGCGGCCGCCTCGACCGCCAGGCCGCCCTCCCGGATGTTCGAGATGCAGTTCCGCCGGGAATCGGGCAGCCCCGGCGCCGGGCCGAACGTGACGTAGCAGCCCAGGCTGTCGGAGGCCGACAGACCCGGCCGCTCCCCGATCAGAACCACGACGCAGCGCGCCCCGAGTCGCGCACCGATCGGATCGCCGATCGCTACACGTCCCTGGCTCGCGACGACCACCGGCGCGAGGCGCCAGCCGGCCCGCCGCACCCGCCCCGCCAGCGCCGCCGCCGCCGGGACCGCGTTCAGCGCGACCGCCGTCGCCGACAGCCCGTCCGCGATCACGATCGCCACGTCGAAGCCCGGCCCGTGCCCGTCGAGCACCGACCCGGATTCCGGTTCGAGGGTGCGGCCCCTGTCCGGCCGGCGCAGGTACTCCGCCCGGTCGGCCACGGCGGAGCGGACCTCCACCGCGTCGAGGCCCTGCGCCCGCAGCCCTTCGCGGATCGCGGCCGCGTCGAGGGGCGTCCACACCGCCTCGCGGGCGCGGGCATGGTCGAGCCCGAAGGCGAGCGCCGCGCCGGTCGGCAGGCCAGCGCCGTGCGCGCCGAGCGCGATGCGCGCCTGGGTCAGCCCGCGCAGGTCGCGCAGGTCGCGCAGCGTCGGGTGGCCCGGTCGGGCCGGCTCGCCGCTCACGCCGCCCGCCCGGGCAGGAGCCGGGACGCCTCCGCCAGGGCCGGGGGCAGCGCGCCCGTCGCGCTGGCCAGCCGGCCCTGCCCGTCCGTGATGCCCACGGCCCGCAGCCACGCCTCGAATTCCGGGGCCGGACGGCGACCCAGGGTCTCGCGGGCGTAGACCGCGTCGTGGTGCGACAATGACTGGTAGTTCAGCATCACGTCGTCCGCCCCCGGCACCGTGATGACGAAGTTGACCCCGGCCGCGCACAGCAGGGTCAGGAGCGCGTCCATGTCCTCGCCGTCGGCATCGGCGTGATTGGTGTAGCAGACGTCCACGCCCATCGGCAGGCCGAGCAGCTTCCCGCAGAAGTGGTCCTCCAGCCCGGCGCGGATGATCTGCTTGCCGTCGTAGAGGTACTCGGGACCGATGAAGCCCACGACCGTGTTGACCAGCAGCGGGTCGAACTCCCGCGCCACCGCGTAGGCGCGCGCCTCCATGGTCTGCTGGTCGACGCCCCAGTGGGCGTCGGCCGAGAGCGCCGAGCCCTGGCCGGTCTCGAAGTACATGAGCTGCCCGCCCTCCGGGCAGCGGCCGAGCGCGCGGGCAGCGTCCGAGGCCTCGCGCAGGACGGCGAGGTCGACGCCGAAGCCGGCATTGGCCTTCTGCGAGCCGGCCACCGACTGGAACACGAGATCGACGGGCGCGCCGCGGGCCATGGCCTCGATCGCCACGGTGACGTGGCCGAGGCAGCAGTGCTGGGTCGGCACGTCGAGGCGCAACCGCAGGGTCTCGAGCAGCTCGACGATGCGGATGTAGTCCGGCAGGGAATCGGTGGCCGGGTTGACGCCGATGACCGCGTCGCCCGAGCCCATCAGCAGTCCGTCGAGCGCCGAGAGCAGGATGCCCTCGGAGGAGTCGGTCGGGTGGTTGGGCTGGTTGCGGGTGGCGAGGCGCCCGGGCAGGCCGATGGTGGAGCGGAAGCGCGTCACCACCGGCCGCTTGGCGGCCACCGCGACGAGGTCCTGCAGCCGGCAGATCTTGGAGACCGCCGCGACCATCTCGGGCGTGAGGCCGGGCGCGAGGGCAGTGAGGGCGTCCGCGTCGGCGGCGGGCGCGAGCAGCCACTCGCGGAAGGCGCCGACCGTCAGGGATGAGACCGGCGCGAAGGCCGCCGGGTCGTGCCGGCGGGCGATGAGGTCGGAGACCTCGTCCTGGTCCGAGGGGATCAGCTCCTCGGCCAGGAAGGTCTTGAGCGGCAGGTCGGCGAGGGCGATCTGCGCGGCCAGGCGCTCGACCGGCCCGTCGGCGCAGAGCCCGGCGAGCTGGTCGCCCGAGCGCTCCGGCGTAGCCTTGGCGAGCAGGCTGCGCAGGTCGGGGAAGGTGAAGCGTGTGCCTTCGATCGTCGTCGCGTAGGCCATGCGGGCGCTCCCGGCGCGCTGTCGGACCTCAGGGGACCCGATCCTGCAGGATGTCGGGGCCGCCGGGAAGCGGGGACGGCGCGGGCGCTGCCCGCCCTCAGGCCGGCAGCACGACCACCTTCGTCTTCACCGGCGTGCGGGCGTAGAGGTGGATCATGTCCTGGCTGAGCAGGCCGACGCAACCGCTGGTGATGCCCGTGCCGATCGATTCGGCGTCGCTGCTGGCGTAGATCGTGTAGAGCGTGTAGGCGCCGTTCTGGTAGA
The DNA here is from genome assembly GCF_050281105.1 of Methylobacterium sp. NPDC080182. Lineage (NCBI taxonomy): Bacteria > Pseudomonadati > Pseudomonadota > Alphaproteobacteria > Hyphomicrobiales > Methylobacteriaceae > Methylobacterium > Methylobacterium sp. NPDC080182. Next base: position 75,082 of record NZ_JBNNWO010000013.1, read on the forward strand.
GGTGCAGCGTGCGGGCACCGAGCGGGTTGTCGAGGCCGCCGGGCATGCCGCGGGCGTATTTCGCGGCCTCGGGCTGGCGCCGGATCATCTCCTTGGGCGGGGTCCAGGTCGCCCACTCGGACTTGCGGCCGACATAGGCGTTCCCGTTCCACAGGAAGCCCTGGCGGCCGACATTGGCGCCGTAGCGGGTGGCGGTGCCGTCACCCTCGATGCGGTAGACGTAGTAGTTGGCGGGATCGACCACGATCGTGCCGGGCGCTTCCGACGAGGCGTACTGGACGGTCCGCCGGTAGTATTTCGGGTTGACCTTGCTGACGTCGACCGCCGGGATCGGGAACTTCTCGTTCGGCATCGGCCCGTAGGTCTTCGCCGCCTCGGCCATGAGCAGGGTGTCGGTCGTCCCGCACCCGCCGAGCGAGAGCGCACCGATCCCGAGGGCCGAGCCGGCCAGGAACGACCGGCGGCTGAGAACTCCCGCCTCGCTTCCGAGGCGCCCGCGCCCGTCGAGCCCGCCGGCCTCGCGATCGTCCGTCATCATCGCCCTGGACTTCCCTGTCCTGCAGCCCGGCGCGACCGCGCGGCGTGCCACCGCCGCGCGAACGGCCAAGCTTGAGAGTGCCGCGTGCCAGCGCGCGTGGCAAGCTTGTCTTTACAGAGTCGAGAGCGGCCGAAATGCGTCGCAAGTGTGGTGAGTCCTCGCGATCTCCGGACTTCGTCGCTGAACGACCGTACTGAACGCGCCGGGTGTGCTTCGGACGTCGCAGGTGTCCCGGTGCGGGGCGAGGCCGGTCGGCGTCAAAACTGCACGCCGCGGGTCAGGCTGCCGTCGACCACGAGGTTGGTGCCGGTGATGAAGCTCGCGGCCGGGCTGGCCAGGAAGACGGCCGCGCGGGCCACTTCCTCCGGCCGCGCCATCCGGCCGGTCGGGTTCAGCCGGAGTGCCTCGGCGAACAGCGCCGGGTTGCCGGTCTCGATCTGGTGCCAGACGCCGCCCGCGAAGTAGGTGTTGCCGGGCGAGACCGAGTTCGCGCGGATGTTCCGCGGCGCGAGCTGGAAGGCCAGCCCCTGCGCGTAGTGGATCAGCGCAGCCTTGAAGGCGCCGTAGGGACCGGCCGCGAAGTCGATCTCCCGCCCGGAGACGCTGGAGATGACGACGATCGCGCCGGCCTCGGAGCGCTCGAGGTAAGGCATCGCCGCCTCGACCGCCGAGACGGTGCCCATCATGTCGACGGCGAAGCCGCTGCGCCACGCCGCCTCGTCGCTGCCGACCGCGAGGGCACTCACGTTGGGCACCACGATGTCGAGGCCGCCGAGTTCCTCCGCGGCCTCGGAGACCCAGCCGCGCAGCGCGGCGGAATCGGCGACGTCGACGGCGCGCCCGGTCGCCGCGACGCCCCGGGCGCGCAGGGCCGCCACCTTGGCGGCGACTTCCGCGGCGCTGCGGGCGCAGAGGGCGACCGCCGCCCCCTCGTCGGCCAGCAGGTCGACGATCGCCGCGCCGATGCCCTTGGTGCCGCCGGTCACCAGCGCGCGGCGGCCTCTGAGCCCGAGATCCATGCCGTCCTCCTCCGTCGCCGGTCAGGCGTGGGCGATCGCCTTCGTGATCGAGGCGCCGAGCGTGTATTTCGGATCGACCATGTTGCCGAGCCGCACGCGCCCGCACTGCGTGAGCAGCATGTAGGCGTCGATCTCGTCGAAGCCGAAATCGGCGGCGAGCCAGCGGATCAGCTCCCGGTAGGCGATGCGCGCCGCGTCCTCCATCGGCCGGGACGAGCCGATCGTCATGTAGAAGTCTTCGGTCTCGAGCCGCGGCCAGCGGAAGGTCCAGCCCTTGATCAGGTCGATCTGCACCGTCGTGTGGGTCGGGTGCTCCACCGCGACGCCGCAGAGTTCGCCGTCGCCCTGCGCGGCGTGGCAGTCGCCGAGGTAGAGGAGCGCGCCCTTCGCATTCACCGGCAGGTAGATCACCGCGCCGACGCCGACGTCCGGCAGGTCCATGTTGCCGCCGTAATAGTCCGGCTGCAGCGAGGAGATCGCCTCGATCTCCGGCGAGGTGCCGATCGTGCCGATGAACGGCTGGTAGGGCAGCGTGATCCGGTCGTTCCAGCGCACGCCGGTCTCGGCCGTGACCTCGAGCTTGCGCACCCGCTCGGGGAGCGGCGGATTGAGGAGCGCGGTGTCGCCGGTGGCGACGAGGCCGCCGAATTCCGGCATGATCAGCGTCGTGCCGCAGGGCTGCGGGCCGCGCGGCCGGATCGAGCGGATCGCCACCGCGAGGCAGTCGCCCTTCTCGGCGCCGTTGACGTAGATCGGCCCGTTCTGCGGGTTGAGGTACGGGAAGTTCAGGATCTGCGTCGGGCTGTCGGTCTCGTGGCGGATCTTGCCCTCGAAGGCGTCGTGCGTCTCGACGGTGACGACGGCGCCGGGATCGACGGTCAGCACCGGCTCGGCGAAGGGCCCGTAGACGTAGTGGTAGCGGCCCTGCTCGGCCTCGGTGATCGTGTGCTCCCGGCCGGGCTTGCCGCCGGCGACGCCCTTGCGGGCCATGATGGACTGGTCGAGCCACTGCATGGTCGTCTCTCCCTTGGTTGTCTGCCGTGTCGTCAGACGGCGAGGTGGCGCCGCACGAGGTCGCGGTCGTCGAGGTCACCGGCCGTCAGCTCCGCGACGATCCGGCCCTTGTCCATGACGTAGCTGCGCTGGGCCATGGCGCGGATCAGGTCGAGGTTCTGCTCCACGAACACGATCGTCACCCCGGTGCGGCGGTTGAGATCGACCAGGGTGCGGCCGATCTGCTGCACCACCGAGGGCTGGATGCCCTCGGAGGGCTCGTCGAGGAGGATCAGCGCAGGCCCGCCGACGAGGACGCGGCCGATGGCGAGCTGCTGCTGCTGGCCGCCCGAGAGCGTCCCCGCCCGCTGCCCGCGCCGCTCCCGCAGGATCGGGAAAGGCCCGAAGGCGCGCTCGTAATCCGGCCGCTCCCCCTTCGGCAGCAGCGACGCGCCGACCGTCAGGTTGTCGGCGACGCTCATGCGCGGGAAGACGTCGCGGCCCTGCGGCACGTAGCCGATGCCGAGGCGGGCGCGCCGGTGGGCGGCGAGCCCCTCGACCGCCGCACCCCGGAACGCGATGCCGCCCGCGGAGGCGGGCAGGAGCCCGACGAGGCTGCGCATCAGCGTCGACTTGCCGACGCCGTTGCGGCCGATCACCGCCACGATCTCGCCGGGCCGGACCGCGAGGTCGACGCCCTGCAGCACGGGCTTGCCGCCGTAGCCGGCGCGGAGGCCGGTCGTCGCGAGGAGCGCCTCAGGCATCGGCGACCCTCCGCAGCGGCGGCGCGTCCGCTTCCCCGAGGTAGATCGCGGCGACTCGCTCGTCCGCGATGATCGCGTCGGTGGTGCCCTGAGCGAAGATGCGCCCGACATGGAGCACGGTCACCCGCTGGGCGATCTGCCGGACGAAGGCCATGTCGTGCTCGATGGCCAGCACGGCGACGCCGTCGCGGTTGAGCGCCTGCACCATCGCGCCGGTGGCGAAGGTCTCGTCCGGCGACATCCCGGCGGTGGGCTCGTCGAGGAGGAGCAGGCGCGGCTTGAGGCTGATCGCCATGCCGATCTCCAGCCACTGCTTCTGCCCGTGGCTGAGGTTGCCGGCGCGGTCGGAGGCCGCCGCGGTGAGATTGAGGAAGGCGAGCAGTCGGCGGATCTCGGCACCGAGCGAGGCGCCCTCGAGATGGTGCTGCAGGGCTATCTCCAGGTTGTGCGCCACCGACAGGCTCGGGAAGATGCCCGGCACCTGGAACTTGACGCTCATGCCCCGCCGGATCCGCGCGAAGGGCTTGAGCGCGGTGATGTCCTCGCCGGCGTAGAGGATCTGCCCCCGCTCCGGCGTGTACTCGCCGAGCAGCAGGCGGAAGAAGGTGCTCTTGCCGGCGCCGTTCGGCCCGATCAGGCAGTGGATCTCCCCCGCCGCGAGGGCGAAGTTCACGTCGTTGGTGACGTGCAGCCCGCCGAAATGCTTGCTCAGATCGCGGGTCTCGAGCAGCGGATTCATCGGCCCGCCTCCCGGCGGCGGAGGCGCCCGAGCCCGCGCATGGCCGCTCCCACGAGGCCGTCGGGCGCCGCCAGCACCACCACGACGAGGAGCAGGCCCATCACCACCAAGGCGTACTGGCTGCCGTAGATCGTCAGCGCCTGGAAGCCGCCGAGGACCACGAGCGTGCCGATGAGCGTGGCCGTCAGGTCGCCGCGGCCGCCGACCGCGACCCAGATCACCGGCAGCGCGGCGGCGGTGAGCCCCATGCTGGAGGGCGTGATGTACTGGCCCCAGGCGGTGTAGAGGGTGCCGCTCAGCCCCGCGAGGGCCGAGCCGATCACGAAGGCGGCGAGCTGGTAGCGCCGCACGTCGTAGCCGAGCATCTCGGCCCGTTCCGGGTTCTCGCGGATCGCCACCAGCACGTTGCCGAACCGGGCGTTCACCAGGATGCGCAGCGCGAGGTAGACGACGATCAGGAGGCCCAGGAGGCCGTAGTAGAGGGCGACGTCGGGAAACAGCACGACGTCGCCGTCGAGCCACGGCACCGTCAGGGGCGGCATGCCGCTCATGCCGTTGTAGCCGTTGAGCCGCGCCGCCCCGATCTTCCATTCCGGGCCGGCGGTCTGCGCCATGAAGCGCTCCAGGGCGAGCGTCACCGACAGGGTGATGATGCCGAGGAACACCCCGCCGATCCGGCCGAAGAACAGGAAGTAGCCGAGGAGCGCCGCCATCACGGCCGAGAGCGCCACCGCCAGCACCAGGGCCGCGAGGGTGAAGCCGTAGGCCGCGCCGACATTGAGCGTGAGCACGCCGTAGGCGTAGCCGGAGAGGCCGAAGAAGGCGGTCTGGCCGAAGCTGAGCGCGCCGCCGTAGCCCCAGATCAGGCACAGGCCGAGCGCCATGAACACCCAGCAGAAGAAGTAGGCGGTGTTGCCGACCGTGTAGCCGTCCGCGAACCACGGGTAGGCCACGGCGGCCGCCACCGCGAGGGCGAAGGCGGTCCAGAAGGTCGGGCCGCGCCCCAGGGTCTGCGGGCCCTCGAGGCGCCGGAGCAGGGTCTTCGCCGAGAACATGGCCGGAATCATCGCCATGGCCTCAGGCCCGCTCGCGCAGGATCAGGCCCGAGATGCCCCGCGGGAGCACCCGGATCACGAGGATCACCGCGACGAGGAGCCCGATCTGGCCGAAGAGCTGGCCCTGCCACGTCGTGAGCAGCGCCCGCACCGTGCCCAGCACGAGCGCCGCCGGCGCCGTGCCGAGGAAGATGTCGGCGCCGCCGACCACCACGGTGACGAAGGCCTCCATGATAAAGGTCGTCCCCATGGTCGGCACGATGGTCATGGTCGGCGCGTAGAGCCCGCCCGCGAGGCCCGCCAGCCCCGCGCCGAGGCCGAAGGTCAGGGCGTATACCGTGCGGGTGTCGACGCCGAGGGCCTCGGCCATGTGCGGCACCTGGATGGTGGCGCGGGCGAGCGTCCCGAAGCGGGTGGCGTTGAAGGCGAGGTAGAGCCCGGCCAGCACCGCCACGGCGGCGACCATCAGCACGACGCGGTAGGTCGAATAGGAGTAGCCGCCGACCGTGAAGCTGCCGAGCGGAGTGCCGATCCCCGGCATGCTGGAGCCCAGCAGGATCAGCGTGCCCTGCGTCGCCGCGAGGCTGATGCCCCAGGTCGCCACGATCGTGTCGAGGGGCCGCCCGTAGAGGTGGCGGATGACGAGGCGCTCCATCACCATGCCGACGGCCCCGGCGACGAGTGCGCCGGCCAGGATGCCCAGCGGCAGCGGCAGCCCAGCCCGCGTGGACGCCGCCGTGACGTAGGCGCCGCACATGATCAGCTCGCCGTGCGCGAGGTTGATCACGCCCATCATGCCGAACACCACCGCGAGGCCGCAGGCGGAGAGGACCAGGAACGAGAACGCGTCGCCGATCTGGTAGAGGAACGTGAAGGCGTGAGTCAGCAGATCCATCCGGAGGCCCGATCGTGATGGCTGTGGGCCGGGGCCTCGGCCCCGGCGATGTCGCGTCGTCTCCGGCCCGGGGCCGCGGCGCGCGGATTCCCGACCCGGCAGGTCAGGGCTTCGGCGGGTTGCTCGGCGTGTACTGCGCCATCGGATCCTTCTGCGTCAGGTCGCAGCCGGCCTTCCCGAGCCAGTAGGGCTGGATGTTGTCCCAGGTCTTCGGGAAGGAGATCGCGTGCTTCTCGTCGACCTTCGCGAGGTAGATCGTGTGGGAGGCGTGCTGGCTCTTCGGGTCGATGCAGACCTTGCCCTCCGGCGCGTCGACGCAGACGTCGCCCGCCGCGATGACCTTGCGCAGATCGGCGCGCTTGGTCGAGCCGTTCGCCCGCTCGACCATCTGCTTGTAGAGGTAGACCGCGAGGTAGGAGTTCTCGGCCTCCTGGTTCACGTAGGGCTCGTTCGGGAACTTCGCCTTCCACTTGGCCAGGAAGGCCTTGCTCGACGGGCTGTCGACCTCCTCGATGTAGTTCGTGGTCACGTACATGTTGGCGAGGCTCGGGGGCTGGAAGCGCTTGTGCTCGTAGCCCTGGCCGATGTTGACCGAGGAGCCCATCGGCACCTTCAGGTTCGCGGCCGCCGCCTGCTCGTAGTAGGAGGCCTGCGCCGTCCCGACGAGCAGGGTCATCAGGATGTCGGGCTTGGCCTTCTGGATGTTCTGGATCGTCTGCGAGAACTGCGACACGCCGAGGGGGATAAATTCTTCCCCGACCATCTCGCCGCCGTTCTCCTTGACGATGTTGCGCACCCACTCGGCCGAGATCTGACCGAAATTGTAGTCGGCCGCGATCGTGTAGACCCGCTTGCCGAACTTCTCCATCATCCACGGGATCAGCGTCGAGAACTGCTGCTCCGGCACCGCGCCCGTGACGACCATGTGACCGTCGCAGACGCCGCCCTCGTACTGGTTGTTGTAGAACGCGAAGCCGTCGAGCTGGTCGACGATCGGCCGGTAGGCCTCGCGGGACGCGCTAGAGAAGCCCGCGAAGACGGCGTTGACCTTGTCGCGCTGGAGCACCCGGCGCATGAATTCCTGATAGCGCGTGTTGTCGGACTGCGTGTCGTAGATCACGAGCTCCAGCTTGCGCCCGGCGATGCCGCCCGCCGCGTTGATCTCGTCCGCGGCGAGCTGGATGCCGTGGACCTTGCCGATGGTGGCGACCGCGAAGTCGCCGGACTGGTCCTCGAGGACACCGAGCTTGATCGGGTCGGCGGCGCGCGCCGCCGGGGCGGCCAGGCATACGCTCGCGAGCAGGGCGGCCGCGAGGGCGGACAAGCGGGATCCGCGGGGCATTCTCGTCATCGGGTCGTCCTCGTCTACGGGGTGGAGTGCGTGCTTCAGGATCGGGCCAGCCGCGGCGAGCGGGCCGGCGCGGCGACGGACGGACGGGTGCGGACCAGCGCCTCGCAGTAGGCTTCCAGGGGCTGCCGGGCGCGCATGGCGTCGCGCCGCAGCGTCTCGTAGGCCGCGTCGTCGTCGAGGCCGTGCTCCTGCATCAGCCGGAGGATCGCCTTGACGACGTGGCGCCGACCGCGCCTCCGCTCCTCGTGGCGAGCAAGGCGTTCTTCGAGGAGACGGCGCCGGTTGTGCTCGTTCACCGCCAGAAACAGGGCGGCGTAGACCGAGGCGCCGTGGATCGGCTTGCGCAGCAGGCCGGTCGCGCCGAGCTGGAGCAGCCCCTTGAGGCGGCTCGGCGCCTCGACGCCCACGAGCCCGACCACCGGGACCGGCGGCAGGTCAGGCACGGCGCTCGCCGCGAGGCCCGGCAGCGGCAGGTCGCCGTCCACGATGACGATGTGGTGCTCGGGGTCGAGGATCTCGAAATCGAGCCACGGCGCCTCGCCGGCCGGGACGACCGAGGCCACGGTGAGCCCGAGCTTCATCAGGGTGCCCGCCAGGACGTCCGTGGCGGTGCTCTGCGGCGCGATCAGCAGGGCCTGCGCACCGCTGAAATTCTGGATCAGCCGGGGCGTCCTCATGGCACCACCTTCAGGTGCGGGCGCCGGCTCACCGGCACGACGCGCGGATCGCTGCGCACCAGGTAGGGGTCCGGCGCGACCGGCGCCTCGGCCTGCGCCACGATGGTGAAGCGGGCCGCCGCCGTCGAGAGGCCGATCCGGGGAGTCAGGCAGGCGTGGAGGGTCGTCTCGTCGAGGCGCACCGGTCCCTGGGGCGCCTCGAACTCGTCGGCGCAGGCCGCCCGGCGCACCGTCGCGGCCTCCTCGGTCCCGGCCCGCGCCAGCGCCCGCGCCAGGAGATGCACCGCGATGTACGAGGATTCCGCATCCGCCGAGGGGGTCGGGCCTGCGGGGAAGCGCGCCGCGTAGGCCGCCATGAAGGCGCGGTTGCGGGGCGTGTCGATCGACGTGAAGTAGACGCTGGAGGACAGGTGGCCGTCGACCGCCTCCGGCCCGATCGCCTCCAGTTCCGGCTCGGCGAGGCTGCAGCTCGCCACCGGCATGGTCCGCGCCTGGTCGATGCCGCGCGCCGCGCAGGCACTCCGGAAGTCGCGGAAGAACCGGTACGCCGAGATGCCGATCAGCGTGTTGAAGACGAAGTCCGGCTTCGCGGCCAGGATCGCCTCGATCACCTGATCGAAGACGGTCTCGCCCACCGCGAGATAGCGCTCACCCGCGACCCCGCCGCCGGCGATCGCCAGCGTCTCCCGCAGGATCCGGTTGTTTTCCCAGGCCCAGATGTAGTTGGAGCCGACGCAGAAGGCGGTGCGGCCGCCCCGGGCGAGGAGGTGCCGCACCAGCGGGACGATGTGCTGGTTCGGCGCCGCCCCGGTGTAGACCACGTTCGCCGAGGTCTCGAAGCCCTCGTAATGCGACGGGTACCAGAGCAGGGCGTCTCGCTTCTCGAAGATCGGGATGATCTCCTTGCGGCTCGACGAGGTGTAGCAGCCGACGACGTGGCGGATCCCTGCGTCGAGGAGCCGCTCGGCGCCGGCGACGTAGCCCGCGAGGGCGCCCTGCGGATCGCGGATCACCGGCTCCAGGACGCAGTCGGCCCGCGCGTTCACCTCGTCGACTGCCAGGAGCGCGCCGTTCAGCATCGCCCGCCCGACGAGACCGTAGGGTCCGTCCGCGGAGAACAGGATGCCGATGCGGTGATGGCTGAGGCCCATGCAATCCTTCAGAACGCAAAAAGCCCGCCAGTGCGGAAGCACTGCGGGCGGCATCGCCGTGAAAGATGGTGACGTATTGGCGCGAAACTGGGCAGCTTTGCCCCGCGCCTGAAAACTAGGCTCCTCGGTAATGGCCTCGGTGTCAAGTCCCGCGCAGTCTTTTCGGAACCGGCGTCTTGATGATTGCTTCCCGGGTCGCTGATCGGCGTCTGTGCCAAGCCCGTCCGCGGCGCTTGTACCCGCGGAGGCGAGGCGGAGGACGGCCGCGCCAGGTCGGCACAGGATCGCTCGGCACCTTTGGCCCGCGCGATTATTCCGATTTCCGGAATGATGAACTGCGGAGAACGCCTATTCTGCTCGCCCGAACGCGGCGGCATTCTCCTCACACGGCCCGGGGCGATCCCGGCCCCCGACGGAGATCCACGGTCATGAAGCTCTACCACCATCCCCTCTCGGGCCACGCGCATCGGGCCCGCCTGTTCCTCTCCCTGGTCGAGGCCCCGCACGAGCTGATCGAGGTCGACCTGAAGGCGGGCGGACACAAGACGCCGGCCTTCCTGGCCATGAACCCGTTCGGTCAGGTGCCGGTGCTCGACGACGACGGCGTGATCGTCTCAGATTCCAACGCCATCCTCGTCTACGTGGCGAAGCGGCTCGGCCGGTCCGACTGGCTGCCCGAGGATCCGCGCGCCGCGGCGGCGGTCCAGCGCTGGCTCTCGGTCGCGGCGGGCGAACTCGCCTACGGGCCGGCGGCCGCGCGGCTGATCACGGTGTTCGGCGCCACGTTCAACCCGGAGGAGGTGATCGCCCGGGCGCACACGCTCCTGGGGCGGCTCGAGGCGCATCTCGACGGCCGGGACTGGCTCGCGGCCGAGCAGCCGACCGTCGCGGACGTGGCGGTTTACAGCTACCTCGCCCGCGCCCCGGAGGGGAACGTGGACCTGTCGGGCTACCCGCGGGTCGAGGCCTTCCTGCGCCGGATCGAGGGCCTGCCGGGCTTCGTCCCCTTCGCCCAGACCCCCGCGGGCCTCACGGCCGCGGCGTGACCGGAAGGCCCCGGGCGCACCCGCGCCCGGGGGCGGATACGAGTGGAGGGCGCGGAGATGGCTGACGGTCAGACCCTTGCGACGCTAACGACATGGCATGCCGGCGAGACGTCCATCCAGGAGACGGTCGGCGCCGCCGACCGGATGGCGGTGGTCGGCCAGCGGGTGGTGCGGGACTTCATGCCCGATCAGCATCGCGCCTTTTTCGCGGAGATCCCGTTCATCGTGCTGGGCAGCGTCGACCGGCAGGGCGACGCCTGGGCCACGCTCCTGGCCGGCGGTCCCGGCTTCATCTCCTCGCCGACCGCCACGACCCTCGACATCGCCGCGCGGCCGGACCCGGCCGACCCCGCGTCCGATGGCACGGGCGACGGCGACGCAATCGGCCTCCTCGGGATCGCGCTGGACAGCCGCCGCCGCAACCGCGTCAACGGCCTCGTCCGCTCCACGGCCGGCGGAGCCCTGCACTTCGCCGTAGACCAGAGCTTCGGGAACTGCCCGCAATACATCCAGCTGCGCGACATGAGCTTCGTCGGCGAGCCGGGCGCCCCCGCTCCGGCCCCCGCCGAGGAGAGCGCGGAGCTCGACCCGGAAGCCCGCGGCCTGATCGCGGCGGCGGACACGTTCTTCGTGGCCTCCTACGCCGACCGGGAGGGCCGGCGCCAGGTCGACGTCTCGCATCGCGGCGGCAAGGCGGGGTTCGTCCGCATCGCCGCGGACGGCACGCTGACCATCCCCGACTTCGCCGGCAACCTGTTCTTCGCCACGCTCGGGAACATCTTCCTGAACGGCAGGGCCGGCCTGGTCTTCACCGATTTCGAGACGGGCGATCTCCTGCAGCTGACCGGCGACGCCGCGGTGATCCTGGACTCGCCCGAGATCGCGGCCTTCCAGGGCGCCGAGCGGCTCTGGAGCTTCCGGCCGCGCCGGGTGATCCGCCGACGCGGTGCCCTGCCGCTGCGCTGGTCGTTCCGGCCGGACGGCTGGTCGCCGAACGCGCTGATGACCGGCGACTGGGCGGAGGCCGCCGACCGCGTCCGGGCGGCCGAGCGCGCGACGCAGTGGCGGCCGTTCCGGGTAGCCGAGATCGTCGACGAGAGCCGCACGATCCGGTCCTTCCACCTGACCCCGGACGACGGGGCCGGGCGGCTCCCGCACCGCGCGGGCCAGCACCTGCCGATCCGCGTCACGCTGCCGGGGGCAGACGCGTCGGTCATAAGAACCTACACGCTCTCGGTCGCGCCCTCGGACCCGACCTACCGGATCAGCGTGAAGCGCGACGGCACCGTCTCGCGGCACCTTCACGACCGAGTCCAGGTCGGCGACATCGTCGAGGCGCGCGCGCCCGGCGGCGGCTTCACCCTCGATGCGAGCGCGGCGCGCCCGGCCGTGCTGCTCGCCGGCGGCGTCGGGATCACGCCGCTCCTCGCGATGCTCCGGCACGTGGTCTACGAGGGCCTGCGCACCCGCAAGATCCGGCCGACCACGCTCGTCTACGCTGCCCGCACCCGCGCCGAGCGCGCCTTCGACCGGGAGTTGTCCGAACTCGCCGCGGCGGCGCAGGGAGCCGTGCGGATCGTGCGCGTCCTTAGCGATGTCTCCGATGCCGCGGCTGGCGTCGATTACGAGGCCGCGGGCCGGATCGACATGGCCATGCTCACGCGGTTCCTGGCCTTCGCGGATTACGATTTCTACCTGTGCGGCCCGTCGGCCTTCGCCCAGGCGCTCTATGATGGCCTGCGCGGCTACAACGTGGCGGACGACCGGATTCACGCGGAGGCGTTCGGTCCCTCGGGGCTCATCCGCGACACCGGAACGGCGGCGGCCGTGCCTCCGCGGCCACCGGCCTCCACGGAGACGGTGCCGGTCGCCTTCCTCGACACCGGCAAGGAAGCGCGCTGGACGCCGGATTCGGGCAGCCTCCTCGACCTCGCAGAGGCGCGGGGTCTCGCACCGGAGTTCAGCTGTCGCGAGGGCAGCTGCGGGACCTGCCGCACCAAGCTGCTCGCCGGCGCGGTGACCTATCTGAGGGAACCGAGCGCACCGGTGGCTGAGGACGAGGTGCTGATCTGCTCCGCGGTGCCCGCGGAGGGCACGGACCGGGTGCAGCTGGCGCTCTGACGCGCGCGGCGGCACGGCGCGCGCCGTGTTCCGCCTCGCGGGACCGGCGCCGGCGGATCATCCTGCGCCGCTACCGGAGCCGGGCTGAACCTTCCCCGAGGACAAGGAGCCCGTCCTGTCCCGTCCGCCGCCGCCGCCGCCCTTCGACGCGCAGAGCACGATCACGAAGGTCCGCCTCGCCGAGGACGGGCTGATGCGCTATCGGCACAGCAGCATCAACGCGTTGCCGATCGCGGAATCGGACCGCGAGTTTCACTGGCCCCTCGGGCGCCGGCCGGACGACCATCCGGGCCTGAGCCATTTCGGCTTCTGACCGTTCGGCCGGGACGCCGACGCGGCGGGCCGGATCGGGCGTGAGCGTCGCGACCCGGCCGCGAGAACCCGGAGCGAGGCTATGGATCGGTGGCAGGCCATGCGCATCTTCGCGAAGGTCGCCGAGACGGCGAGCTTCGCGCAGACCGCCCGCCTCCTGCACATGAGCCCGCCGGCCGTGACGCGCGCCGTGGCGGCACTCGAGGAGACCATCGGCGCCCGCCTCCTGATCCGGACGACCCGCTCCGTGAAGCTCACGGAAGCGGGCAGCCGGTACTACGAGGATTGCCGGCGGATCCTGGCCGACATCGCCGAGGCGGAATCGGCGGCGGCCGGCTCCAACGCGACACCGTCGGGCACGCTCGCGGTGACGGCCTCGGTCCTGTTCGGACGGATGCACGTGCTCCCGATCGTCACCGACTACCTCGACACCTACCCGACCATGGTGGCGCGGACCCTCTTCGTCGACCGGCCGGTCAGCATGGTGGAGGAGGGAATCGACGTGGCGATCCGCATCGGCCACCTGACCGATTCTGGGTTCACGGCCGCTCGGGTCGGGTCGGTGCGCCACGTCATCTGCGGCGCCCCGGACTACTTCGCGCGGCACGGCGTGCCGGCGACCCCGGCGGATCTCAAGCGCCACCGGATCGCCGTCTCCACCGGGGCCTTCGCGTCGCCGGAGTGGCGGTTCGGCCGGAACGAGCGGGTGGTCGTCCGCCCCACTCTGGAGGGCAACACCAACGAGGTCTCGATCGGCGCCGCACGGTCGGGCTGGGGGCTGGCGCGTGTCTTGAACTACCAGATCGGCCCGGACCTGCGGGACGGCCACCTGCAGATCGTACTCGCCGACTACGAGGAAGCGCCGCTGCCGGTCCACGTCCTGTACCCGGAAGGCCGGCACGCGCCCGCGAAGGTGCGGACGTTCGTCGACCTGGCCGTGGCGCGGCTGCGCGCCAACCGGACGCTGAACTGAGAGCAGCCCGGATCGACGACGGTCGCATTGGTCGCAGCCGCGGCCGGGGAAAGGATGGCTCAGTCTTAGGTTAGTTTTTTAGGATCTTCCGCATCTTCTGCGGGCAATGGGGGCCCATACGTGACGAGACCCGAGCGCGCGACCGTGGGCAACCGCCCCTCAGCGGCCATTCGCCTGGATGTCGACGCGGTGGCGCTCTGAGAGGAGTCAGGCGCATGGATCAGTGGACCCGCCTGGATCCCGTCTACGATTCCGAGGCGGCCGCGCGCGCGATCGCCGCGTCGGCGCCCGCGCGCGCCGACGCCCAGGATCACGACGACGGCTTCCCACTGGATGACATCGCCGATCTCGCCCGCCTGGGGCTGCTCGCCGCGCCCGTGCCGGTGGATCACGGCGGCGCGGGCCTCGGCACGGAGCCGGGCGCCGGTGCCCTGGCGGAGGTTCTGCGGCTGGTCGGCTACGGAAGCCTCGCTCTCGGCCGGCTCTACGAGGGTCACGTCAACGCCCTCCAGCTCGTCGCCCGGTACGGCTCACCCGCCCAGCGCGTCCGCCTGTTCGCCGCCGCGCGCGCCGGCCACCTGTTCGGTGTCTGGAACACCGAGCCGGGGGAAGGCGGCCTCACGATCGAGGCCTCGGACGTTGACGGCCATCTCCGCGGCGTGAAGACCTTCGCGTCGGGCGCCGGCTTCGTCACCCGCGCCCTCGTCACCGCCCGGCATCCGGGACAGGGCGGCACGGCGATGATGGTGGTGCCGCTCGACGCCGGCACGCGGTCCGATCTCTCGGCGTGGCGGGCGCAGGGCATGCGCGCCTCGGCGACCGGCACGATCGACTTCACCGGCCTCGCCTTCGCGGCCGACGATATCCTCGGCCAGCCCGACGATTACTTCCGGCAGCCGGCCTTCTCGGGCGGCGCGTGGCGCTTCGCGGCGGTGCAACTCGGCGGCATCGAGGCCGTGTTCGATGCTTGGCGCGGCCATCTGCGCCGCCTCGGCCGGGGGAGCGATCCGCACCAGCTGGCGCGCCTCGGCGAGGGTGCCATCGCGGTCGAGGGCGCGCGTCTCTGGGTCGAGCGCGGGGCGCAGGTCGCGTCGGACGCGGCGATGCCGCCGGAGCGCGTCGTCGCCTACATCAACCTGGTCCGCCTCGCGGTCGAGCGCGCCGGCCTCGACATCCTCCAGCTGGCCCAGCGCTCGGTCGGCCTCCAGGGCTTCCTGCGCGGCCATCCGCTGGAGCGGCTGTCGCGCGATCTCGCCACCTACCTGCGCCAGCCCGGACCGGATCACGCGCTCACCAGCGCGGCCTCCGAGATCCTGCGCGGGGACGGCCTGGCCGGTGACCTCTGGACCGAGAACGCCGCGTGACGGGGCAGAGCGGCCACGCCACCGCATCGCGGACCGTCTGGCTGGACACGCCGGAGCGGTACGGCCGCGTCAGCCGCGGCTTCCACTGGGTGATGGCGGCCCTGTTCGCCTGGCAGTTCGCCGGGGCGCTGCTCTACGTCACGATCGGCGATGCGGCGCTCACCCGCCTCGTCGGCGGCAGCCACTTCACCCTCGGCTTCACCCTGTTCCTGCTCGTGCTCCTGCGCGGGGTGTGGGGCCTCGCGAACCTTCACCGGCGCCCCGCCCATCCGGGCGCGCCGGGGCGCGCGGTCGCGGCCGGTCACGGCCTGATCTATCTCCTGATGGTCCTGGTCCCGAGCCTCGCGCTGCTGCGCCAGTACGGATCGGGCAAGCCCTTCGCGCCCTACGGCATCCCCGTGATGCCGGCCCGCGAGACGAAGATCGAGTGGATGATGCTGCCCGCCGACCTGTTCCACTACTGGCTGGGCTTCACGCTCCTCGTCGTCGTGCTCGGCCACGCCGCGATGGCGTTCCTGCACCGCAGGCTCTGGAACGAGACCGTCCTGACCCGCATGACCTGACCGGCGGCGGGCCCGCGGCACGCGATCCTCAGACCGTCGCCTCCGCCGCGGCGGGCGCGCGGTCGGGCAGCGGCGCGTCCAGCGTGAAGACCACGCCGCGGGGGCGGTACTCGATCTCGGCCGAGCCGCCCATCTCGGCGGCCAGCGCCCGCTCGATGAGGCGCGTGCCGAACCCGCCGCGGGCCGGTGCCGTCACCGCGGGTCCGCCGACCTCCTCCCAGCGGAACCAGAGACGGGCCGGCGTCGCCCCGTCGACCACGTCCCAGTTCAGGACCACTCGCCCCCGGTCGTTCGACAGGGCGCCGTACTTCACGGCGTTGGTCGCCAGTTCGTGCAGCGCCATCGTGAAGGCGAGCGTCAGGCGCGGCGTCAGCCACACCTCCGGTCCGTTGATCAGGAAGCGCTGGCCCGCCCCGCCCCGGAACGCCTGGAGGGTGCCCTCCACGATGACGTCGAGCGTGGCCCCGATCCAGCTCTGGCGGGTCAGGACGTCGTGGGCCGCCGAGAGCGAGTGCAGCCGCGCGTCGAGGGTCCTGTGCGCCTCCTCCAGGGAGGCGGCGTTGCGCAGGGTCTGGTGCGCGATCGACTGCATGGTCGCCATCGAGTTCTTCACCCGGTGATTCAACTCGTCGGCCAGGAGGGCGCGGTGCTCCTCCGCGCGCTTGCGCTCGGTCACGTCGATGGAGACGCCGGCCATGCTCAGCGGCTGCCCGACCGAGTCGTAGAAGGTCTGACCCCGGATCTGCAGCCAGCGAAGCTCGCCGCCGGGCGTGCGCGCCCGGTACTCGATGTCGTAGTCGCTGTGCTCGCGGATCGAGGTCTGCACCGCCGCCTGCATGCGCGGCCGGTCCTCGGGCTCGATCGCGGCGATCAGGTCCTCGTAGCTGAACGCCTCGCCCGGCACCCGCCCGAAATTCTCCTTGCAGGTCTCGGAGGCCACGAGCCGCATGTCGGCGAGATCGAGGGTCCACGAGCCGAAACGTCCGGCCTTCAGGATGAATCGCAGCCGCTCCTCGCTGCGGGTGAGGTCGCTGGTGCGGCGCTCGATCTCCTGCTCGAGCGCCTCCCGGTCGCGCTGCATCCGCGCGAGCTTCTCCCGCTCCAGCGTCACGTCGAACTGCGACGCGAAGAAGTAGGTGAGCTCCCCGTCGCGATCGAAGACCGGCGAGATCAGCAGCCGGTTCCAGAAGAGCTCGCCGTTCTTCTTATGGTTCAGGAGCTCGATCTCGATCGGCACGCGGCGGGCGATCGCCGCCCTGATCTTCGCGATGTCGGCCTTGCTGGTCTCGGGCCCCTGAAGGAACCGGCAGTTCCGGCCGATGATCTCGTCGTGGCCGTAGCCGGTCAACTTGGAGAAGGCGGCGTTGACGAAGACGATGGGGTTGTCCGGCTGATGGGGATCGGTGATCAGCATCGGCATCCGCGTCGCCCGGACGGCGGAGACGAAGGGGTCGGTGCTCGCGTCGGTGCGGGCGAATTCCGCCTCGAAACGCGTGCGTTCCTGCTGATCCGTCAATGCCCGGTCGCCCCTGTCACGACTCGCCGATGGCGGCCTTCGGCCCTCGTGGCGTGGCTGTACCACAGCGGGGATCGCTTGTGCGCAATCATGATGCGGGCCGAGACGCCGCAGGGGGTCGCGACGCCTCGCCCGATCGGACCCGGGAAGAGGCCCGCCGCTACACCGCGGCCCGACCGGGGCCGAACCCGGCCGGAGGGCGCGAGCCGAGATGGTCCCGCAGCGTCCGGCCCTCGTACTCGGTGCGGAACAGGCCGCGCCGCCGCAGCTCCGGCAGGACCAGCGCGATGAAGTCGTCGAGGCCGCCGGGCAGCGTCGGCGGCATGATGTTGAAGCCGTCCGCCCCGCCGGCCCGGAACCGCGCCTCCATCTCGTCAACGATCTGGGCCGGCGTGCCGACGATCTGCGAGTGGCCGCGCGCGCCGGCGATGCGCAGGTAGAGCTGGCGCAGGGTCAGGCCCTCGCGGCGGGCGAGGTCGAACATGAGCTGCTGGCGGGACTTGATGCCTTCGGTCTCGGGCAACTCCGGCACCGGCCCCTCGGGATCGTAGCCCGACAGATCGTGGCCGCCGATCATGCGACCGAGCAGCGCCAGCCCGACCACCGGGTCGATCAGGTCCTGCAGCGCCTCGAACTTCGCCCGCGCCTCGGCCTCGCTGCGCCCGACGACGGGGAACAGGCCGGGCATGATCTTCAGATCATCCGGCGCACGACCGAAGCCGGGCATGCGCCCCTTGAGATCGCCGTAGAACTCGACCGCCTCCTCCAGCGTCTGGTTCGCGGTGAAGACGATCTCGGCGGTCCGCGCCGCGAGGTCCTTGCCGGGCCCGGAAGCGCCGGCCTGCACCAGCACGGGCTGGCCCTGCGGCGTCCGCGAGATGTTGAGCGGACCGCGGACCTCGAAATGCTTGCCCCGGTGATCCAGCGGGCGGAAGCCGTCCGGCTTCGAGAACTGGCCGCTCGCGCGGTCGATGATCACGGCGCCGTCGTCCCAGGTGTTCCAGAGGCCGAGGACCACGTCCGCGAATTCCTCGGCGCGCTCGTAGCGGTCGGCGTGACGGCCGATCCGGTCGCCGCCGAAATTCGCCGCCTCCGCGTCGGTCGCGGAGGTCACGAGGTTCCAGCCGGCGCGCCCGCCGCTGAGATGGTCGAGGGAGGCGAACCGGCGCGCGACGTTGAAGGGCTCGTTGAAGCTGGTGGAGGTGGTGGCGACGAGACCGATCCGGCGCGTCACCGCCGCGAGGGCCGACAGCAGCGTCAGCGGCTCGAAATGGGTCGAGCGCGCGGTGCGCTCGCTCGACCGCAGGTCGAGGTCGCGGATCCCGCTCCCGTCCTCCAGGAAGATGAGGTCGAACTTCGCGGCCTCGGCGCGCTGCGCCCAGCCGACGTAGCGCTCCAGGACGAGCCCGCCGTCGGCCTCGCTGGAGGGATGGCGCCAGCCGGCGACGTGGTGGCCGGTCGCGTAGAAGAACGCGCCGAGGCGCAGGGTACCCTGTCTCATCGAACCGACCGTCATCGTGCCTGATCCGCTCCGTGCCTTCCGCGCGGGCCGGTGTCCAGCCGAACCGTGCGCACGGGCGGACCCCGCGTCGCGCACGGCTCATCCGCCGCACCGGAACTCCGGCCGGGCGGCCGGCGCCTCAGCGCGGGACTGCGGCGTCCGGCGCGTTGTCGGCGGGGAGGTCGCGCAGGTCGGACGAGGCGTAACGCCCGTGCCGGGCCGCCAGCGAGCCCCTTGCCTCCTGCATCGGCATGAACGCCGCGAATCCGACCGGCTCGGCCACGTCGTGGTAGATCGCCTCCATGCCGCCGCGCATGTGGTAGGTCTCGTGCCAGATGCCGACGCCGCGGGTGTCGCGCAGGAAATCCCGCCACCAGATCCGGTGCGGCTCGGACTTGGACCACGCGACCATGCTGTCCATGTCCCGCCAATACCAGCGCATGCCGACATGGAGCGGGCGCAGGCTGAAGATGATGTTGTTCTCGTAGTGCAGGAGGCCCTCTGGCCGCGCCGCGCCGACCCTGTCGATCCGCGGCCCGAAGCCGAGCAGGGTCTTCACGCCGGCCAGGGTGCGGACCTTCATCCCGAGATAGATCACGACGAGGTCCGGGTAGCCTGAGAAGTCCGGGACCGCGTGTCGCCGGTTCGCGCCCATGTTCGCGCCCATGATCGCGCCCTCATTCGCCGGCCGGTCCTGGCGGGCCTTCAGCGTCGAGAATAGGCGACGACGCGGTCGGCGAGCAATATTCGTGGACCGCGTTGCTTACGACCCGCGACGTCCGGCAGTATCGGACGAACCCGGTCGACCTCCGTCACGGCCGCCGCGCGGCAGCCGCGATCCGGGCGGACGCTCCCGCGCGCGCCGCCGCAGAGATCCTCGAGGTTCGTGCCGACCGCCTCGGAGATCTCCGCTCCGTCGCCGGATCGTTCGGGGTCGCGCGCGGCTCAGCGCGTGCGCTCCCCGCAATCCGGGCCATTCTGCCGGGAGCGCGGCCAGGCGCGGGTGCGGATGTACTGTTCGACCACGAGAGCCCCTCCTCCAAGAACAACCACAGCTAGAATGGCTTCGCGGAAAGTGCCAGGATCGATCATCGTCTCGACTCTCTGCAGTGGATCGCCCTCTGCCGGGGCCTGAGAGCTCTTCAAGTCTTCTCCCCCTCGTCAATCCCTGACCGTTTCCCGGGTTGCACTTCCTAGCTGACAATTGCCCTTCGACGACGTGAACATTCTGTAAGACCGAGGATCGAGAGAGCGGCGCGTCGGCGCCGAGCGCGCGGCCGGAGAATGGGCCCGTCCACCGCGTGCGCTGGCCGACTGGCATCGTGTCGACGGCGCAAGGCCTTCGAGATTTCGCGCGACGCGCCCGTGTCGGATGCTAGGATCCGACGATGCAGCAGCAGATCTCGGTCATCACGCTCGGCGTCTCATCGCTCGGCCGGTCGCGCGCCTTCTACGGCGACGGCTTCGGCTGGGCTCCCGTGTTCGAGAACGACGAGATCGTCTTCTACCAGATGAACGGGTTCATGCTCGGAACCTGGCAGAACCCCAACCTCGACCAGGACATGCGGCGCGCGAGCGAACCGAGCCCGAGCGCGTTCTGCCTCGCCCACAATGTCCCGAACCGCGGCGACGTCGCGCCCACCATCGCGCGGCTCGTCGCGGCGGGCGGGACGCTCCTGCGCGCGGCCGACGAACCGCCCCACGGCGGATTCCGCGGATATCTGAGCGATCCGGACGGACATGCCTGGGAGATCGCCTGGAACCCGGCCTGGCGGATCGATGAAAGCGGTCGGGTGACGTTCGGACTCTGAGCGGGCGCGGAGGCCGCCGAGAGATCGGCCGTGCCGGGAAGGCCGCGCCTCAGAGGTGGGTGAGCCGCAGGCGCCACCCGGACGAATCCGCGACGATGGCCGGATCGAGGGCCGGGTCGAGGGCCGGATCGGGCGGCCGCGCCGCGGCCGGCGCGGCCGTCGGAGGCTCCGCCACGGCGATGTCAGCGGACGGGGCGCGGCCGGAGACGCAGCCGCAGAGGGGCAGCGCCAGGGCGAGTGCCGCGACGGCGACAGACCGGATCGGTACGGTCCACCCGCGGATCGGCGAGCCGGCCTCGACCGCGCGGGAGACCGCGGCGCTTCGTCCTCGGCGCGGAGCGCGTCCGGAAACGGGTCCCGGCGGACGGCCCGAAGCGGCGCCGCGGAGGGGCCGGGTGCCCGGCGCGGCCATGGTCCGGCCCCGGCACTCGGCCTCAGGCGCCCGCCGGCCCGCGGCTCACGTGGCCGCCCAGAAGGAGCGCCTTGGCGGCCGCGTCGATCCGGCCGAGCCACTTCTCCGCGGTCTCCGCGCGCAGGTCGGCGACGCGGACCTGCTCCTCGGCGGCCCGGACCCAGGCTTCGGCCTCCGCGCGGATCGTCCGGACGCGCGCCTCGGCCTCCGCGCGGATGTCCTGCACCTGGGCGTCCGCCTCGGCCTGGACGCGCTGCAGCCGGATATCGGCGCGGGCCTCGACCTCGCGGACGCGCATCTCGGACAGTTGCAGGCGGTGCCGGGTCTCCGCCAGCGCGCGCTGCGCGGCGGCCAGGGCGGCCTCGTGCGACATGCTCTGCTCCTGCAGGCGCTGCTTCTGCGCTTCGGCGCGGCCGGCCATGCCGGTGATGATGTCGAGCGTGCTCATCCAGTCCGACACCGCCTCGGACTCGCAGGGGACCGGCGCAGGGCCCGCGTCGTTGACCGCGGGGTCCGGCAGGATCGGCGGGTGCGCGACGGGCTCGATGCGCGGCCCGGACAGCGCGGCCGGCCCCTCGACCGTGTCGAAGGACGGCTTGAGCTTCAGGATCTCGGCGGACGGTCCCTCGACGAAGCGGTCCAGGCTGTCGGCGACCTGCGAGAGGATGTGGGACCACGTGGCTGTGGGGGCCGCGACCATGATGGCTCTACCCTGGCGGGATTTTGGCAATAGCTAATACAATCTCTGGTATGGTTAATGGGTGGTTAATCGGCGGCGCGGCGGCGCGAATCCCGGACAGTTCGTGGCGGCCCGATCAGTCTCGGCAGGTCCGGACGGGAAGGCTCGACAATCTTCCGCCGGCTCGGTTCCAGTTTCCGAGGCGCTTCGAGCGGTTTCGGCAGGATATCGACCGCCGACGACCGGACTCCCGGACCGGCCGCGATCGGGCCGGCGTCATCGCGCGGCCTGCGTCGCGGGCGCGGCCTGGATGATCGGCGCGGCCGCGGCCAGGATGGACGCGGCGTCGCGGTCGAGGGGCGGATAGATGCGCGTGCCGTTGATGATCCGCTTCGTCGCCTTCGCGGCGGCGCCCGACGAGACCAGCGTGCCGCGATCCCAGCCGGCGGTGTAGACCGCCCCCCAGGCGCCCAGATCCAGCACGGTGACGTAGTCGGGCGCGGCGAAGCGCAGCCGCCGCTCCGGCCGGCCGGCGAGATCGCAGACCGCGTTGAAACCCGCGAACCGACCCATCGGCCGGGCGTGCTGGCACGACATCACCGTGCGATGACCGGCATCGTCCGCCGCAGCCGAGGCGATGTCGCCGGCCGCGTAGACGCCAGCGAGCCCCTGGACGGCCAGGAAGGCGTCGACGGGCAGGCGCCCGAGCGGGTCGAGGGGGAGGCCGAGCGTGCCGCCTAGCGGGCTCGCCCGCATGCCGGTGGCGCAGACACTCGTCCACGCCGGCAGGCGCGTCCCGTCCGCCAGCGTTACCCCGGCGCGATCGACGGCACCGACCCGCGCACCGCCGATGCAGGTCACGCCGGCATCGCGCAAGGCCTCGCGGATCCCCGGCAGGGCCGCCGCGCCCATGGCGCTCCCGACTTCGCGCGCGTGGTCGATCAGGATGGTCCGCACCGGACCCGTGGCCCCGGCCCGGTCCCTGGCAGCGGCGAGCCGGGCGGGCAGCTCGCAGGCGAGTTCCAGTCCCACCAGGCCGCCGCCGATGACGACGGCGGTCCAGCGGCCGGCCTCATCCGGCCCGCCCGGGTCACCGAGACGATCGAGATGCGCCGCGAGGGCCTGGGCCCCCGCGAAGGTGTCGACATCGAAGGCGCCCGCGATTCCCGGGATCTCGGGGCGCCACAGCAGGCTTCCGGCGGCGAGGATGAGGCGGTCGTACGCCAGCGTCTCGACGACGCCCGACGACGCGGCGGACGACGCCGCGGACGACACCGCGGACGACACCGCGGACGACACCGCGGACGACACCGCGGACGACGCCGCGGACTCGACCGTGACCGTGCGCGCCGCGGGGTCGATGTCGATCGCGCGCGCCTCGCGGCGTTCCACGCCGATCGGCCCGAGAACGTCGTCGAGGGGTACGCGCAGGGCGCCGAGATCGGTCTCGTAGCAGCGGACCCGGATGACGTGGAACGGGTCCGGCGCGATCACCGTGACCGCGACGCGGTCGCCGAGGCCGAACTCGGTCCGGGCGCGCGCCGCGGCGGCGGCGGCCCACAGACCGGCGAAGCCGCCGCCGATCACGACGATTCTCGAGACCATGGCAGAGTTCCCCCCGTGCCAGAGACATCGAACTCTGCACGTCGCTCGGCGATGCGGCAACGGTTACAGTCCTGGCGCGGGCGCGGATCGCTTCCGACAGTCGAGCGCCGGCGGTTCAACCGTCGTGGCAGCCGCCACCCTGGCGCGCCTTCGGGCGCCGGAAGGACCCGTCAGCCCGAAGCCGCGGTATCACGTGAGTGCGGGCCGCGCGGCTCCAGCGTGGCCGCGGCGCGGCCCGGGAGGACAGACGCCGCTCCTCGCGCGCGCGGACGCGTAAATTCTTCTCGTCCTGGGTCGGCCGACCGAAAATTCTTGCTTCGACGCCGCGAAGTAGAGAAAGCCCTTTTGTTGACTCCGCGACCGGCCGACAGGATCTTGTATTCACAGTTACGCCGAGGGCCGCGCAGGTACGATGAAGACGCAGGGGCGGACCGGGCGTGATCCCGCAGCCGGGGGATGTGTCGGCGCGGATCGCGCGATCGGGGCGGTCCCGGGTCTCGGACGCGCCGGATGCGCCCGGCCGATCGTCTCGCCGACGGCGCCGCGTCCCTGAACCCAGCCGCCCGGACGAGACCGCTCGGGACCGCGCCGCGGCGCGGATCCCCTGCCCCGCGCCGGCCCCGCACCCCGCCCTCCGTTTCGCCACGACATCAGGCCCGACCATGCGCTCCACCCGCCGATCCCTCCTGGCCGCCGGCCTCGCCCTGGCCTGCCTCGGCGCGCTCGCGCCGCGCGAGGCCCGCGCCGACGACCCGAAGGAGATCCGCCTGGACTGGGCGACCTACAACCCGGTCGGCCTGCTTCTGAAGGAGAAGGGCTTCCTGGAGGAGGCGCTGGCGCCGCGCGGCATCAAGGTCCGCTGGGTCCAGTCGCTCGGCTCCAACAAGGCCCTCGAGTTCCTGAACGCCGGCGCCATCGATTTCGGGTCGGCGGCCGGCGCGGCGGCCCTCGTGGCGCGCATCAACGGCAACCCGATCAAGGCGATCTACGCCTACTCGCGCCCCGAATGGACGGCGCTCGTGACCCGCAAGGACAGCGGCATCACCAAGCCCGCCGACCTGAAGGGCAAGCGCGTCGCCGTCACCCGGGGCACCGATCCGCACATCTTCCTGATCCGCGCGCTCCAGGGCGCCGGCCTCACCGAGCGCGACGCCAAGCTCGTGCTGCTGCAGCACGCGGACGGGCGGACCGCCCTCGACCGCGGCGACGTCGATGCCTGGGCCGGCCTCGACCCGATGATGGCGGCGGCCGAGATCGAGAACGGCGACGTGCTGGTCTACCGCGACGCCGCGGCGAACACCTGGGGCCTGCTCGACGTCCGGGAGGACTTCGCCACCGCCCATCCCGACCTCGTCCGGACGGTGATCGCGGCCTACGAGCGGGCGCGCGCCTACGCGCTGGCCAACCCGCAGGCGCTCGCGGCGGCCCTCGTGGCGGCCACCAAGCTGCCCGAGCCGGTGATCGCCCGGCAGCTCGAGCGGACCGACCTCTCCCAGCCGGCGATCGGCCCGGCCCAGGCGCAGTCGATCAAGGCGGCCGGCACCGCCCTGCAGCAGGCCGGGATCATCCCGGCGGGCACCGACGTGTCCGCCGCCGTCGACGGGCTGCTCGACGCGCGCTTCAATCCCGTCGCCGGACAGTGAGCGGCCGCGTGCCGCTTCTGCGGCGGGGCGGTCGCGCCGGCCTGGGTCTGCTGCTGCCGCTCGTCCTGGCGATCGGCTGGGAGATCGCGGTCGCGAGCGGCGCGGCGTCGGGGCGGCTGCTCCCGCCGCCGAGCCGGATCGCCGCGACCCTCTGGGCCCTGGCCGTCTCGGGCGATCTCTGGATGCATGTCGAGGCGACCCTCGTGCGGGTCGGCCTCGGCTTCCTCTGCGGCGCGGCGGCCGGGATCCTGGCCGGCGCCCTCGTGGCCACGGTCCCGCCGCTGCGCTGGCTCCTCGACCCGAGCCTGCAGGCGCTGCGGGCCGTCCCGTCGCTCGCCTGGGTGCCGCTCTTCATCCTGTGGTTCGGCATCCTGGAGACGCCGAAGGTCCTCTTGATCGCCGTGGGGGTGTTCTTCCCGGTCTATGTCGGCGTCTCGGGCGCGATCGCCTCGGTCGACCGCAAGCTGGTCGAGGTCGGCCGGATCTTCCGCCTGTCCCGCCTCGCCCTCGCCCGCCGGATCCTGCTGCCGGCCGTGCTGCCGGCGACCCTGGTGGGCCTGCGCACGGGGCTCGGCCTCGGCTTCCTGTTCGTCGTGGCGGCGGAGCTGATGGGCGCCTCGGAGGGGCTCGGCTACCTGCTGGTGGACGGCCAGCAGTTCAGCAAGCCCGATCAGATCGTGGCGGCGATCATCGCCTTCGCCCTCGTCGGCAAGGCGGCCGACATGGCCCTGGTCACGCTGACAGCCCCCCTGACCCGGTGGCAGGATACCGTGCGGGACAGCCTGTGACCGCGTCTCCGGTGCGGACGCGCGCCGCGGACCGGGAGGCCGCCCCGCGCCGCGATCCCCACGCCACGCCCGCCGAGAGACGCCCGTGCTGACCGTCGACGACCTCTCCAAGACCTACGCGGACGGCACGCAGGCGCTCGCGGGCATCGACCTGTCGGTCGAGCAGGGCGAGATCGTCGCGCTGATCGGCGGCTCGGGCTGCGGGAAGACGACCCTGCTCCGGCTGATCGCGGGGCTCGACCACGCGAGCGCGGGCGCCGTCGCGGTCGACGGCGAGACGATCCGCGCGCCCCATCCGAGCGTGGGCGTCGTCTTCCAGGAGCCGCGCCTGCTGCCCTGGCTCGACGTGGCCGGCAATGTCGGCTTCGGCCTCGCCGACCTGTCCCGGTCCGAGCGCCGCGCCCGCGTCGCCCACGCCCTGGAGCGCGTCGGGCTCGCCGAGCACGGCGGTCGCTGGCCGCGGGAGCTGTCCGGCGGCCAGCAGCAGCGCGTGGCGATCGCCCGCGCCTTCGTGGCGCGGCCGCGGGTGCTGCTCCTCGACGAGCCGTTCTCGGCCCTCGACGCCTTCACCCGCAAGGGGCTGCACGACCAGCTCCTCGGTCTCTGGGCCGAGTCGAAGCCGACGATCCTGATCGTCACGCACGATGTCGGGGAGGCCGTCACCCTGGCCGACCGGGTGGTGGTGATGCGCCCGCGGCCCGGGCGCCTCGACGAGACCGTCCCGGTCGCGCTCGCCCGGCCGCGCGAACCGGTGGCGGCGACCTACGAGGAGGCCGTGCGCCGCGTGCTCGCCGCCCTCGACCACTCCCTGCGCCCGGTGGCGAGCAGCCGGCCGCCCGCGCCCGAGACCCGCGCGAGCTGGTGGTAGGGCCGCCGGCGAACCGCGGCCTCAGGACCCGACCGCGGTCAGTTCGAGATCCGCGGGGTCCGCGCGCCGGAACCGGGCGTAGCGCAGCGCCATCACCGGCAGGACCAGCAGGTTCAGCACCGTCGAGGTGATCAGGCCGCCGAGGATCACCAGGGCCATCGGGCCCTCGATCTCGCGGCCGGGCTCCCCGGCCCCGAGCGCCAGCGGCAGCAGGCCGAGGCCCGTCACCAGGGACGTCATCAGGATCGGCACCATCCGGTCCGCGGCGCCCGCCGCCGCCGTGGCGGCGTCCCAGGCGCGCCCGTCCCGGGTGACCATCTGCTCGTAATGGGCGATCAGCATCACGCTGTTGCGCAGCGAGATGCCCGACAGGGTCACGAAGCCGACGATCGAGCCCAGCGACAGCACACCGCCGGTGAGCGCCACGGCCGCGACGCCGCCCACGAACGCGAAGGGCAGGTTGACGAGGACGAGGAGCAGGTTCGCCGCCGAGCCGGTGACGATCGCCAGCAGGACCACGATGCCGAAGCCGGCCATCCCGGCATGGACCAGCAGGTCGCGGCGGGCGGCCGCCTGCGCCTCGGCGGCCCCCGAGAAGGTCACGTAGACCCCCTCCGGCAGCCGCACCTCGCGGGCGATCTTGCGCTTGGCCGCCGCCACGAAGCCCGCGACGTCGCGGTCGGCGACGTTGGCGGTCACCGCCTGCACCCGCTGCGCGCCGAGATGCTGGACCTGGTAGCGGCCGGCGCTCTCGTAGACGTCGGCGACCTGCGACAGCCGGACGTAGCGCCCGCCCGGCGTCCGCAGGGGCAGGTCGCCCACCGCGCTGAGGCGGTCCCGCACGCGGGCGTCGAGGATCACCAGCACGTTGAACACGGCGTTGCCGCGATAGGTCTGGCCAACCGTGTCGCCCTGGTAGGCGGTGCGCACGGCCTCCAGCACCTCCACAGGGTCGAGCCCCCAGTGCCGCAGGTCCACCGGGCGCAGCGCCACCGTGACCTGCGGCAGCCCGGCCGGCGAGGCCTGCTGGACGTCCCGGGCACCCTTCACCTCCGAGAGTTCCTGCGCCACCGAGCGGGCGGCCGCCTCGATCCGGTCGAGGTCGCTGCCGACCACGTTGACCACGACCGGCGCGGTGAAGCCCGAGACCGTCTCCTCGATGCGCTCGGTGAGGAACGTCTTGAGCGAGAAGGCGGCCCCCGGGAAGCCGGCGATCAGCTGCCGGATGGCGCCCTCGACCCGGCGTTGGGCGGCGCCGTCGAGCCCGGGCTCGAGGTCGATGTGGATCTCGCTGTAGTGCGGCCCGGCGGTGTCCTCGGCGGCCTCGGCCCGGCCGATCTGCGCCGCCACGGCGCGCACCCCGGGGATCTCCTTCAGGTCGCCGGTGATCAGCGTCCCGAGCCGCTCCGATTCCTGCAGCGCGGTGCCGGGGATGGCGACCATGTGCAGGATCATGTGCCCCTCCTTCAGGTCGGGGAGGAACACCGCGCCGAGGGTCGGCAGGACGGCGGCGCCCGCGAGGGTGACCAGCAGGGCGCCCGCCATGGCGACCCGCGGCACCCGCCCGATCCCGGCGAGCAGCCGCAGGTAGGCGGCGCGGCTCCAGCGCACCACGGGCGGATCGGGCGGCGCGGCGCCGGAGTCGCGCCCCATCCGGCCCCCGAGGAGCAGGAGCGCCAGGGCCGGCGTGACCGTGAGCGCCACGAGGAGCGAGGCGACGACGGCCGCGATGTAAGCGAGCGCCAGCGGCCCGAACAGGCGGCCGGCGACGCCGGTCAGCGCCAGGACCGGCAGGAACATCAGGATCACCGCGAGGGTCGCGTAGGCGACCGAGGTCCGCACCTCCAGCATCGCGGCGAGCACCACGCGCGGCAGGCCGCGGCGTCCGCCCCGCGACTCCCGCAGCCGGCGCGCGACGTTCTCGACGCCGATCACCGCGTCGTCGACGACCTCGCCGATGGCGAGGGCGAGGCCGCCGAGGGTCATCGTGTTGAGGCTCTCGCCCCAGGCCTGGAGGGCGAGGGCGGCGGCGATCAGCGACAGCGGGATCGCCGTGGCGCTGATCAGGGCCGCCCGCCAGTCCGCGAGGAAGACGAGGAGCACGACCACCACCAGCACGCCGCCGAGCGCCAGCGCCTCGATCACGTTGCCGGTGGCCACGTCCACGAAGTTCGCCGGCCGGAACAGGTCGGCCCGCAGGCTCACGCCGTCGCGCTTCAGGACCGGGCGCAGCTCGTCGAGGGCCGCCTCCAGGCGGGCGGTCACGGCGCGGGTGTCGACGCCCACCTGCGCGCCGATCATCAGCAGCACGCCGGGCCTGCCGTCCACGAGCGCCGCGCTGATCGCCGGCTCGGGCGCGGCCGTGACGGTCGCCACGTCGGAGAGCACCACGCTCGCCCCGCCGTCGTTGTGGAGCACGATCTGCCCGAGCGCCTCCGGGGTGAGCGACTGCCCCTCGGTCCGGAGCAGGACGCGCTGGTTCGGCGTGTCGACGAAGCCCGCCCCGCGCACGCCGGTCCCCTTGCGGGCGGCCGTGAGGACGTCGTTGAGGCCGATCTGGAAGCGGATCAGGTCGTCGGGGCGGACCTGGATCTGCAGGGCGCGCACGCCGCCGCCGTAGATCGAGACCTGGGCGATGCCGGGCACCGCCTGGAGCCGCCGCCGCACGGTCCACTCCGCGACCTGGCGCAGGTCCATGGCGTCGCGGGTCTCGGAGGTGAGACCCACGAGGAGCACGGTCAGCGTCGAGGAGGTCAGCGGGGTCATGGCGGGCGCCGCCACGCCGGCCGGCAGGCGGCCGGCGAGCGCCGCCAGGCGCTCGTTGACCCGCTGGCGGATGCGGTCGACGTCGCTGCCGGACCGGAACGCGGCGGTGATCACCGACAGGCCCTGGATCGAGGTGGAGCGCAGGGTCTCCAGGCCCGGCAGGCCGCCGACCGACACCTCCACGGGCTGCGTGACCAGCACCTCGACCTGCTCCGAATCGAGGCCCGGCGCCTCGGTCTGGATGGTCACGGTCGGCGGCGCGAATTCCGGGAACACGTCGTAGCGCGCCCCCGAGAGGGCGTAGAGCCCGAAGACGAGGACGGCGCAGGCCAGGGCCAGGACCACCCTGGGCAGCCGGACGGCGAAACCGACGAGGGCCGCCTGCGGACCGCCGCGACCGGCGGCAGCGGGCGGCTCAGTCATCGTCGTCGCCCACGACGCGGATGCGGCTCTTCATCTCCTCGGACAGGAGCGCCTGCGCGCCCCGCAGCACGATCTCGCTGCCGTCCGCCAGATCCTCGACCACGAAGGCGTCGGCCGACATCGGCGCGTCCGGCCGCACCGGGTGACGCACGAAGGCGCCGTCGCCGGTCCCGCGATACACCCAGGTGCCGCCCTCGCCGTGGACGACGGCGTCCTCCGGCACGAGGACGCCCTTCACCGCGCGCGGCGCCGGCAGGAACGCCATCGTGCTGGTCCCGGGCAGGAGACCGCTGTCGCCGGAGACGAGATAGAAGAAGCTCTGCCCCTGGATCCGCGGATCGGTCCGCGTCGCCGGCGAGACCAGCCGGAGAGCGACCCGCTCGCTCTGCGGCGGCACCTCGGCGAAAGCGGCCTTGGGCGCCTCCGGCAGAGTCTCCCCCGGCGGCAACGTCACCTGCATGAGGAAATCGGCCCGCTCGATCAGGCGCGTCACCAGCGGCGACCGCTCGATGATCGCCTTTCCGAGCACCGGCCCCCATTCCTGGCGCGCCGTCGCCGCGAAGGTGCGCAACTGCGATTCCGCCACCGTGACCGACGCCTGATCGGTCAGGAGCGTGCCCTCGGCGGTCTCGATCTGCGCCACCGCCACCACGCCGGCGCCGAGGGTCCGCGCCCGGCGGGCGGCGCTGGCCGAGACTTCGACCCGGGCGCGGGCCGTCTGGAGCGCCGCCACGGCGCCGGCGTAGCTGTTGGTCAGCTCGGTGATGCGGGCGAGGTCGAGGACGCTGCCGTAGGCCGTCAGTTCCTGGCGGTGCAGGACGGCGGGACGCGCCTCGGCGACGAGGCCGATCCGGGCGCGCTCGGCCGGCGTCAGCCGGACCAGCGTCCGGCCGTCCTCGATGGCGGTGCGCGGCGCGGGAAGCTGCGCCGCCGCCGACAGGTTCTCTCGCCGCTCGGGGATCAGCGCCGCGACGCGCGCCCGGACCTCGGCGATGATCGGGCCGGCATCGGCCCGGAGGCGCTCGCCCGTCGGCGTGACCGCGAGACCGGCCGCCGCGAGCAGGACCCCTCCGATGAGCAGCAGCGCCCGGCGACCACGCACGTCGCTCTCCTCCCCTGAACCGATTGCCGAATCTACCCGGTTTCGGTGCCAAATACACCCGAACTCGACCAGCTCAAACTGTCACGCTCGGTTCCGGTCGTGGGTCGGGCCTCGCGGGTGCTCGGGAACGCGAAAGCCCGCCTCGACGGTGCGAGGCGGGCTTCCGGTCTTCTGGGATTATGTCGGTTCGGATCAGCAATCGTTGCCGGAGACCGGGGCGGTCTGCCGATCGGCGGCGGCCTTGTTCATGGCGCCGACCGTGCCGGGCGACGCGGGCTGGTTGCCGCCGGCCAGGTTCGCGGCGGCCGGATCGGTCGAGTTCGACTTGGAGCCGGCGTCCGTCTGCGCCTGACGGTCGGCGGTCTGATTGGCGCCCACGTTGTTCATGGCACCGACCGTGCCGGGCGACGCGGGCTGGTTGCCGCCAGCGAGATTCTTGCTCGACTTGTCGACGTCGGAGCTCTTGGGATTCGATGCCTGCTGATCGGGGCTGTTCGACTTCGTGGTTCCGGTGTTGCACGGGGCCGCGAGGGCGGGCCCGGCAGCGAGGGCCAGAAGCGCAACCGCGCCGGCCAGGTGAGAGACCTTCATCAAACGCTCCTCCAGGATTTATCGATCTCCCAAGTGCCTAATCGTCCCGTGAGTTCCGTCGCGACTGCCCAGATCTTCGACTGAGAGCGGGCCGCACACCGGATTTCGGTGCCTTCGACGCGGATAAATGTATGAATTCATACATTGGCGCCGAAGATACCGGGCCGCTCACGTCGCGGCGGCCGATCTTCGGTGCGGCATCCTATCCCACGAGGCCGGGCCGAGCTGTTTCATCGGCCGGGCGGGACCGCGCATCGATCCGGTCGTCCCCGAGTGCCGCGCCGCCGCTACCTCGTTTGGTCGAGTTCTTGAGTCCGGGATGCCCGGGATAGCGTCGACTCGCGAGGGGGCGTGTCCGCGGCAGCCTCGAGCGGTGTCAGGCCGCGGGGCGGATGGGACACCGCCTCACCCGGGGCGTCTGAGATCGAGCGATGGCGTTTCCACGACACTTGACGGGCCTCGGACACGGTCCTGCCGGCGGCCTCGCTTGGTCACCGGGCGGGCCGTACGGAACGGATCACCGCTGGGCCCATTCGGGCGCACCGGGCGATGGCGGGGCCGAGGCCATGCCGCGGCTCGGCGTGGCCGCCGCCGCGTGGATCGTCCTGTTCCTCTTCGCCCCGGTGGTCGGCGAGCAGATCAAGCTGCCGGGCGTCGACAAGGCGATCTGGATCGGCAGCGACCTGATCGCCTTCGCGTTCCTGGTCATGCGCCGCGACCTCGCCGCCACCCTGTTCGGCAGCCGTCTGCTGCTGCTCAGCTGGCCGCTCCTGGCGATCGCGTCCGCCCTGTGGTCCCTCACGCCCGGCCTCTCGGCCTATCACGGGCTCCAGCTGCTCGCGACGATCGTGGCCGGCATCACCCTGCGGACGACGATGGGCCTGTCCCGCCTCGTCAGGATCGTCTTCCTGGGCCTCCTGGCGGGACAGCTCCTGTCGGCCTTTCTCACGGTGGCGGCGCCCGCCCTGACGCGCGGGACGGACGGCAACTGGGCCGGGATCTACTCGCACAAGAACGTCCTCGGATCCCTGTCGAGCCTCCAGATCCTCTGCGCGGCCTGCCTGTTCCTGCAGGGCTGGAACCGTCTCCTGACCGCGTTCGGATTCTGCTTGGCCCTGGCGCTCCTCGTGTCGACGCACTCGGCCACGGCCCTGGTGGCGGCCGCCGCGGGGCTGTTGCCGCTCGCCGCGATCTTCGCGTGGCGCCAGGGCAAGCACGTGACGGGCTTCTGCCTCGGCATCGCCATCGCCCTGGCGGGCGTCGGGATCCTCGTCGTCGCCGCGCGGGGCGCCGACATCTCGGCGAGCGTGCTGTCGGATCTCGGCAAGGACACCACGCTGACCGGCCGCACCATCCTCTGGCAGTTCGGCCTCGACCAGTTCTGGCGGGAGCCGCTCATCGGCATCGGCTACAAGGCCTACTGGGAGAGCCCGCTCACCACGGCCGCCTACCTGCACTTCGTCACGAAGCAGAAGCTGTGGTTCTTCCACAACAACTTCATCGACACGGCCGTGGCGTTCGGGATCGTCGGCCTGGTCCTCTTCACGGCCGCGCTGCTCGACACCGCGCGCCGGGTGATCGCCCATTTCGCGCGCTCCTCCGGCTACGTCGAGGCGTGGCCGATCCTGTTCATGAGCCAGCTCTTCGTCCTGGTCTGTTTCGAGTGCCCGCTCTTCGTCAATCACGGTCTCCACCAGCTCCTGCTGGCGGCGATCCTGCCGGTGGTGCGGTCGCCGACCGTCGACGGGAGCGACCCGGCCGCCCGCGATTGAGCTCGCAGGCCCGAGCGCTGTCCGGACCCCGGCGCAGATCCGGACGGCCGGAGCCGTGGACGCGGTCGGGAAGGATCACGGCCGCCGAACGCGGCCGGCCCGACGGGCCCCATCAGAGGTGACTACGATGTACTGCTTCGGGATCTCCCTGCCCCGGTTCCGCGAACGGCACGCCTACCTATCCCGGCACCTCGCCGAGGTGTGGGGGCCGCGCTGCGAGATCACCGGCTATGAAGGCCCGGTCCCGGATCCGAACGCCCCGTTCCAACCCGACCTGACGGCCGGTCAGATTGGGTGCGCGCTGTCCCACATGAGCGCCTACGAGCGGATGATCGCGCTCGACCTGCCCCACGCGCTCATCGTCGAGGATGACGTCGTTCTGCCGCCGCAGATCCATCAGATCGTGGCCGGCATCGAGGCCGCCTTGCGGCCCGGCGACGTCGTCCTGCTCTTCAATTGGGCCGAGACGGTCGGGCCGTTCAGCTCGGTCGACACCGTCACCATCGGCGAATACCGGTTGTGCCTGCCCATGGACATGAGCAGCCTCGGCACGGCCGCAGCCTACGTGATCACCCGGTCGGCGGCCGAGGGGATCCTGCGGGCCAACCGCCCGGTCGCGGTGACGTCGGACAACTGGGCCTACTTCTTCGAGCGCGGCGCCCTGACATGCGGTCGCGCGCTCGTCCCGAACGCCGTCTCGCGGAAACCTTTCGAGTCGACCATCTTCACGTCCCGCTCCAGGATCGCGGCCTTCCTGAAAGGCAACCCGATCCTCAAGCCCCTCTTCGCCGCGCGCCGCCGGGTCCTGGCGGAGCGGGTCGCCGCCAAGCTGACGTTCGTCGACGAGACCTCACCGCTGGCGGGACAGGCGCCGCGCTGACGCCCGTCCCACCGCGCGCAGCGGCGAGTAGAGCCCGGGGGCCGGGACGGTCGGGGTAGCCGAAAGGCGTAGGGGCGATCGCCCTCTTTGCAGCCTCTCACACCCCCGTGAAGTGCCAAGCTCTCCGGCGAGGCAGGAACCCGGGGCGGCAGGACAGGTCCGCGGCGGGTCCTCCTCGAGACGCCCGCATGACGGCGGACCCCGTTCGGCCGCTGGCCGCCCCGTCGTCGCGGGCCCTTGAGGATGAGAGGTCGTCGCTGCGCCCAGCGGCGGTCGCACCAGCGCGGCGGAAGACAGACGATGAGCAGCACGCTCCCGATCACCGGCCCGGACAAGGCCCTCGACACCGCCCTGCGACGCCTCGTCCGACCGGTGGCGGAGCGGGCGCGCTACTACCTGATCCTGCTCGCGCAGATCGGCGCCCTGCTGGTCCTGCTGAAGGTCTCGCACAGCGTCACGGCGATCAACAACTACTACGGCGTGGTGCTGCCCGTGGCGCTGGCCCTCGCGATGACGCGGGTGCGCTTCGCCGCCGCCGATCTCGCGTCGGTCCGGCTGCTGCAGATGATCGGCGTGATCGCGGGCGGCTACGCGCTGATCCACTACCCGCTCTTCCCCGTCATTCTGCCCGGGGCGAAGGCGACCGTCGCCGTCACGGCCATCGCGGTGCTGTGGGTCGCGGCCGTGGCCGGCGGCGTGCTCTGCCTGCGCTGGCCCTCGCTCGCCCTGATCAGCGCCACCTACCTGGTCTGGAGCAAGCAGGCGGTCATCCGGGTGACCGGCCTCTGGCACGGGCACATCATCGACGTGGTGCCGCTCGCGGAGGTGAGCTTCTGCCTCGTCGCGGGCCTGCTGATCGCCCACGGGACGGCGCGTCTGCGCGACTGGCGCGGGCTCGGCGCCGCGGCGCGGTCGGACGTCGCGTCGGCCAGCGCGATGTTCTCGAAGGTGCTGATCGCGGCGGCGATCAGCATCCACCTCGGCAACTACTATTCGTCATTCCTGGCCAAGGTCACGCTCGACGACGGGCCGTTCTCGTGGCTGCTGAACAACGATCCCGGCAAGATCTTCATCGTCGGCCTCGACAACAACCACGTCCCCTACGCCGGCTGGCCCGTGCTGGTGGAGGCGATGCGCACGATCCTGAGCCATTCGAGCGCGCTGACCAACACGCTCATCCTGGTCGGCCAGGGCATCGCCCTGGTGGGGATCCTCATGCCGCGCCGCTGGCTGCTGCTGCTGCTCCTCGGCTTCGACGTGATGCACCTGTCGATCATCGTGCTCATGGGCGCCAACTTCGCCCCCTGGATCATGCTGAACCTCGCCATCGCGGCCGTCGTCGTGAGCCGGCACTACGAGCGGCCCCCGGTCTCGGTCGGGATCCTGTCGGTGCTGTTCATCCTGACCGGCAACACGTTCATGACCCAGGCCTGGCTCGGCTGGTACGACACCCTGGCCAACAACAAGATGTACTTCGAGGCGGTCGACCGGACCGGCCAGCGGCACTACGTGCCGACCAACTTCTTCACCTTCTACTCCTACCCGTTCGCCCACATGGCCTACGGCGCGCCCGACGCGGCGAACGCCTTCGCCCTCGACAACCCGAACGGCGGCACGCAGGTCTTCCGCAAGGTCACGGCCTCGACGACCTGCGACGTTCCCGTCCTGACCGCGCCGGACGGCATGGGCCAGGAATACTCGAAGTCGGAGATCGACGGTCCGGCGCTGGACGCCTACGTCCGGGGCTACCACCGCCTCGTCAGCGCGATCCGCGACAGGACGGGCCTGTTCCCCTACGCGGTCTATCCGCACCACTTCTTCGTCCCGCTCCAGTACGCCGCCGGCTTCGACACCCTCGCCATGGCCGACATCGTCGCCTACGTGTACCGGCGCGAATCCGTCTGCTTCAGCCTGCAGGACGGCGTCCCCGTCCGCCGCGTGGTGTCCGAAGCCGAGCACAGGATCGACCTGACGCCATGACCGCCCCCTCGACCGAGGCCGCCCTGACGGTGGTCTACGACGGCGAATGCCCGTTCTGCTCCAACTACGTGCACCTCATGGCCCTGCGCCGGTCGGTCGGCACCGTCGCCCTGGTGGACGCCCGGAGCGGGGGTCCCCTGGTCGACGAGATCGCGCGGCGCGGGTACGACCTCGACGAGGGCATGGTCGTCCGGCACGGCCCGGACCTCTATTACGGCGCGGACGCCCTCGTCCTGCTGTCGCGCCTCAGCGACGACCGGGGCGCGGCGAGCCGGCTCCTGGCGCGGCTGCTGCGCAGCCCCGGACGCGCGCGGCTTCTCTACCCGGCGATGAAGCTCGGGCGGCGCGTCACGCTCCGGATGCTCGGCCGGACGCGCCTCGCGCGGCCCGGCGGCGCGCCGGCCCGCTGAGCGGGCCGCGCTCCCGCGCCTCCCGCCGGCCCGGAGCGCCCTAGGCCCGGGCGGGCGCGCGCGTCAGCAGCGTCCGCGCGCTGTGCCAGGCGAAGGCCAGGACGCCGCTCAGATTGGCGGTCACGATGGCGCGCCACGTCAGGCCGAGCTGCGCGTCGAAGCACGGGCCCCCGACCAGTTCGCGGGCGGCGTTGCGGGCGGACCAGTACAGGTGCTTGATCAGCCACGGGCTGCGGCCGATGTGCTTGGCGTAGAGCGCGCCGTTGCCGAACTGGTAGTTCCAGTGCAGCCGGTCGATCGTGCGCGGGTCCCGGCGCCCGTGGAAATGCTTGACGCTCATGTCGGGCACGTACTCGACCGCCACGCCGGCCGCCCAGCCGCGGTAGATGAAGTCCGTGTCCTCGGCCGCGCGGAACGTCGCCCCGGGGCCGAACGCCGCGTCGAACCCGCCGATCCGCTCGATGACGGCCCGGCTGCAGGTCATGTTGCAGCCGTGGACGAAGCCGCCGGGATGGGCCGGGTACGTCAGCCGGCTGGCCAGGGCCTCGGTCTTCGTGGTGAAGTCGATGTCCTGGGTCGATCCCAGCTCGACACGGCCACCGCGGATGACGCTTTCCGTGTCGCCGGCATAGTGCGCGATCAGATCCCGCAGATACTGGTCCGACACGACGCAATCGTCGTCGATGAACGCGATGATGTCTCCGGACGCGCGCGCGATCGCGGCGTTCCGAGACCCGGCGACACCTGGGCGCGCCTGCGTGAGGAGCAGAACGTCGCGTCGATCGATCGAGACGGACGCGGACCAGCGCTTCAACGCCGCGTCCGTGCCGTCCGCGGACCCGTTATCGACGACGATGATCTCGGCCTCAGCTTCGGGCGCGGCCTCGATCGCGCGGACCACCGAGTCGAGCGTCTGCAGAAGGGACGCTACACGGTTGCGAGTACATACGATGAAGCTGATTTTCATTTGGCATTATTCCATAAATACTGCCAGAATTGCGACCTTCTAAAACGAGTCACAGACAATGTATAGTAATATTATTGCACTTCCTCGATCCGTGCGCCGTAGGGGCGGCTACGCCTTTTGGATGCGGAACCGAATGTCATGCAGTTGTGGCGGCGCAATAATCGGCGTCCCCGACGCAAAGCGACGGCTGCTTGGATCCTCTGCCGCGCTACAGAAAAGTCCAGATCCGCGCCGGCACCGGACGATGATCTCGGGTATTCGATCCCACCGACCCGTCAAGCCGGGAATATCTTGCGGAGGTTTACTGTTCCATCGGCGATAACGCGGAATAGGGCACGCGCGCGCCGTGACGGAATGCGATCCGTCCGGCCTCGCGACCGGGACTCCAAGTCTTTCCGCGAGGTCTTCGGCCGAAACATCGGATCGTCCCGGCCGTGCCGCGCGCCGCTTGCACATTCGGAAATCTTCGTTCGGCCTCGGCATACGGTGCTGCCAGCGTGAACGGGGCTCGAAGTGCGTTCGGCAAGATGAATATATTACGTGCCGGTTCATGACGCGGGCAGATCACGGATATGTGCGCCCGATACAGTCACATCGGATTCCCGGACTCGGGAGCGGGCGAGTTCTCGGGCCTCTCTGCAGCGCCTGATCTGCACGGCGTCCCGACCTGACCTCGGCCATCGGGCGTGGGCACGGTCCTCCGATTGGCCAGCTGCCGCGGTCCACCGGGCACTGTTAAGCCGTCCCGACCGATCGCGCCCTGGCCGCCGCCAGCGCGGCCGCCACCCTGTCGCGTCCGAAGGATCCCATGGCAGAACTCCGAGAGGGGCCGGAAGCGACGGCGCCGCCCGCGTTCTCGAAGCGCCGGAGCCTGGCCTGGATGGGATTCTGCCAGGGCGGGTTGTTCCTGGCACAGTTCGGCACCTCGCTGGCCCTCGCGCGGCTGCTGACGCCCCACGAGACCGGCATCTTCAGCCTCGCCGCCGCGATCGCGGGCCTGCTGTCCACGCTGCGCTCCTGCGGCCTGTCGAGCTACATCGTCCGGGCGGACCGGGTGGACGGGGCCCTGCTGGCGAGCGTGTTCACGGTGAACCTGATCCTGTCGGGCGCGGCGGCGATCCTGATCCTGGCCTTCAGCGTGTTCGGCAGCGTCCTCCTGGGCGAGCCGGAGGTCCAGCGCGCCCTGGCCATCCTCGCCGTCGTGCCGCTGGTCGGCGCGCTGGAGTTCCGCCCGGCCGCCATGATCGAGCGGCACGGCAATTTCCGCGGCGTGGCCCTCGTCAACATGCTGCGCGGTCTCGTCGCCAGCGGCGCGATGCTGGCGCTGGCGCTCCTCGGCTTCAGCTACATGAGCCAGGCCTACGGGCAGGCAGCGGGCGCCGTCGCGGCGGCGCTGGCGGCGAACGGCCTCGGCCTGCGCTACGTGTCGCTGCGCATGGGCCTCGCGGGCTGGCGCGAGATCCTGACCTACGGCGGCCGGCTCTTCGCCATCGCGGGGGTTGCGGGAATCGCCGGCCGGATGGGCGACCTCGTCCTCGGGCGGATGCTCGGGCTCAGCGCCCTCGGCCTGTACTCCCGCGCGGCGAGCCTAAACACTCTGATGTGGGACCACCTGCACGTGGTGATCACGCGCATCACCTTCGTGGACCTCGCGAACCAGCAGCGGAACGGGCAGTCCCTGCGCACCTGCTACCTCCACACGCTGCGGATGATCACCGTGCTGCTCTGGCCGGCCTTCGCGGGCGCGGCCGTCCTGGCTGGGCCGATCATGCGCGTCCTGCTCGGTCCGGGCTGGGACGGCGCGGCGCTGCCCTTCTGCCTGCTGTCCCTGGCGGCGATCGTGCTGAGTTCGCTCAGCATGACCTGGGAGGTGTTCCTGATCCGGGACCAGACCGCCCTGCAGGCGCGGTTCGAGTTCCTGCGCCACGGCGCCGGCCTCGTGATGTTCAGCATCGGCTGCCTGTTCGGACTCGGCGGCGCGGGCGCGGCACGGGTCGGCGAGGCGCTCCTGGCCGTGGGCCTCTACCGGCCGCATCTCGAGCGGATGACCGACACGTTCCGGCGCGACTACGCCCCCATCTACCTCCACGCCGCCGTCCTGACCGGCATCGCCGTCGCGCCCGCCGTCCTGGTGATGTCGGCCTGGGGCTGGTCGGCCGAGACGCCGCTCCCGAGCCTCGCGGCCGCGATCGCCGCCGGGATCGCCGGCTGGGCCTGCGGCCTCTGGTACCTGGACCATCCCCTCGTCGCGGAAGCGCGCCTGCTGCTCGCGCACATGCGCCCGGCCCGTCCGGCCACGAGCGTGTCGAACCTCTAGCGGCGAGCGGCGGCCGCGCGCTTGCGCTCGCGCGCATCCGGGCGCGATATGACCGAGCACGACGGCGAGGCGGGACGATCGCGGGATGGCGGATTTCCGCAGCTTGGAGGTGTTCTACTGGGTCGCGAAACTCTCGAGCTTTCGCCGCGCCAGTGAGAAGGTGAACACCACGCAGCCGGCGGTCTCCCAGCGCATCGCGGCCCTGGAGCACGAGTACGGGACGCTGTTCGAGCGCCGCAGCCGGGACGTCGCGCTGACGGAGCGGGGACGCCTGCTCCTCGGCTTCGCGGAGCGGTTCCTGGCGCTCCAGACCGAGATGAGCGCGGCCCTGCACGAGACCGGCCGGACGCGGGGCACCCTGCGGCTCGGCGTGTCCGAGACCATCGTCCACCTCTGGCTGTCGCGCTTCATCGAGCGCATGCGCGCCACCCATCCCGGGATCGGCGTCGACATCACGGTCGACATCTCGCCGAACATGCAGGCCGCCCTCGTCGCCGA
The DNA here is from genome assembly GCF_050281105.1 of Methylobacterium sp. NPDC080182. Taxonomy (NCBI): domain Bacteria; kingdom Pseudomonadati; phylum Pseudomonadota; class Alphaproteobacteria; order Hyphomicrobiales; family Methylobacteriaceae; genus Methylobacterium; species Methylobacterium sp. NPDC080182. Next base: position 115,172 of record NZ_JBNNWO010000013.1, read on the forward strand.
CGAGATCGACCTCGCCCTCCTCGTCGGCCCGATCACCCTGCCGAGCTTCGCCAACCGGCCCCTGTTCAGCACCCCCGTGGCCTGGATCGCCGCGCCCGGCCTGCTGCCGGGCGACGAGCCCCTGAGCCTCGGCGCGCTGCTGCACCACCCGCTCATCACCTACCCGCGCAACACCAGCCCCTACGTCGAGCTGCGCGACCTCGTCCTCCAGGAGAACCTCCTGCCGAGCCAGATCCACACGAGCGCCTCCCTGGCCACCATCGTGAAGATGGGCGTCGAGGGCCTCGGGATCTGCGTGATCCCCCCGGCCGTGGTCGATGCCGAACTGCGTGCCGGCACCCTGCGCGTCCTGCCGGCCGAGCCGCAGCTCTCGGACCTGACCTTCACGGCGATGCACACCAAGCGGCCGGCCCACCACTTCGTGGCGGACGCGGCCCGCCTCGCCCAGGACGTCGCCGAGACCTGGGCCGCCGAGACCTGGGCCGCCGGCCGATAAGTCCGGTTTATCGCGCCCCATTCGCAATCACGATTGGCCTGCTCCGCGGCGCGATGGGATCGTTGCCGCAGGAAATGAATCGCTGAAGCGATCGGGATCTCGCGGAATACGGACGGCCGACGCGGCCGCGCCGGCGCGCGACGACCAGCCAGGGAGATCAACGCGGTGAGCCAGCACGCGGGCGCCGACGGCGCGCCACCTGTCTTCGCCGACGCGGCGGACGCGCGGCGCGCGATCCGCGCGGGTCGGTTCCGGGGCCACACCTCGGGTCTCGTCCCCGCCCACGCGCAGGGCAACCTGATGATCCTGCCGCGGGCCATGGCGGAGGATTTCCACCGCTTCTGCCAGCAGAACCCGAAGCCCTGCCCGATCCTCGGCGTCTCGCAGCCCGGCGACCGCGCACTGCCGACGCTGGGGACCGATCTCGACCTCGCCACAGACGTCCCCGGCTACCGCGTCTACGAGGGCGGCGCGCTCGTGGCGGAGCTGCCCGACCTGACCGGCGTGTGGCGGGACGACCTCGTCACCTTCGTCCTCGGCTGCTCCTTCTCGTTCGAGGCCGGCCTGATCGAGGCGGGCATCCCGCTCCGGCACGTCGCCCTCGGCCGCAACGTCGCGATGTACCGGACCTCCATCGCCACCCAGCCGTCGGGCCCGTTCCACGGTCCGCTCGTCGTCTCCATGCGGCCGATGAAGGCGGCGGACGCCATCAAGGCCGTGCAGGTGACGGCCCGGATGCCGGCGGTCCACGGGGCGCCGATCCATCTCGGCGACCCGGGCCTGATCGGCATCCGCGACCTCGCGCGGCCGGATTTCGGCGACCCCGTGCCGATCGAGCCGGACGAGATCCCGGTCTTCTGGGCCTGCGGGGTCACCCCCCAGGCGGTGGCGATGGCGGCGCGGCTGCCGCTCTGCATCACCCACGCGCCCGGTCACATGCTGATCACCGACCTCCTCAACCGCGACCTGCCGTTCCTGTGACCATCCCGGCCGCGCGGCGGCCATTCCGCAAAGGAGTTGCGCCATGTGGGTGAGAGACACGAGTCCGGCGGAGCGCCGGGTCCTGGGCGCGGCCTTCGCGGGCTACGGCGTCGATGCGTTCGACTACATGATCTACACGTTCCTGATCCCGACCCTGGTCGTGGTCTGGGGCCTGACCAAGGTCGAGGCCGGCAACATCGCCACCGCCGCGCTGGTGACCTCGGCGATCGGCGGCTGGGCGGCCGGGATCCTCGCCGACCGCTACGGCCGGGTCGTCGTCCTGCAGGGCACCGTCGCGTGGTTCACCCTGTTCACGGTGCTCAGCGGCTTCACCCAGTCCTACGAGCAGCTGCTCGTGACCCGCGCGCTGCAGGGCTTCGGCTTCGGCGGCGAGTGGTCGGTGGGCTCGGTGCTGATCGCCGAGACGATCCAGGCCCGCTACCGCGGCAAGGCGGTGGGGCTCGTCCAGTCGAGCTGGGCGGTCGGCTGGGCCTGCGCGGCGATCGCCTTCTGGGCCGTGTTCGCCCTGGCGGAGCCGGCGGTGGCGTGGCGGATCCTGTTCTGGCTCGGCGCCCTCCCCTCGGTGCTGATCTTCTGGATCCGCCGCAACATCGAGGACCCGGAAGTCTACCGGCAGACCCGCGCCGCCATGCGGGACGTCGGCGACACCGGCAGCTTCCTCGACATCTTCTCCCGGCCGCTGATCGGCCGGACCGTGCTGGCGAGCCTGCTGGCGACCGGCATGCAGGGCGGCTACTACGCGGTGACCACGTGGCTCCCGACCTACCTGAAGACCGAGCGCAACCTCTCGGTCCTGAACACCAGCGGCTACCTGCTGATGCTGATCTTCGGGTCGTTCGTCGGGTACCTGACCAGCGCCTGGCTCTCCGACCGGATCGGGCGTCGCCTGGGCTTCGTCCTGTTCGGCTTCTGCGCCGGAATCCTCGTCCTGGCCTACACGCTGATCCCGATCACCGACCCGGTGATGCTGATCCTCGGCTTCCCGCTAGGCTTCTTCCTCTCCGGCGTCTTCTCCGGGATGGGCGCCTTCCTGAGCGAGCTGTTCCCGAGCCGGATCCGCGGCTCCGCGCAGGGCTTCTGCTACAATTTCGGCCGCGCCACCGGCGCGATCTGCCCGGCCGTGGTGGGCCACCTCAGCGGCTCGCTGACACTCGGCATCGCCATCGGCGTCGTGGCGGCGGGCGCCTATTGCCTCGTGATCGTCGCGGCGCTTCTCTTGCCGGAGACGGCGGGCCGCGCGCTCGATTCTCGCAGCGCGGATCCGGCCGAGCCGGAACCCGTTGCGGCCCTATGAGACCCGATCGGCACGCGGAGCGGCGGCGATGACCAGCGTGGACCTGAATTCCGACCTCGGCGAGGGCTACGGCGCCTACGCCTGCGGCGACGACGCGGCGATCCTCGGGATCGTCACCTCGGCCAACGTCGCCTGCGGCCTCCACGCCGGCGACCCCGAGATCATGGCCCGGACCTTCGCGCTGGCGAAGGAGCGCGGCGTCGCGGTCGGCGCCCATCCGGGCTTCCCGGATCTCTGGGGCTTCGGGCGGCGGCGGATGCCCTACAGCCCCGCCGAGATCGAGCGGCTCGTCGCCTACCAGATCGGCGCCGCGCAGGCGCTCGCCGCCTATGCCGGCCACCGCATCACCTACGTGAAGGCGCACGGGGCGCTGGCCAACGTCGCCGCCGAGGAGCGGCCGGTAGCCGACGCCATCGCCCGCGCGGTCCGCGCGGTGGACCGGGAGCTCGCGCTGCTCGCCATCGCGCTGACCGCCCAGGTGCCGGCGGGCGAGGCCTGCGGCCTCGAGGTTCACCAGGAGATCTTCGCCGATCGCGGCTACACGCCGACCGGCCTCTTGATCCCCCGCAGCCAGCCCGGCGCGATGATCACCGATGCCGGCGAGGCGGCCGACCGCGTCCTGCGCATGGTCGAGGCGGGCGCGATCCTCACGGCCGACGGTCAAACGCTGCCGACGCCGATCCGCTCGATCTGCGTCCACGGCGATTCGGACCACGCCGTTGCCACGGCGCGGGCGGTGCGGACCCGGCTGGAGGGCGCGGGCGTCACGCTGGCGCCGTTCCGGCCGTGAGCGCGGCGCTGGACGAGCCCCGCCTCCTCGACGCCGGCGAGGCGGCCCTCGTGGTCGAGTTCGGCAGCACCGTCGACCCCGCGATCAGCGACCGGGTCCTGGCCCTCGACGACGCACTCGGGGCGGACCCGCCCGAGGGGCTGCGCGAGCGCGTGCCGACCTACCGCTCCCTGATGCTGCACTACGACCCGCTGGTGCTCGACCGCGGGACGCTCGCCGAACGGGTCCGGGTGCTGGTGGCCGGCGCGACCGCGCGGGCGGCCCGCCCGACCCTGTGGACCCTGCCCTGCTGCTACGACGCGCCCCACGGAGAGGACGTCGCGCAGGTCGCCGAGCGGAGCGGCCTGACCCCGGAGGCGGTGGTGTCGACCCACGCGGCCACGACCTTCCGGGTCTACATGTACGGCTTCGCGCCGGGCTTCGCCTATCTCGGCGGCCTGCCGCAGCCCCTGGCGGTGCCCCGGCGGGCGAGCCCGCGGCCGCCGCACCCGCGCAACGCCATCATGATCGGCGGCGGCCTCGCCGCGGTCGCGACCGTGCCGATGCCGACCGGCTGGTACGTGATCGGCGCGACGCCGTCCCGCCTCTACGCGCCGGAGCGCGACCCGAGCTTCTTCGTCGGCGCCGGCGACCTGATCCGCTTCGAGCCCGTGGATGCCGCGACCTTCGACGCCCTCACGGCGCGCGAGGCCGCGGGCGAGCCGGTGGCCCGCCGCGAGGAGACGCGCTGATGCCCGCTCTCGTCATCGACTCCGCCGGGCCCGGCATCACCCTGCAGGACGGGGGCCGGCACGGCTACCTGCGCTACGGCATCACGGCCGCGGGCCCGATGGACCCGCTGATGCACGCCGCCGCCAACCGGGCGGCGTCGAACGGCCTCGACGCCACCGCCATCGAGATCTCCACCGGCGGCGTCACCGTCTCGGCGGAGGACGGCGCCGTCGGGCTCGCCCTGCTGGCGCCGGGCTTCCGCGTCGCGCTGGACGGGCTGCCCCTGCCCGACACGGTCGCGCTCACGCTGGAGCCCGGCCAGACCCTCGTCGTGCGCGCGGGCGATGCCGGCGCCTGGGGCTACCTCGCGGTCGCCGGGCGGCTCGACGTGGCGCCGGTCCTCGGCTCGGCGGCGACCCATACCCGCTCGGGGCTCGGCGGCCTCGACGGGCGCGGCCTCGCCGCGGGCGACCGCCTCCCCGTCGCCGAGGGCCGGACGTCGGACGGAGCGCCGCAGCGGCTCGTCGCGCCCTGGCTCGCCCGGGACGGCCGGGAGATCCGGGTCGTGCTGGGCCCGCAGGACGACTACTTCGCGCCCGACCAGATCGAGGCCTTCCTGGCCGGTCCCTGGACGGTCTCGCCGCGGGGCGACCGGATGGCCTGCTTCGTCGACGGCACGCCGCTGAGGCACGCCAAGGGGCACGACATCGTCTCCGACGGCGTCGCCATGGGGGCGATCCAGGTGCCCGGCAACGGCCTGCCGATCATCCTGATGGCCGACCGGCAATCCACCGGCGGCTACCCGAAGATCGCCACGGTGATCGGGCCGGATCTCGGGCGGCTGGCGCAGGTCCGGGGCGGGGCGAGCCTGTCGTTCCGGCGCGTCACGGTGGCGGAGGCGGTCGCGGCGCGCCGCGCCGAGCGCGATCTCCTGCGCGAGGCGATCCCGCGCGAGCCGGTCATCCGCACGGATTTCGCGTCGGACTTCCTGCTCGGCCTCAACCTCGTCGGCGGCGTCACCGACGGCCGCGCCTGAGCGCGGAGCGGCTGCGCAGGGGCGAGCGAGCGTCTAGAGTGCTGGACCGGTCGAGTCCCCGGCCCGAACCCCGACACAGGAAAGCCCGCACGCATGGCGCACGCCGTTACCGCCCCGGGAACCCCGCCCGCCCGCAGCAACGAGCCCCTGAACGCCGACAGCGTGCGCCGCGCCCGGATCGACCTCGCCGCCTGCCTGCGCTGGGCCGCGCGCAACGGCCTCGAAGAGGGCATCTGCAACCATTTCTCGGCGGTGCTGCCGGAGCGGCCCGACCTGTTCCTGGTCAATCCCTACGGCCTCGCCTTCGCGGAGGTCACCGCGTCGAGCCTGCTGCTCTGCGACTTCCACGGCAACGTCCTCGAGGGCGACGGCCAGCCCGAGGCCACCGCCTTCCACATCCACGCCGAGCTGCACCGGCTGAAGCCCCGCGCCCGGGCCGCGTTCCACACCCACATGCCCTATTCCACGGCCCTGGCCATGCTGGAGGGCGAGCCCCTGATGTGGGCGGGCCAGACGGCGCTGCGCTTCTACGGCCGGATCGCGGTGGACGAGGATTACAACGGTCTCGCACTCGATTCGTCCGAGGGCCGGCGGATCGCCGAGAGCGCCGGCGAGGCGGACGTCGTGTTCCTGAAGAACCACGGCGTGATGGTGCTGGGCGAGACGATCGCGGAGGCCTGGGACGACCTCTACTACCTGGAGCGCGCCGCACAGGCGCAGGTCCTGGCCATGAGCACGGGGCGCGCGCTCAAGGCCGTGCCCGAGGCGATCGTGAAGCGCGTGGCGGCCCAGGAGGCGGCCGGGCGCGCCGAGAGCGCCCGCCTCCACCTGGAGAGCGTCAAGCGGGTGCTCGCCCGGGACGAGCCCGCCTTCCTGGCGTGAGCGTCCGTCAGGGCGCGGCCCGGACCCGGTCCAGCAGCACGGCGTCGGCGTAACCGTCCGGCGGCAGGCCGACCGACCCCTGGAAGGCGCGCAGCGCCGCCCGCGTCTTCGGGCCGATCTTGCCGTCGACCCCGCCGGTGGCGAAGCCGCGCTCCGTCAGGCGGGTCTGCAGGTCGCGCCGCTCGTCGCCGGTGAGGGGCCGGTCGCCCCGTGGCCAGTCGTGCACCAGGCCCGGGTCGCCGCGCAGGCGGTCCGACAGGAGCGCGACGGTCAGCGCGTAGGCGAGCGCCGTGTTGTAGCGGAGGATCACCGCGAAGTTCGGCTGCAGCAGGAAGGCGGGGCCGCGGATCCCGGCGGGCAGGATCAGGGTCGCCTCGGCCGTGTCCGGCAGGGCGCGGTCGCGGGCGGGCCTCACGCCGAGCGCCCGCCACGCCGCGACAGTGCGGACCGTCGTCTCGTCGGCGAGCGCCGCGTCGAAGGTCTCGGGCAGAACCGCCTCGCTGCCCCATCCCGCGCCGGGCTTCCAGCCGTGGCTGCGCAGGTAGTTCGCCGTCGACGCGAGGGCGTCCGGCACCGAGGTCCAGATGTCGCGCCGGCCGTCGCCGTCGAAATCGACCGCCTCGCGCTGGTAGACGCTGGGCATGAACTGCGTGTGCCCCATGGCACCAGCCCAGGACCCGGTCAGCCCCGCCGGCATCCGGTCGAGGGGCGCCTGGTTCCAGGCCAGGATCTGGAGCGCCGCCGCCAGCTCGTCGCGCCAGTACGTCGCCCGGGCGGGATCGCTGCAGCCGAGCGTCGCGAGCGAGCGGACGACCGGCTTCACCACCGCCGGGTTGTCGAGCACGGCGCCGTAGCTCGATTCGACGCCCCAGAACGCCACCAGGATGTGGCGGTCGACCCCGTACCTGGCCTCGATGGCGGCGAGCGTGTCGGCGTGCTCGGCGAGCTTGCGCAGACCGGCCTCGACGCGGGCCGGCGTGACGCTGGCCTCGATGTAGTCCCAGATCGGCCGAACGAACTCGCCCTGACTCTGGGTCGCGGCGACCACGTCCGGGTCGGGCATGAGGTGGGCGAGCTGCGCCTCGGCGAGGCCCTGCGGCACGGCGCGGGCCGTGACCCAGGCGATCAGGTCGGCCCGGCAGGCCTCGAAGGCCTGCGGCGCGGCCGGCGGCGACGGGTCCGGCCCCGCGGCGAGCGCCGGCATGGCCGTGCCGATGACGAGCGCGGCGCCGGTCGTCAGGGCCGCGCGCGCGGCGCCGCTCCGGGTCGCGGGCCGCTTCGGCGCGGCGCGATCGTCCATGGGCATCTCCGGTGATCCTGACGGGCGCGGCGTAGCATACCGCGCCGGCAGCGACACCTTCGAGACGCGGTCCGTCGCGGCCCCGGGGCTCGCCGCGGCCGGGCGGCGCCCCAAGTCGCGTCACATCAGCCCGGCGGCCCGGAGACCGACCCGTGATGCATCCCGCTTCCCTGACGGCGATCGGCGCGGCCCTCTTGGCCGCCGGACCGGCCAGCGCCCTGGAGGTCACCCGCAGCCGCGACATCCCGGCCCCGCCCGCCGCGGTCTGGGCGCTGGTCGGCGATTTCTGCGCGATCCAGAACTGGCACCCGCAGGTCCAGCGCTGCATCCTGTCGGGCGAGGACGAGGATGACGGCATCCGCGCGCAGATCCGCGGCCTCGTGGTGAAGGGCGGCAAGGGCACGATCGCCGAGGTCGAGACCGCGCGCGACGAGACCGGCATGAGCTACAGCTACAGCTTCATCCAGGGGCCCCTGCCGGTGCGCGCCTACAACGCGACGCTGGCGGTCCGTCGCGACGGCGCGGGCTCCACGGTGATCTGGAGCGCGACCTTCGACGCCGAGGGCATGAGCGACGCCGACGCCGTGGCCGACATCACGGGCGTGTTCGACGCCGGGCTTGCCGGGATCGCCCGGGAGGCGGCCAGATAGCCCCCTGCCAAATCGGCCCGCCGCGCGAAAAATCGCCTGCCGAGCGCCGCGAGGCCTCGCCGCGGGGCCGTCGCGGACCGATGTGAGCGCCGTCGGCGCGACCGAGCGCCCGGCTCGATTCCCAGAGGCAGCCTCAGGAGGCCGAGACCCGCATGCGCCGTCACCGCCACGCCAAGATCGTCGCCACCGTCGGTCCCGCCAGCTCCGCCCCGGACCAGCTCCGCGCCCTGTTCCTCGCCGGCGTCGACACGTTCCGGCTCAATTTCAGCCACGGCCTCCAGGCGGATCACGCCAAGGTCCACGCGGCCATCCGCGCCCTCGAGAAGGAAGTCGGCCGGCCGATCGGCATCCTGCAGGATCTCCAGGGGCCGAAGATCCGCATCGGCACGCTCCAGGGCGGCCGGCTCGATCTCCAGGCCGGCGAGACGGTGCGCTTCGTCCTCGACGGCGCGGACGGCGACAAGCAGGCGATCCCGCTGCACCACCCGGAGATCTTCGACGCCGTCGTGCCGGGCCAGGAGCTCCTCATCGACGACGGGCGGGTTCGGGTACGGGTCACCGGGCCCGAGCGGACCTCCATCACCGCCGAGGTCGTCACCGGCGGTCCGATCTCGAACCGCAAGGGCGTGAATCTGCCGGGCACGCTGCTGGACCTGTCGCCGCTGACCGAGAAGGACCGGGCGGACCTCGCCTTCGGGCTCGATCTCGGCGTCGACTGGGTCGCCCTGTCGTTCGTCCAGAAGCCGTCCGACGTCATCGAGGCGCGGGGGATCATCGGCGACCGCGCCGGCATCATGTCGAAGATCGAGAAGCCCCAGGCGCTGGAGCGGATCGCCGACATCATCCGGCTCTCCGACGCCGTGATGGTCGCCCGCGGCGATCTCGGCGTCGAGATCCCGCACGAGGACGTGCCGGGGCGGCAGAAGGAGCTGATCCGGGCCTGCCGGCTCGCCGTGAAGCCCGTGGTGGTGGCGACCCAGATGCTCGACTCGATGGTCAATGCCCCGGCGCCCACCCGGGCGGAGGCGTCGGACGTCGCCACCGCCATCTACGACGGCGCCGACGCCGTGATGCTCTCGGCGGAATCCGCGACCGGCCGCTACCCGGTCGAAGCGGTGGCGATGATGGACCGGATCATCCGGAGCGTGGAGGGCCACAAGCTCTACCATTCGATCGTCGCGGCCTCGGAGCCGGGCGAGGAGGAGACGCCGCCCCACGCTGTGGCGACCGCCACGGCCGACCTCGCCGAGGCGGTGCGCGCGGCGGCCATCGTCGCCTATACGGCGAGCGGGACGACGGCCGCGCGGGTCGCGCGCAAGCGGCCCGCGGCCTCGATCCTGGCCCTGACGCCCAACGTCGCGACCTCGCGGCGGCTGAGCCTGCTCTGGGGGGCGCACAGCGTCCTGACGGAGGACGTCGACAGCTACGAGGAGATGACCTCGAAGGCTTGCCACCATGCCCAGGACGAGGGCTTCGCGCGGCCGAACGACGTCATCGTGGTCACCGCCGGCATCCCGTTCCACACGGCGGGCAACACCAACAACATCCGCCTGATGCAGGTCTGAGGCGCCCGATCGGGCGCCGGGCTGGAACGCGGCCCGCGCCTGACCCGTTGTTGGGGAAGCTGCGCCATTTGGGCGCGATACCGGAGGGCCGACCCATGAACCTGATCGGACGCATCGTCACCAAGATCCTCGGCAACGAGAACCGCCCCGTCGACCGGGACGACCGGAACGCCAGCACGGCGACGCCGCTCGGCCGCCTCGTGACGAAGATCCTGGGCAAGTAGCCGCGTCGTCCGCCCGCGCCATTCGCCGCGCGCCCGAGCCGGGCGCGCGGCGGACCGTTAGGCGGTCAGTTCGCGACGGCGCTGGCGGTCGCCTTGAGCACCGGCGCCGCCGGGATCGAGTGCTGCCAGAAGGTGCCGGTCCGGCCCTTCTCGTAACCGGCGTCGTACAGGGCCCGCATGTAGGCGGTGTCGAAGCCCTTCGCGGCGGACGCCTTGGGGCCGTTCTCGTCGATGTAGGTGAGATTGAAGCCGATGCCGTTGGTGCGGGCCAGCGCGTAGGTCGCCGTCAGCGTCGCGCGGGAGCGGGCGCGGCTCGCGGTAGTGAAGGAGCGCTCGACGATCGAGAGCGTGTTGTCCTTCGTGACCTCGAATTCCGGCTCCAGGCGGCCGTTGATCACCACGTAGATCTCGGCCTTGCCGCCGGTGCGGATCCGCCCGTCGCGCAGCAGCAGGGTTTGCGGCAGGGTGAAGACGGGGGTCACCACCGAGCCGTCGACATGCATCTCCTGGAAGCGCGCGTCGCCGGCCGAGACGTCGATGAACTGGGGCGGGAACACCGCCGGGATGCTGGCCGAGGCCGCCAGCACGTCGCGGAACAGCTGGCGGGCGTTGGGCACCCCGCTCGCCGCGATGGCGCCCATGTTCCAGATCACCGCGCGCTGGGAATCGAGGTTCGTCGTGACGACCAGCAGGCGCCGGCCCTTCGCGTGCTCCTCGGCCACGGCCTTGAGGAGATCGTCCGTGACGTAGCGGTCGATGAGGTTGCGCAGGCGCCCGTCGCCGAACAGGCCCGAGCCGAACAGCACGTTGGCCAGGTTCGGCGAGGCCACCAGCTCGCTGGCGACGCCGCTCGTGTAGAACTCGGTCAGGTAGGGGTCGTAGGCCGGGCCCAGGAAGGCGAAGGGCGCGATCAGCGCGCCCGTCGAGACGCCGGAGACCAGGGTGAATTCGGGCCGCTTGCCGGATGCCGTCCAGCCGTTGAGCACGCCCGCCCCGTAGGCGCCGTCGCCGCCGCCGCCCGACAGGGCCAGGTAGGTGAAGCCCTTGAGGCGCCGCTCCGGATTGGCGGCGAGCGCCGCGATCGTGTCCACCGACGCGTCCGCGAAGACGCGCGCGCCGGGGATGCCCGGCACGGTGGCGAAGGCCGCCTGCTCGGCACTGTAGGGGGTCCGCGGAACGCTGCCGCAGGCCGCGACCTGACCCGCCAGCCCGAACGCCACCGCCATGCGCAGGCTGACCTGACGAACACCCATCGTCACTTCCTCGAACCGCGAAACGCGCCCACTCTGCCACACGGAACGAGCTTGGCCGTATCGCCTGTTCCGTCTTAGCCGGCTTCGGAGGAACGATAAGGCCGCGCTGTTGCGGTGGGGTCACGATCCCACGCGATCGGGGCGCAAGCGTGGCCGCTGCGGCCGACGGCCCGGACGGTGCGGCGCCGTACCGGACACCGGCGGGACCGCGCCGGGGCCGCGCAGGATCGCGCCGGACCCGGCCAACCCGGGTCATTGCCGGTGGACAGGCGTCGCGGCGGCCCGTGCCCGGTGACCGGCCGCCCTTGCAACGTTCGCGAGCGCCGCGCTAGGGTTCCCCCGTGGCCTGGCGAGACAGGGTGTCGCACGCGATGCGGCAGCCGGTGTGCGGGGGCGCGGTCTGCGCGGCGACACGGTCGGCCGGGATAACGGCTTCTGTCTGCCTGAAAGACGCGGACTGGCCTTCGGGAACGCGGCCGAGCCGCAGGGGGCGGAGGGGATGATGGAAGCGGGTCTCGGCTGGACGGACGATCGCGTGGCGCTGCTGCGCCGCCTGTGGGAAGACGGGCAGAGCGCCAGCAAGATCGCGGCGCAACTCGGCGGCGTCACCCGCAACGCGGTGATCGGCAAGGTCCACCGCCTCGGTCTGGCCGGTCGCGCCCGCGGCGGCGAGGAAGCCGCCACCGCCGTCCCGCCGTCGAAGACGGTCGAGATCGAGACCGCCATCGCGGTGGTCGAGACGCAGGCGCCCGAGCCGGTCGCGATCCTGGCCCACCGTCCGGCCCCGGACTTCCCGGCGCCCGCGGCGCCCGCGCCCGTGGCCCTCGCGGTGTCGGAGCGCGTCACCATCATGGACCTCCGGGAATCCATGTGCCGCTGGCCCCTCGGCGACCCGACGACGCCGGAATTCCGCTTCTGCGGCGCCCGCTCCATCACCGGCCTGCCGTACTGCACCCACCACGCCGAGATCGCCTACCAGCCCGCCGCCGAGCGGAAGCGCGATCGCCGCGTCGCCTCGTTCCGCTGAGCCGCCGCGCCGTCAGCGCAGCGTGACGCCGGCTTCGCGCAGGACGCGGGCGGTCCCGGGATTGACCTGGTCCGCCGGGACGAGGCCGACGAGGTGCCTCGGCTGCGCTTCGGTGAGCTCCGTCCGCGCCAGCGCCCGGACGATCCGGTAGGCCGTCTCCTCGTCGAGGCCGGGCCGCGCGATCACGAAGCTCCAGGACCCCACCGTCGCGATCGGCTCCGCCTGCCCGGCGAAGCTGCCGGCCGGAACCGTGAGGCGCCGCGTCGCCGCGCCGGGCTGCGCGAGGCGCGCGATGGCCGCCTCGGACGGTCCGAAGAAGCGGGCCCCGCCCGGATCCGCGGCCAGCGCGTGGAAGCCCGGCCAATCGAGGCCGCCGCCCCAGAGCGCGTCGGCGCGGCCCTCCCGCACCAGGGCCGGGCCGTCGCCGGCCCGGTCGAGGAGGATCGGACTGATGTCGCGCTCGGGATCGAGGCCCGAGGCGCCGAGGACGCTGCGGCCCATGACGGTCAGCCCGGACTTGTGCGTGCCGAGCACGACCCTGCGCCCGCGCAGGTCCGCCACCGAGCGGATCGCGCTGGTCGCCGGCACCACGAACAGGCCCGGCGTCGGGTACATCGGCGCCAGGACGGTCAGGCTGCCGCCCTCGGCGAGGGCCGGGTAGGCGTACTCGCCCTGCACGAGGCCGAGATCGACGCGGCCGGCGCGGAGGAGGCCGACATTCTCGGACGACCCGCCGGTGGCGCGCCGCTCGACGGTCAGGGCCGGGTCCGCGGCCGCGACCGCGCCGGCGAAGGCCTCCCCGAAAGCCGGGAAGCCGCCGCCCGGCGTCGCGGTGGCGAGCACGACGCGGAGCGCCTCGGCGGCCTGTGCCGGCCGCGCCAGGACCAGCCCGAGGCCCGCCAGAAGAGCGGCCCGACGAGTCGGCCGAAGGGTGAGGTCCCGTCCGCCCGTCGGGCAGGAGGGCTGGGCAGCGCCGGCCGCGGCCGGACGGGCTGGAGAATAGAATTCCATCAGGAACGGGCCGCTCAATAAAGGTCTTCCACCCCGCCGCGAAAGTTCGCCCAATTCCGGAAAGAACTTTCGGCAACGGCACTTAGCCCGATTGCTCCGGCCGCGGCAACGCGATATCGCAGCCTCCCGTCCGGGCCGGTCAAGCCTCCCCACGCGAGGGCGATCCCTTGGCGGGGCCTCTCCCGGATACGACATCTGTCCGATCCGTCACCACGAGCAGGAGTTCCGCGATGGCCGATACCCTCAACGCACCGGCGAAGGTCGGCCACGGCCGTGTCTACGGCTCGATCACCGAGACGATCGGCAACACCCCTCTGGTGCGCCTGAACCGGCTGCCCAAGGAGCACGGCGTCGACGCCGAGATTCTGCTGAAGCTCGAGTTCTTCAACCCGATCGCGAGCGTGAAGGACCGCATCGGCGTCAACATGATCGACGCCCTGGAGGCCTCCGGGAAGCTCCAGCCCGGCGGCACGCTGGTCGAGCCGACCTCGGGCAACACCGGCATCGCCCTCGCCTTCACGGCGGCGGCCCGCGGCTACCGGCTCATCTTGGTGATGCCCGAGACGATGTCGCTGGAGCGGCGCAAGATGCTCGCCTTCCTGGGCGCGGAGCTGGCGCTCACGCCGGGCGCGCAGGGCATGAAGGGCGCGATCGCCAAGGCCGAGGAGCTCCTGAAGGAGATCCCGGGCTCGGTCATGCCGCAGCAATTCTCCAACCCGGCCAACCCGGAGATCCACCGGAAGACCACCGCCGAGGAGATCTGGAGCGACACGGGCGGCCAGCTCGACGCGTTCGTGGCCGGCGTCGGCACCGGCGGCACCGTGACGGGCGTCGGCGAGGTGCTGAAGCCGCGCCTGCCGAACCTGAAGGTCTTCGCGGTGGAGCCGGAGGACAGCCCGGTGATCTCCGGCGGCCAGCCCGGCCCGCACAAGATCCAGGGCATCGGCGCCGGGTTCATCCCCGACAACCTGCACACCAACATCCTCGACGGCGTCCTGAAGGTCACCAACCAGGCGGCGTTCGAGACCTCCCGGGCGCTCGCCCGGCTGGAGGGCATCCCCGGCGGCATCTCCACCGGCGGCAACGTCGCGGCGGCGCTGGAGCTGGCCAAGCGCCCCGAGTTCCAGGGCAAGCGGATCGTGACGGTCGCCTGCTCGTTCGCCGAGCGCTACATCTCCTCGGCGCTGTTCGACGGGATCGGCTGAACCCGGCATCGGAGCGGCCTTCGGGCCGCTCCCCTACGGAGCACCGATCGAATCGCACCGGCGCGGATCGCGGCGATGTGGATCCGCGCGCGCTTCCGGTCCGCCGGGGACGGACACGATCGTCGCGACCCACGGAATTTTTCATTTTATCACAGTCATACAATTATTTTTTCTTGATCAGTATCTGTCTCTTTCAAAACTTATTCGCAGCACAATACTGAGTTTTGGGCGAAAATTTCGGATCAACACTGCGATCTCCCGTGCCTGGACGCCAGAAAAACTCTCCGCTAACGCCGATCGGCGAACGGACAGCGATTCTCTCATGCGCGGCCTCCTGCTTCTCGTGTTCGGCCTCTGGGCTCAGTCGGCGATGGCCCTGGGCTTCGCTGTCCACGACCTGACCGGGCTGGCCGAGGCCGCCAGACTGGCGCTGGGACCGGCAGCCACCGCGCAGGCGGAGGCCCAACGTCTCGGCCTGCACTGCGCCGCCTGCGCGGGCGCCCCGACGATCGAGCTGCGGATCGGGCGCCTGACGGACGGGACCGAGGCCCGGGTCCGCTCCGGCAGGACGACCCTCGCGGCGCTCGAGGCGCTCTGCGTGCGGCGCAATCCGGATTGCCGGCTCTCGGCCCTGCCCGCCGGCCCGGCGATCGGCTGGTTGAGCGTGTACGCGCTGGACGGCGGCGCGGGTGCCACCGCGGTCATCCTCCGGGACGGCGATCTGCTGACGATCGAGGCCCGGGCATCGGATCGCGGGGCCGCGGAGGATGCGGCGCGGCGCCTCATGCAGGCCGTCCTGCCCCGGATCGTCGGGCCGGAGACCTGAACCGACCGCCTCCGGTCGCCCGGTCCGCGCAACCCTCCCCGGCCGCCTCCGTTGTCCTCCGAAGAGGCAGAGAGGCGAGCCATGACAGACCAGACCGGACGACCCGCGCGGGAGGGGGCCGAGGCCCCGGTGGCCGCGAAGACTGAGACGCCGCGCGAGAAGCTCGGCCAGATGGAGGACAAGGCGCGGTCCGACACGGATCTCGGCGAGGCGATCGACCGCGCCACCGCCGCCGTCGGCCAGGACGACGGGAAGCGCTGATGGTCAGGCCGACGAGCGAATCCGGCACGGTCACCCGCAAGCCCGACGACAAGGTCGGTTCGCGCGGGAGCCCGCCCGCCGGGGGCGGCCATCAGACGGCCGATCAGGCGGCGATCACCGACATGGGCTCCGGCGAGGCGCCGCGGACCGAACCGAAGGAGGGATGGGGCGCGGCCGGAGAGCCCGGGCGCGCGCCGCCGGCGGTCGGCGGCTCCTCGGGCGGCCACTCGGACCAGAAGGCTTCGCGGGGTCCGGCCGCCGACACGAAGGTCGCGGGCGGGCACTACCGGGCGGAGCGGGAGAATCGGGAATGACCGAGCGTCGCGAGACCGGCGCGCAGCCGGACAAGCCGAAGAACGTCGCCCCCGACGCGGTCAAGGACCCGAACGAGAAGACGGAGGGCAAGCCCGGCCAGGGGACGCCCGCCGGCGGAACGCAGAACGACGAGACCGATCCCGGGGGCAGCTGACGCGACCGGGATGCCGCCGCGCGACATCCCCCGCGCGGCGGCGAGCGGCTCAGGAGAGACGGAAGGGGATCGGCCCGGAAGCCAGCGGGACGTCGCCGGGACGGCAGCCGGTCTCGACGCAGGCGTAGCGGATCGCGTCCTGGCGGCTGCGGAAGATGCCTCCGGCACGCCCACCGGTCTCGACGGCGACCCAGTGACCCTCGCCGTCCTGGCCGACGAGGTATGAGGGCGGCGCGGCGGCGGCCTGCGCGAGCGACGGAAGCGGGTTCAGCGCGACGGGCATCGGTGTCACGGGGTTCACGCGGGCCTCTCGGGTCCGCCCCATCGAAGTATTGCCCCCGGCATAAGGGTTCGATGGGTCCGAGAGCGGCCAGGAATAAGGGCCACATCAGCAACCGGGCCTGAGCGCCCGGTTGCCCGTCGTTCACGTTCGGTGACGGTCGCGCGCCTCAGGCGGCGTTCTCCTTCGACCGCTCGGCCCGCTTGCGGTCGTTCGGGTCGAGGATCGCCTTACGCAGGCGGATCGACTTCGGCGTCACCTCGACGAGCTCGTCGTCCTGGATCCAGGCCAGCGAGCGCTCCAGGGTCATCCGGATCGGCGGGGTGAGGCGGACGGCCTCGTCCTTCGACGTGGTGCGGATGTTGGTGAGCTTCTTGCCCTTGAGCACGTTCACCTCGAGATCGTTCTCGCGGTTGTGCTCGCCGACGATCATGCCCTGGTACACCTTCCAGCCCGGCTCGATCATCATCGGGCCGCGATCCTCCAGGTTCCACATAGCGTAGGCCACGGCCTCGCCCTGGTCGTTGGAGATCAGCACGCCGTTGCGACGGCCCGGCATCTCGCCCTTGTAGGGCTCGTACGCCTTGAACAGCCGGTTCATGATCGCGGTGCCGCGGGTGTCGGTGAGCAGCTCGCCCTGGTAGCCGATCAGGCCGCGGGTCGGGGCGTGGAAGACGAGGCGCAGGCGGTTGCCGCCGGAGGGCCGCATCTCCAGCATCTCGGCCTTCCGCTCGGACATCTTCTGGACGACGACGCCGGAATGTTCCTCGTCGACGTCGATCACGACCTCCTCGATCGGCTCCAGCAGGCCGCCGGCCTCGTCGCGCTCGTACACGACCCGCGGCCGCGACACGGCGATCTCGAAGCCCTCGCGGCGCATGGTCTCGATCAGGATCGAGAGCTGCAGCTCGCCGCGGCCCGAGACGTAGAAGCTGTCCTTGTCGGCCGCCTCCTCGATCTTGAGCGTGACGTTGCCCTCGGCCTCCTTGAACAGGCGGTCGCGGATCATGCGGCTCGTGACCTTGTCGCCCTCGGTGCCGGCGAGCGGGCTGTCGTTGACGATGAACGACATCGTCACGGTCGGCGGGTCGATCGGCTGCGCCTGGATCGGGGTCTCGACCTGCGGGTCGCAGAAGGTGTCGGCGACGGTGCCCTTGATCAGACCGGCGATCGACACGATGTCACCCGCCTCGCCGATGTCGATCGGCGCGCGCTCCAGGCCGCGGAAGGCGAGGATCTTCGACACGCGGCCGGTCTCGACGACCTTGCCGTGACGGTCGAGCACCTTGATCTGTTGGTTCGGCTTCACCGAGCCCGCGGCGATCCGGCCGGTGATGATGCGGCCGAGGAACGGGTTGGCCTCGAGCAGGGTGCCGAGCATCCGGAACGGCCCCTCCTCGGTCCGGGCCGGCGGCACGTGCTTGAGCACGAGGTCGAACAGCGGCTCGAGGCCGACCGACGGGTCCGCGTCCGGGCTGTCGGCCATCCAGCCGTTGCGGCCCGACCCGTAGAGGATCGGGAAGTCGAGCTGCTCGTCGGTGGCGTCGAGGGCGGCGAACAGGTCGAACACCTCGTTCACGACCTCGTTGATCCGCGCGTCCGGACGGTCGACCTTGTTGATCGCCACGATCGGGCGCAGGCCGATCTTGAGCGCCTTGCCGACCACGAACTTGGTCTGGGGCATCGGCCCCTCGGCGGCGTCCACCAGCACGATCACGCCGTCGACCATCGACAGGATGCGCTCGACCTCACCGCCGAAATCGGCGTGGCCGGGGGTGTCGACGATGTTGACGCGGGTGTCCTTCCAGACGACCGAGGTCGCCTTGGCGAGGATCGTGATGCCACGCTCCTTCTCGAGGTCGTTCGAGTCCATCGCCCGCTCCTCGACCCGCTGATTCTCGCGGAAGGTGCCGGACTGGGCCAGCAGCTTGTCGACGAGGGTCGTCTTGCCGTGGTCGACGTGAGCGATGATGGCGATGTTGCGCAGTTTCATGGCGGCCCGAAACGGGTTGTGCCGGCTCCCTGGCGGCCGCGCGGCGCGGCCGTCCGCGCCGGTTCAGGTACGGAGTCGTGGTGGTTGCGTCGCAATATAAGGACGCGCGCGCTTGGGCAAGGCCGCTGAAGTCATGGGGGCCTCGCGTGACCGGGATTGCTGGGGGAAGATCGGCGTCGGGATCCGGCGCCGAGTGCCCTATATGACGGCGCGATGACACCGCGGCCGGCGGGAATCCGCGCCTATCGGGCTGTATTGGATGAAACCGGATCCCTCGGGTAGCGTATCGACCAGGATCAGGCGTCCGGCTGCGGCGATTCGGCCGTCGGGCCGCCAGGGCGGGCTTTCGTCGGAAGGACACGATGCGCGCGCTTGAGCCGCGGCTGTTCCCGTATATCTGGCGCTACTCCAAGGTCGCGCAGCTCCGGATCTGCGCCGTCGTGCTGGCGTCGCTCCCGTTCTATTTCGCCTCGCTCGACCTGCCGAAGCGCATCGTCAACGACGCGATCACGGGGAAGGCCTACGCGCACGGCGAGGCGACCGCGCCGTTCCTCGAGCTCACCGTCGAGTGGCCCGCCTTCCTGGGCGGCGGCAAGACGCACCTGTTCGAGGGGTTCCAGCTCGACCGGTTCGAGCTGCTGCTCAGCCTGTCGACGCTGTTCCTCAGCCTCGTCCTGATCAACGGCGCGTTCAAGTTCTGGATCAACCTCCAGAAGGGCATTCTCGGCGAGCGGATGCTGCGCCGCCTGCGGTTCCAGCTGTTCTCGCTGATGCTGCGCTTCTCCCCGGAGACGCAGCGGGAGGTGAAATCCTCCGAGACCGCGACGATCATCCGGGACGAGGTCGAGCCGATCGGCTCCTTCATCGGCGACGCGATCGTGGTGCCGGTGTTCCTGGGCACGCAGGCCGCGACGGCGCTGGCCTTCATCATGATGCAGAACATCTGGCTCGGCATCGCGGCCGGCGGCATGGTCGCCGTGCAGATGACCGTGATCCCGCGGCTGCGGCGAGAGATCATCCGTCTCAGCCGCCAGCGTCAGATCGCGTCCCGCGCCCTGGCCGGGCGCGTCGCCGAGGTGCTCGACGGCCTGCAGGCGGTGACGCTGAACGACACCGGCCGCTGGGAACGCGCGGAGATCGGCGGCCGCCTCTACCGGCTCTACGACCTGCGCCTGCGGATCTACCGCCGCAAGTTCGCGGTCAAATACCTCAACAACCTGCTGGCGCAGGTGACGCCGTTCCTGTTCTACGCGATCGGCGGCTACTTCGCCCTGAAGGGCCAGCTCGACATCGGCCAGCTCGTGGCGGTCCTGGCCGCCTACCGGGACCTGCCGCCGCCCCTCAAGGAGCTGATCGACTGGGATCAGCAGCGCCTCGACGTCGAGGTCAAGTACGAGACCGTGGCGGCGCATTTCGGCCCGCAGCGCCTCCTGCCGGCCGAGCACGAATCCGAGCGCGCGGCGCCCCGGCTCGGCGGGCCGCTGCGGCTGGAGGGCCTGCAGCTGCGCGATCCGCAGGGCGGCTCCCTGATCGAGGTCGGCGACGTGGAGGTGCGCCTCCCCGGGCAGGTCGCCCTGGTCCCGCCCGGGGCGATCGCGCAGGAATTCGTCCGCGTGCTCGCCGGGCTCCAGTCGCCGCCCGGGGGCACGATCCGGATCGGCGAGCACGACCTCTCGACGCTGCCGCGCCGCGACCACGCGCGGCGCATCGCCTACGCGGGCGTCCAGCCCGTGCTGTTCCCCGGGACGCTGCGCGACAACGTCCTCTACGGGCTGCGCGTGCACCCGCTGCGCACCAAGAGCCTCGACCTCAGCAAGGCGCGGATCAACGAGGCGGTGAAGACCGGCAACCCCTGCGACAGCGTCGAGGACCCCTGGATCGACTTCAAGCGCCTCGGCGTCCGGGATGCCGACGAGCTCGACGAGCGCCTGCTGGACCTGCTCGGCCGGCTCGACCTCGGCGACGAGCTCTACCGGTTCGGGCTCGGCGCCCTGAGTTCGGTCGCCCACGACACGCCGGTGGGCCAGCGCATGATCGCGGCGCGGGAGCACCTGCGCGAGCATTTCGCCCAGAAGGGTCTCGCCGACCTCGTGATCCCCTTCGCCCGGGGCCACTACAACGAGCAGGCCACCGTCGGGGAGAACCTGCTGTTCGGCGTCCCCCGCGACCCGACGCTGACGGATCCGCGCCGCCTCGCCGGCGTCCCCCTGTTCCGCGACGCGCTGGAGAAGGTGAAGCTCCTCGACGAGCTCGACCGGATGGGCGTCGCCATCGCCAGCAACCTCAAGGACATCTTCGCCGACGTGCCGCCGGGTCACCCGCTGTTCCGGCGGTTCTCGCTGATCACCCCGGACGCGCTGCCCGACTACCTGCGCCGGCTCGCGCGCCTGCCCGAGGACGGGCGGCTGAGCGAGACCGACAGCGTGGCCTTCCTGGCGCTGGCCCTCGCCTATGTCGAGCCGCGGATGCGCTTCGGGCTGCTCGACGAGACCCTGGCCAAGCGCATGGTCGGCGCGCGGGCGGTCGTGCAGGGCTTCATGCACGGCGACGACGGCTGCGACGTCGAATCCTACGACCCCAACCGGATCAACCCGCGCAGCACCGTCCTCGACAACCTGCTGTTCGGCCGCATCGACACGGCGCGGATGCACGGCGAGGCGCTGATCCAGAAGGAGGCCCGCGCGGTGTTCCGGGAGTTCGACCTGGAGCGGCCGATCCAGCGGCGCGGCCTCGAGAAGGAGGTCGGCAACCGCGGGCAGGCGCTCGCCGAGCGCGTGCGAGTGCGGGTCGGCCTCGCGCGGGCGATCCTGCGCGAGCCGGAGATCCTCGTGGTCGACCGGGTGGACGAGCACCTGGAGCGGGGCGTCGACACGCTGCTCGACGTGACCGAGACCGCCCTGCCCCGGGCGAGCCTCGTGGCGAGCCTGTCGCCGGAATCCGATCCGGCCCGGTTCCCCGCGCGCCTGCCGATCCAGAGTGCCGACCGGAGTGCCGAAGCGCGCCTGCGCGCGGCGGCGGAATGACGTAAGCGTGACCGGTCCGCGCGGGGCGCGGCCGGCGGTTTACAGGGCTGCCCGTCTCCGGCACAGGATGGCACCCCATGCCAACATTCTCGGACGCCACCGCGACCCCGGACCGGACGATCCCGAGCCTCGCCGGGACGCCGCGCGTGGTGCCGCCGCACCGCGCCCCGCCCGAGCGCGAGCTGCCGCTGCCCGCCTACCTGCGGTCGATCCGCGACAACGCGCTCGCGGGCTTCCCCCGGCGCGCCTTCGAGGAGCCGGTCACCCGCCGGGGCCTGCTCGGGCGGTCGAGCTTCGTGCTGAACGACCCCGAGGCGATCCGCCGGGTGCTCGTCGAGAATCAGGCGAACTACGCCCGCACCACCGGGACGACCCGCATCCTGCGCCCGATCCTCGGCGACGGGCTCCTGATCAGCGAGGGCTCGGCGTGGCGGCACCAGCGGCGCACCCTGGCGCCGGCCTTCACGCCGCGGGCGATCGACGGCCTCGTGCCCCACATCGCCGCCGCCGTGACCGACGGGATGGAGCGCATCGCCGCCGAGGCCGCGGCGGGGCCGGTCGACCTGTTCACGTCCTTCTACCGGCTCGCCCTCGAGATCGCCGGGCGCGCCATGTTCTCGGTGGGGATGGACCAGCACGGCGCCGAGCTGCGCCAGTTCATCGCCGAATACGCCGAGCGGATGGGGCGGCCGCACCTCCTCGACATCGTTACCCCCCCGGGCTGGCCGGTGCCCCTCGACTGGTCGCGCCGCCGGTTCCGGCGCCGGTGGATCCCCTTCCTCGACCGGATCATCGCGGCGCGCCGGGCGGTCGAGGGGGACAGGTCCCGCTCGGGCGATTTGCTCGACCTGCTCGCGGCCGCGCGCAATCCCGATACCGGCGCCGCCTTCACGCCCGACGAGCTGCGCGACCAGGTCGCCACCATGATCCTGGCGGGCCACGAGACCACGGCCGGCACGCTGTTCTGGGCGGCCTACCTGCTGGCCCTCGCGCCGGAGGTGCAGGAGCGGGTCGCCGCCGAGGCGCGGGCCGCCGACCTCGCCGACCCCACCGGCTGCCAGAGCGACGGGCGGCTGCCGCTCACCCGCGCGGTGATCGACGAGACCCTGCGCCTGTACCCGGCGGCCTTCGTGGTCGTCCGGCGGGCGCTGGGCCCGGACACAGTGGCGGGCCACGCCGTGAAGGCGAGCGACATCGTTATGGTGAGCCCCTGGGTGCTGCACCGCCACCGGTCGCTCTGGCCGGACCCGGACGCGTTCGATCCGGGCCGCTTCCTGCCCGGCGCCCAGGCCCCGCGGCGCTTCGCCTACCTGCCCTTCGGGGCCGGCCCGCGGGTCTGCATCGGCGCGCAGTTCGCCCTGAGCGAGGCCGTCCTCTCCCTGGCGCGGGTGCTCCAGCGGTTCCGGCTGGTGCTCGACGAGCGCGAGCCGGTGCTGCCCCAGGCGGTCGTGACGACCCAGCCCGATCGCCCGGCGCGCTTCCGGCTGATTCCCCGCGCGCCGGTCAGCCCCTGATCCCGGTGATCGTCGCCGAGATCGCCCGGGGGTCGCGCATCGGCCAGCGGCCGCTCTCCACCTGCGCCAGGAAGTCGTCCAGCAGGCGGTTGTAGGCGTCGGGCTCCTCGACCGAGAGGGCGTGGCCGGTATTGGGCAGCATGGCGAGGGCGGCGGAGGGGATGACCCGCTTGAGCATCAGGCTCGGGGTGAGGCAGGGCCAGTCCTCGTCGCCGGCAACGATCAGGGTCGGGACGGTCATGCGCCCCAGCTCGTCCGTGAGATCGTAGAGCGACGGCCGCCCCTTCTGCACGCCGGCCTGGGTGTTGGCCGAGCCGAGGGCCGAATGCTCGGCGAGCATCCGCCTGAACTCGGCGTGCCCGCGCGGGTCCTTGGTCTCGAACTGCACCCGCGTCGGCCCGACGGCGTAGCGCTCCGCGAAGGCCGCCATGCCGTCGCGGAGGAGCATCGCGGCGGTGGCGTCCGCCTCGGCGCGGAACAGCGCCTGCCGCTCGGGCTCCGCGCCGTAGCCGCAGCCGCCGAGGCACAGCGACAGCGCGCGGTCGGGGTGCCGCAGGCCGAAATGCAGGGTCGCGAAGGCACCCATGGAGATGCCGGCGACGTGGGCCTTCGGCGCGCCGAGATGGTCAAGGACGGCCAGGATGTCGTCGGCGGCGCGCGCCTGCGCGTAGGCCGAGACGGCCTCCGGAACGTCGGAGGGCGGGTAGCCCCGGGCGTTGAACGCGACCGCGCGGTAGCGCCGGCCGAAATGGCGCAGCTGCGCCTCGTAGCTGCGGTGATCGCCGGCGAACTCGTGGACGAAGATCAGCGGCGTCCCCTGGCCGCTCTCCTCGTAGTGGAGCCGTATCCCGTCGTCAGTCGTGGCGCTCGGCATGGCGATCCTCTCATCGGCCTCCCCCGGGTTTCCGAGATGGCGCGACGGGGCGCCCGGTCGAGAGTCGGGACCGGAGTTCGTGGAAGGAACGACGAAGCCGCACCCGGCGGACCGGGCGCGGCGCGTGGATCTCCGTGCCGGCGGGGACGCTCCCCGCCCGGCTCAAGCGGCCTTCTTGGAGGAGGCCGGCTTGGCGGCCCCCTTCTTGGCGGCGACCTCGGCGAGCTTCGCGGCCAGCTTGGCGTCGAGCTTGCCCGAGGCACCGAGCGGAAGCTCGATGTCGAGGCCGAGGGTCGAGACACCCTCGCCGCGCTCCAGGGTGACCTTCACCTTGTCGGGCTCCACCGCGACGTGGTTGGCGATCACCGCCAGGATCTCCTCCCGGAGCTGGATCACGAGGTCGGGGCGACCCGACTCCGCGCGCTCGTGGGCGAGGATCAGCTGCAGGCGGTCGCGGGCGACCGCGCCGGAGCTGCGCTTCTGGAACAGTCCCAGGATGCTCACGCCGCCCTCCGCATGAACAGCTTGTCGAGGAAGGACTTGCGCTCGACCGGCAGGCTCATCGGCACGGACTCGCCCTTGAGCCGGCGGGCCGCGTCGGCATAGGCCCGCGCCGGGGCGCAGAGCGGGTTGTTCAGCGTCACCGGGCAGCCGAGGTTCGAGGCGCGCAGCACCTCCTGGCTCTCCGGGATGATCGCGAGCAGCGGGATCGACAGGATGTCGAGCACGTCCTCGGTCTTGAGCATGTCGCCGCGGTCGGCCCGCATCGGGTCGTAGCGGGTGAGGATCAGGTGCTTCTCGATGTCCTCGCCCTTCTCCGCCTTGGCGGTCTTGGAATCGAGGAGGCCGATGATCCGGTCGGAGTCGCGCACCGAGGAGACCTCGGGGTTGGTCACGACCACCGCCACGTCGGCGTGGTGCATGGCGAGTTGGGCGCCGCGCTCGATGCCGGCGGGGGAGTCGCAGATCACCCAGTCGAACTTCGCGCGCAGCTCGTCCATCACCCGGGCCACGCCCTCGTCGGTGAGCGCGTCCTTGTCGCGGGTCTGCGAGGCCGGCAGCAGGTGCAGGGTCTCGAGCCGCTTGTCCTTAATCAGCGCCTGCGGGAGCTTGGCGTCGCCGTTGACCACGTTGATGAGGTCGTAGACGACCCGGCGCTCGGCGCCCATGACGAGGTCGAGGTTGCGCAGGCCGACGTCGAAGTCGACGACGCACACGCTCTGCCCGCCCTGGGCCAGGGCCGCTCCGAGGGCTGCGGTCGTCGTCGTCTTGCCGACGCCGCCCTTGCCCGATGTGACGACGAGAACCTTTGCCACGCGTCGATCTCCCTTAATCCAGGCTTGCCATTCGGATGTTGCCGCCATCGAGCCAGACCTGGGCGGCCTTGCCGCGCAGGGCCGTGCCCATGTCCTCCGCCGTCCGCACGAGGCGGTCGATCCCCAGCAACTCGGGTTCGAATTTGCGGCAGTAGATTCGTGCGCGCGGGTTACGCGCGGCTCCGGCGATCGCGCGACCGCGCAGGGCGCCGTAGACGTGGATGGAGCCGCCGGCCAGGATCTCGGCCCCGGAGGAGACGGACCCCATCACGGTCACGTCGCCGGTCGGGTTGATGACGCTCTGTCCGGAGCGGACCGAGCCCTCGACGGTGATCGAGGTGACCACCTGCGGCTCCGGCTCGGCCGGGACGCTCGGGATCTCGATCGTCTCGGACGGGTGCCCCTTGACCAGCAGCGGCGGCAGGCCGTCCACCACCGCGTCGGCCCCCTCGATGCCCAGGACCGCGATGCCGCGGGCCTTGAGCTCGTTCATGAGCGTCTCGAGCGCGTCCGGCTCGGGCTTGAGCTGGGCGCAGTCCAGGATGACGGCCCGGCCTTTCAGCAGGGTCGGCGAGCGCTTGAGCGCCGCGTCGAGGCCCGCGAGCCACTCGGGGAGCGGCGGCTCGGGGGAGAGGGCCAGGGCCTTGAAGGCCCGCCCGCGCAGGCTGAGCGGCCGGGGCGCGGAAGGAGCCGCCGCTGTGGCGGTCTCCGGGTCGATCGGCTCGGGGAGGGTGTCGCTCATGTCCGCCCGTTAAGAGTCCTTACCGGACCATTGACGGCGGGTATGGTTACCGAAGGGTTAAGTTTCTGATCCGGTCGGCAAATTCTGCCGGGATCCTTGTATCGGGGCAGCGGAGGATGGTCTCACGCCCTCGGGCGCGCGTCGCGGGGGGCTCGGCCCCAGTCTCCGTGGGTTCTGCGCGGGCGGAAAGGCCGTTAACCGACGGCCCGAACGCCGGAGCTGCGAAGCCTCTCAACCTCGCTCGAACAGGTTCAGCTTGATCGCGTCCTCCAGCAGCCGCACCTCCACGGCCTGCCCCCGGAAGGCCGGGTCGAGGTCGTCGGCGGCGCGGTAGAGACCGTCGATCGCGACCAGCTCCGGCTCGAACCGCCGGCACCAGATCCGCGCCGTCGGGTTGCCGGCGGCGCCCGCGATCGCGCGGCCGCGCAGGGCGCCGTAGACGTGGATCGAGCCGCCCGCGATGACCTCGGCGCCCGACGCCACGGCGCCCAGCACCGTGACGTCGCCCTCGAGGTGCAGGACGGTCTGGCCGGAGCGCACGGGCGCGTCGAGGATCAGCGAGCGGGCCGTCTCCCGGGCCTGCGGCTCGGCCGGCGCGGGCGCGTCCGCGGCCGACTCGTCCGGGGCGGCGATCTCCCCCGCGGGGCGCCCGCCCGACAGGGCCGGCGGGGTCGCGGAATCCAGGAGCGACGGCGCCGCGCCCTCGATCCCCAGGATCGGGATGTTGCGGGCGGCCAGCTCGGCGAGCAGACCGTCGAGATCCTCGCGGTTGAGCCGCAATCCGGACAGGTCGAGGATCACCGGCCGGCCGGCGAAGAAGTTCGGGGCACGGCGGTTGAGGGCGTCGAGGTCGCCGAACCAGTCGGCGACCGGGGGGATCGGCGCCAGGACGGTGGCCATGAAGGAGCGGCCGCGGAAGCGGATCGGCGGGCGCGCCGGCTCGGATGTCGGCTGGGTCACGGGCGTGTTCGGTGTGCGCGGAAGGGATCGTCTGCATCCATGGGACGGCGCCGCGCCGGGGGCAATCCCGCGAGGGCCGGTGTGACGCCTTGGCGGGCCCGCGGGCGCGTTTCTGTTGTAGAGAGAGCCGGCAGCCGAGCCGGACCGGACCGTTGAGCAGCGCCACCCCGCACGCCCCCGCCCCCTTCGTCGTCGACGACCTGACCCGCGCCAACCAGCGTCGGGCGGCCGACCCGCGCGCCTCGGCCTGGGTCTCGGCCAACGCCGGCGCGGGCAAGACCAAGGTCCTCACCGACCGGGTGGTCCGGCTGCTCCTCGACGAGGCGCCGCCCGGCCGGATCCTCTGCCTGACCTTCACCAAGGCCGCCGCGGCCAACATGGCGATCCGCGTCTTCCGGCTGCTCGGCCGCTGGGTCACGCTGGACGACGAGACCCTCGCCGCCGAACTCGCCGAGCTCACCGGTGAGCGCGCCGGGCCCGAGCGCCTGCGCCTGGCGCGCCGCCTCTTCGCCCGGGCGGTCGAGACGCCGGGCGGCCTCAAGATCGAGACGCTGCACGCCCTGTGCGAGCGGCTGCTCCACATGTTCCCCTTCGAGGCGAACGTGCCGGCCCGCTTCGTGGTGCTCGACGAGGCCAAGGCCCGGGAACTGTTCGACATCGAGATGGCCAACGTCCTGGCCGACGCCGTCGCGAACGGCGACACGCCGCTCAGCGCGGCCCTCGCGCGGGTCACGCCGGAAGCCACGGGCGACACCCTGCGGGCGGCGATCCGGGCGGCCATGCGGGCGCGGAGCTTCATCGGCGACGCCGCCGGCCTGGAGCGGGCCTTCGGGCGGCTGCACGGGGCGCTGGGACTGGCGGCCGAGGAATCCGCCGAGCGGATCGAGGCCGGGATCCTCGAGGGCGGTCCCGGGTGCCGCCCGGAGGAGCGCGCCGCGCTGGTCGCGGCGCTGCGCACCGGCAAGGCCAACGACGAGAAGCTCGCCGACGCGCTCGAAGCCGCCGAGGCCGAGCGGCTCCGCGCGGCGGACCTTCCCGACCGGGCCGAGGCGCTCGCCCTCTACCGCGCGGTCTTCTTCACCCAGAAGGACGAGCCCAAGGCCGACAGCAGCCTCGGGACCAAGGGCGTGCCGGCCGGCGCCAAGGCGGCGCTGCTCGCCGAGCGGGACCGGCTGGATCCGCTGTTCGACCGCCTGCGCGCCGCCCGGGCCCACGCCCGCACCCAGGCGCTGTTCCAGATCGCCGCCGAGATCCACCGCCGCGTCGAGGCTCAGAAGGCGCGCCTCGGCGCCCTCGACTTCGACGACCTGATCCACAAGGCGCTGGACCTGCTCGGCCGCGTCGGCGCCGGCTGGGTCCTGTACAAGCTCGACCGCGGCATCGACCACGTCCTCGTCGACGAGGCGCAGGACACGAACCCGGAGCAGTGGGCGATCCTGCGGGCGATCACGCAGGAATTCGCCGCCGGCGAGGGCGCGCGGTCCGGCAGCCGCACGCGCTTCGCGGTGGGCGACCCCAAGCAGTCGATCTACGGCTTCCAGGGCGCGGAGCCGCGGGAATTCGCCCTGACCCGCGCGTCCTGGATCGCGGAATCGCGCTCGGCCGGACTGACCTTCGAGGACGTGCCGCTCACCCTGTCGTTCCGCTCGACCGGCCTCGTCCTGCGCGCCGTCGACGCGGTCTTCGCCCTCGACGCCCACAACGAGGGCCTGTCGTTCGAGGACACGGTGCGCACGACCGTCCACGCCAGCGCCCGCCCGGGCGCGCCCGGCGCCGTCGAGCTGTGGCCGATCGCCGAGCCGGAGCCGGCCGCGGAGCCCGATGCCTGGACCGCCCCCGTGGACGCGCCCGAGACCAGCGCTCCCGCGATCGTCACCGCCCGCCGGGTGGCGCAGGCGGTGCGCGCCTGGACCACCGCGGGGGACGCGACCGGCCGGATCTGGCGCCCCGGGGACGTCCTGATCCTGGTCCGGAAGCGCGGGCCGGCCTTCGAGGAGGTGATCCGCGCCCTGAAGGGGCTCGGCGTCCCGGTCGCCGGGCAGGACCGGCTCGAGGTCTCCGCCCACATCGCGGTGGCCGACCTGGTCGCCGCCGGCCGGGCGGGCCTCCTGCCGGCCGACGACCTGACCCTCGCCACCGCCCTCAAGACGCCGCTCGTCGGGCTCACCGACGAGGACCTCGTGCGGATCGCCGCCCGCCGCGACCTCGCCGAGACCCTGGAGGATGCCCTGCACCGCCACGCCGCGGCGGGCGACGCGGCCGCGCGGCGCGGGCTCGAGGCCCTGTCGGGCTGGATCGCCCTGGCGGGGCTCCACGGCCCGTTCGGCTTCTACGCCCGGCTCCTCGGGCCGCAGGGCGGCCGGGCCAAGCTGGTCGCCCGCCTCGGCGGCGAGGCCGGGGACGCGATCGACGTGTTCCTCGCCGCCGCCGCCCAGGCCGAGACCGGCGAGGACGCGCCGTCGCTGGGCGGCTTCCTCGCCCGCTACGTCGGGGCCGAGGCCGGCCACACGGTCAAGCGCGACCTCGAATCGGGCCGCGACGAGGTCCGGGTCATGACGGTCCACGGCGCCAAGGGCCTGGAGGCGCCGGTCGTGGTGATCCTCGACGGGTGCGAGCCCCTCGGCCGCAACGATCCGCCCCTCCTGCCGCTCCCGGCGACGGAGATCGCCCTGCCGCCGGTCTGGTCGGGCGGGCGGACGCAGGACTGCGCCGCCACCGACGCGGCGCGGGCGGCCCTGCTCGCCAAGGCCCGCCAGGAGCACAACCGCCTGCTCTACGTCGCCATGACCCGCGCGGCCGACCGGCTGATCGTGGCGCCCTTCCGCGGCCACGAGCGCGAGACCGAGGCGGCGTGGTGCCGGATGATCCAGGCCGGCCTGGAGGCGGCACTCGGCGCCGGCCGGGCGCTGGAACTCCCCTACGGGCCCGCGACCCTCTGGCAGGACGGCGCCCCGCCGGATCCCGCCCCCGCCGCGGGTGCCGCGTCTGCCGGAGCGGAGGCCGGGTCGGAGCCCGACTGGCTGCGCGGCCCGGTGCCGCCGGAACCGACCCCCGAGACCCTGAACCCGTCCGGCGCCCTGCAGGCGGCGGACGGCGCGCGCGTGCCGCCGCCGCGCCTCGCCGACGCGCAGGCCCGGCGCCGCGGGATCCTGACACACGCCCTGCTGCAGCACCTGCCCCGGGTCGAGCCGGACCGCCGGGAGACGGCCGGGCGCGCCTTCGTGCAGGCCCGGGCGCCCGGTCTGCCGCGCGCGGCCGCGCCCGCGATCGTCCGGTCGGTCCTCCGGATCATCGACGCCCCCGACCTCGCGCCGCTCTTCGCCCGGGACGCCCGCGCGGAGGTGGCGCTGTCGGGGCGTGTCCGTGCCGGCGGGACAGAGAGGGTGGTCCAGGGGCGCGTCGACCGCCTCGCCGTGACGGCGGACATGGTGCACCTCGCCGACTTCAAGACCGGGCGCCCGCCCGAGCCCGGCGCGCCGCTGCCCGCCGCGGAGGCCGGCCAGATCGCCCTCTACGCGCGCCTCCTCGCGCAGATCTACCCGGGCCGGACGATCCGGCCGATTCTCGTCTGGACCTCGGGGCCGGTGATCCGCGCCCTCGATTCCGACGACGTCGCGACGGCCCTGGACCGGATCGGGATCGAGGCGTGACCCGTGCCCCGGGGCGCGTGCCCGGAAGCGGTCCGCATGCGCCAGCGCACGTCGCGGCGCGGCGATTCACCGAGAGAGCCGTGCGTCCCGGGCACCGCCGCCCTCCGCCGGCGACCGGACTTCTTGACCGGGCGCCGGGCCGTCGCCAATTCTGACCGGACCGCGCGGGCCTCTGCCCGTTCGACGCCGCCCGACGGGCGGCGGATTCCGAAAGGTGACGTTATGGCGACGGTGAAAGTAACCGACGCGAGCTTCGAGCAGGACGTTCTCAAGTCCGCCGAGCCCGTCGTGGTGGATTTCTGGGCGGAGTGGTGCGGCCCCTGCCGTCAGATCGGCCCGGCCCTCGAGGAGATCGCGACCGACCTGCAGGGCAAGGTGAAGATCGCCAAGGTCAACGTCGACGAGAACCCGCAGATCGCCGCCCAGTACGGCATCCGCTCGATCCCGACGCTGCTGCTCTTCAAGAACGGCGAGCGCGTGGACCAGAAGGTCGGCGCCGCACCGAAGGGCGACCTGTCGCGCTGGATCGGCGCCCAGACCGCCTGAACCGGCCACACGGTTCCGAACGACAAAAAGAAAGCCCGGCCGCGAGGCCGGGCTTTCTCGGTTTCGAGCCCAAGTTTTTTATTTCGGGATCCCGGTGCTTGGCCCGGGATCCCGTATTCCGTCTCAGTACGAGCCGAACTTGTAGTTCAGGCCGGCGCGGACGACGGCGAAGGCGTTCTCGTTCCGGCTGGCGCCGGCGAGCGAGTACACCGGCACGAGGCCGACCGGGGAGATCGCAGCACCAACCAGCGGCGCCTGGGCGCGGCCGTTGTTGTTGTCGAGGTTCACGTACAGACCTTCGACCTTCAGCGTGACGGCCGAAGAGCGGAAGAAGTTCAGGAACGAGTCGGTGGGCAGGGCGTACTCGACACCGCCGCCGACCGTCCAGCCGGTCTTGAAGTCGTTCCGGCGGCCGGCGAAGTTCTGCAGGCCGACGCGAGCGCCGTCATCCGTGCCGGTGGCGTAGGCGAAACCGCCGGTGGCGTACACGAGGGTCCGGTCGAAGGCCCAGCCGAGACGACCGCGGACGGTGCCGAAGAAGTCGATGGTGTTGAGCGTGCCGTTGACCGGGATGAAGCCCGGGTTGATCGCCACGGCGTTGGTGGCGAAGCGGGCGCGACGGCCGAAGTCGAGGTACTGGGCGTCAGCCTCGAAGCCGATCACGGCGCCGGAGCCCGGGGTCAGCTGCCAGTTGTAGCCGATCTGGCCACCGCCCGAGAAACCCTCGCGGCTGTCGTTGCTGTAGACCAGCGACGAGCCGTTCGGCAGCAGGGCCTGGTAGGGGACGAGACCGCCCGGAACCAGAGCGACCGGGTTGCCGGGCGTCTGGACGAAGCCGCGGGTGGAGTTGCTGCTGGCGTCGAACGCGTAGCCGGCGTTGATACCGAAGTAGGCGCCGGTCCAGGTGAACACCGGAACGGGGGTGAACACCGGCGGCGGCGCGGCGCGGCGCGGCAGGTCGGCGGCCGAAGCGGCGGCCGTGAGCGCGGTGAACGCCGCGAGAGAGGTGAGAAGCTTCTTCATTACTGTGATCCCCAGCATAAGCCCGATCGCCGGTGAAACTATGCGATCGGGCCCCGCGAGGATGTAGCTTAGCTGCCACAGCGGGAGGAAAGCGTGGCCGTGGACGGGTGTCCGTCCGGGCGATTGCGGCGATTCGACGGATTTTCGAATGCAGAATCCGGATTTCACAGGTCTCCGGTTCCCGGCCACTTGATACAGCGGCCGCGCGCGGCGCTCCCAGACTGGAGACGACTCAGACCGGCGGCGTGTCGTTGGCGGCGAGAACCATGCCGGCCAAGTAGAGCGATCCGCAGATCAGGATTCGCGGCGGGCGCTCGAAGGCGATGTCCCGCACGAGGGCGAGGGCCGCCTCGATGCTCGGCGCCGCGTAGGTCTTGAGGCCGACATCCTCGCCGATCCGGGCCACCTCCTCGGCCGGGCGCGCGGCCATGGTCCCGGTGATCGGGACGGCCACCAGGGCCCGGGCCAGGCCCACGAAGTTGCGCAGGAACCCGTCGGCGTCCTTCGTGCCGAGCAGGCCGACCACGAGGACGAGCGGCACGTCGCTCTTCTCGCCGAGATCCGCCATGGCGGCTGCGAGGATCCGGCCGCCGTCGATGTTGTGACCGCCGTCGAGCCACAGCTCGGTGCCGGGATCGAGCTGGGCGGCCAGCCGGCCGCGGCCGAGGCGCTGCAGCCGGCCCGGCCACTCGACCTCGGTCAGGCCCCGCTCCAGGGCCGCGATCCCGATGTCGCCGAACCCGGCGGCGCGCAGCGCGGTGATCGCGGTTCCGGCGTTGACCAGCTGGTGACGCCCGGCGAGGCGCGGCCGCGGGAGGTCGAACAGGTCGGTCTCGTCCTGGTAGACGAGCCGGCCGCGCTCCTCGTGCACGGAGAAGTCCTGGTTGCCCACCAGCACGGGCCCGGCCCCGAGGGCCTCCGCGCGCCGGCAGAGGACGGCGTCGGCCTCGGCGTAGTCCTGGGCGGCGATCACCGCCGGGCAGCCGCGCTTGAAGATCCCGGCCTTCTCGGTCGCGACCGACTCGACCGTGTCGCCGAGATACTCGGCATGGTCGCGGCCGATCGGCGTCACCACCGCGCAGGCCGGCCGGTCGATGACGTTGGTGGCGTCGAGCCGGCCCCCGAGGCCGACCTCCAGGAGCAGCACGTCGGCCGGGCTCTCCGAGAAGAGCAGGAACGCCGCGGCCGTGGTGATCTCGAACATCGTGATCGGCTCGCCGGCATTGGCGCTCTCGCAGCGCGCGAAGGCGTCGGCCAGGCGGTCCTCGTCCACGAAGTGCCCGCCGCCGATCCCGCCGATGCGCATCCGCTCGTGGAAGCGGACGAGGTGCGGGGAGGTGTAGACGTGGGCGGCCAGGCCCCCGGCCTCCAGGATCGACCGCATGAACGCGATGGTCGAGCCCTTGCCGTTGGTGCCGGCCACGTGGATCACGGGCGGCAGGCGGCGCTCGGGATGGTTGAGCCGCGCGAGCAGCCGCTCGATGCGCCCGAGCGACAGGTCGATGGTGCGGGGGTGGAGCGCCAGGAAGCGCGCCATCAGGGCGTCGGACGAGGCCATCGCCGGGCTCAGGCCGCCTCGGAGGCCGCGGCCGGCGCGCCGGCCTGGGACACGTTGGTCAGGAGGCTGCAGAGACGCGTGATCGTCTCCTTGAGCTGGTGCCGGTGGACCACCTGATCGACCATGCCGTGCTCGCGCAGGTACTCCGCCCGCTGGAAGCCGTCGGGCAGCTTCTCGCGGATCGTCTGCTCGATCACCCGCGGTCCCGCGAAGCAGATCAGCGCGCCGGGCTCGGCGAGGTGGACGTCGCCCAGCATCGCGTAGGAGGCGGTGACGCCGCCCGTGGTCGGGTTCGTCAGCACCACGATGTAGGGGAGCCGGGCCGCGTTGAGCCGGCGCACCGCCACGGTGGTCCGCGGCATCTGCATCAGCGACAGGATCCCCTCCTGCATGCGCGCGCCGCCGGAGGCCGCGAACAGCACGTAGGGCGTGCGCTTCTCCAGCGCCGTCTCGGCGCCGCGCACGAAGGCCTCGCCCGCCGCCATGCCGAGCGACCCGGCCATGAAGCCGAATTCCTGCGCGGCCAGCGTCATCGGAAGGCCGCCGACCCGGCCGAAGCCGATCTTGAACGCGTCCTGCAGGCCGGTCTTGGCCCGGGCCTCCTTGAGCCGGTCGACGTAGCGCTTCTCGTCGCGGAACTTCAGCGGGTCGGGGGTGACCTCGGGCAGGGCCACGTCGATCCACGTGCCCTCGTCGAACATCATCTTCAGGCGCGCCTGGGCGCCCATCTTCAGGTGATGCTCGGAACCGGGAATGACCCAGTGATTGGCCTCCACCTCCTTGTGGAACACCATCTGCCCCGTGTCCGGGCACTTGACCCAGAGGTTCTCGGGCGTCTCGCGCTTGAACAAGGTCTTGATCCGGGGGCGCACCACCTCCGAGATCCAGTTCATCGGTTCGACCATCGACTTGCGTCCGTCCGCTTCAAGCCCGCGCAGATATCAGGTGCGGCGCGCGCCGCCGCCAGGGGTGCCCGGTCCGCCCGTCAGGCGGCCCGTCCGACGCCCGCCGACCGCACGCCCGCGGCGAGTTCTCGCACCAGCTCCGTCACGGCCTCGACGCTTCCGGCCTGCGCCCGGCCCTCGCCGTCGAGGGAGCGCACCAGGGCGTCCACGAGCGCGGAGCCGACCACGACGCCGTCGGCACCTTCGGCGATCGCCGCCGCGTGGGCGCCGGTCTTGACGCCGAACCCCACGACGACGGGCAGCTCGGTGTGGCGCCGGATGCGGGCGACCGCCTCGGAGACCTTGCCGAAATCCGGGGTCGCCGTCCCGGTGATGCCGGTGATCGACACGTAGTAGACGAAGCCCGCCGTGTTCGCGAGGACGGCCGGCAGGCGCCGCTCGTCGGTGGTGGGCGTGGCGAGGCGGATGAAGGCGAGGCCCTTGCCGAGGGCCGGCAGGCACAGCTCGGAATCCTCCTCGGGCGGGAGATCGACGACGATCAGCCCGTCGACGCCGGCCGCCAGCGCGTCGTCGAGGAAGCGGTCGACGCCGTAGGTGTGGATCGGGTTGTAGTACCCCATCAGCACGATTGGCGTGGTGTCGTTGCCGGCGCGGAAGCGGCGCACGAGGTCGAGGGTGCCCGACACCGTCTGGCCCGCCTTGAGCGCCCGCAGGCCGGCCGCCTGGATCGCCGGGCCGTCCGCCATCGGGTCGGTGAACGGCAGGCCGAATTCCAGGATGTCGGCGCCGGCGCCCGGCAGCGCCTTCAGGACCTCGAGCGAGGTCGCGGGATCGGGATCGCCGGACATCACGTAGGTGACGAGGACGGACCGGTTCTCCGCGCGGGCGCGGGCGAAGGTGGCGTCGATGCGGCTCGGCATGGTCGGTCGATATTCGCTTCTGCAGGGCCGCCGACGGCCCGGGATTGCCCCCGCGCTACACCAAAGGCATCGGCCCGTGAAGCGGGCGGGCCTGCCGCGACCGCCGGCGAAGGCGTCCCGGAGGCCCGGCCACGCGCGAGACGCGGCCATGCGCGCGGGCCGGTTGCCGGGACGGCGCCGCCGGCCTAGCCCTCGCCCATGCCCGAGTCAGCCCTCCCGTCGCGCCCCCTGGCGGCGCTCCTGTTCGACATGGACGGGACGATCATCAGCTCGATCGCCTCCGCGGAGCGGATCTGGTCGCGCTGGGCCGAGGCGCACGGCCTCGACGCGGCGTCCTTCCTGCCGACGATCCACGGCGTGCAGTCGGTCGAGACCATCCGGCGGCTGAACCTGCCGAGCGTCGATCCCGTGGCCGAGGCGGCCGCGATCACCGAGGCCGAGATGGCGGATGTCGACGACATCGTGGCGATCCCGGGGGCGCGGGCCTTCCTGGAGGCGCTGCCGCGCCACCGCTGGGCGATCGTCACCTCGGCGCCCCGGCGGCTGGCGGAGCGCCGCCTCGCGGCGGCCGGAATGCTGGTCCCCGACCTTCTGGTGGCCGCCGAGGACGTGGCGCGGGGCAAGCCCGCGCCGGACTGCTTCCTCCTGGCGGCCGGGCGCCTCGGCGTCGCGGCGCCGGACTGCCTCGTGTTCGAGGACGCCCCGGCCGGCATCCGGGCGGCCGAGGCCGCGGATGCGGCCGTCGTGGTCGTCACCGCGACCCATCACGAGCCGGTGCGGACCGGTCATCCGACGATCGCGGACTACACCGGGCTGCGCGTCGCGGCGGACCCGGAGGGAATCCGGGTGACACGGACCGCCTGAGCCTCTCCATCCCGGCCGCGGATCCGCTGGCGGCCGGTCCCGCCCGGTCGTATCGCCCGCCTGCGCCGCGCGGCGCGCGGATCAAGGTGAAGGGACACGGCCATGGCAACGATCAGTCGACGCCGCGCTCTCGGGGTGGTGGCCGCCGGCGCCGCCGCGGGCCTCGGCCCCGCCGCCGCCGCCGAGGCGCAGCCGGGCCTGCTGTTCCCGCTGCCGCAGGCCACGATCCCGATCCAGGGCGAGGCGCAGGTCTTCCCGGTCCGCCGGATCTACTGCATCGGCCGGAACTACGCGGCCCACGCCCGCGAGATGGGCTCCGACCCGTCGCGCGAGCCGCCCTTCTTCTTCCAGAAGCCGGCGGACGCCGTGCAGGTCGTCGCGGGCGGCGTCGCCGACCACCCCTACCCGTCGCTCACCCAGAACTACCACCACGAGATCGAGCTCGTGGCCGTGCTGAAGTCGGGCGGGCGCGACATCCCGGCCGCGCAGGCGCTCGACCACGTCTACGGCTACGCCACCGGCCTCGACATGACCCGCCGGGACCTCCAGCGCGGCATGGGCAACCAGAAGAAGCCCTGGGAGATCGGCAAGAGCTTCGACCAGTCCGCGCCGATCACGCCGATCCTGCCGGTCGCCCGGGTCGGCCATCCGGCGCGCGGCCGCATCCAGCTCGCCGTGAACGGCACCGTGCGGCAGGACGCCGACCTGTCGGACATGATCTGGTCGGTCGCCGAGCAGATCGCCGAGCTGTCGCGGGCCTTCGAGCTGAAGGCGGGCGACATCGTCTTCTCGGGAACGCCCGAGAATGTCGGGCCGGTCGTCCGCGGGGACGTGCTCGCCGGCTCGATCGAAGGCCTGCCGGACCTGTCGATCCGCATCGTGTGATCACGCGTCGCGCGATCCCCCGCGGAGATCCGGTCGCGGCGGGGCGTTGACTTTCCCTGCCGGCGTCACGGCTTTATCCGGTACGGATCCGCGGGGGCAGGAGCAGCGCGCGTATGACCAAGCCCGACGGCGTGCCGCCGCACCTCTTCGAGACCGCCGAGGGCCGCCGTCTCGTCGAGGCCCGCTCCGATCCGGCGTGGCGCCGCTGGGGGCCGTACCTCAGCGACCGGCAATGGGGCACGGTGCGGGAGGATTACAGCCCGAAGGGCGACGCCTGGGACTACCTGCCCCACGACCACGCCCGGTCCCGCGCCTATCGCTGGGGCGAGGACGGGATCGGCGGCTTCGGCGACCGCCACCTGAACTGGTGCCTGTCCCTGGCGCTGTGGAACGGGCGCGACCCGATCCTGAAGGAGCGGCTGTTCGGCCTGACCAACCAGGAGGGCAACCACGGCGAGGACGTCAAGGAACTCTACTACTACCTCGACGGGATCCCGACCCACGCCTTCATGCGGATGCTCTACAAGTACCCGCAGGCCGCCTTCCCGTACGGGCGCCTGGTCGAGGAGAACGCGCGGCGCGGCCTCGACGACCCGGAATTCGAGCTCCTCGACACGGGCCTGTTCGACGAGGGCCGCTACTTCGACGTCGAGGTCGCCTACGCCAAGGCCGCCCCCGACGACATCCTGATGCGGGTGACCGTGACCAACCGCGGCCCGGACCCGGCCGCCCTGACGCTGCTGCCGCAGCTCTGGGCCCGCAACACGTGGTCGTGGAAGCAGGGCACGCCGAAGCCGGAGCTGATGGCCGGGTCGGAGGGCTCGGTCTGGGCGCGCCACCCCGAGATGCCGACCTTCCGGTTCTTCGCCGAGGGCGCGGGCGACCTGCTGTTCACCGAGAACGAGACCAACACGCACCGGCTGTTCGGCAGCGGCCCCGCCGAGGGCTTCTACAAGGACGGGATCGACCGGTGCGTCGTGGGCGGCGACCGGGCCGCCGTCAACGCCCTGTCCGGCACCAAGTGCGCCGCCCGCTACGACCTGCATCTCGGCCCCGGCGAGACGCGGACCGTGCGCCTGCGCCTGCGCGCCGAGACCGCGCCGGGCGCACCCTTCGCGGATTTCGACGCCGTCTTCGCCGCCCGCGAGGGCGAGGCCGACGACTTCTACGGGGCGCTCCAGGCGCCGATCGCCGATCCCGAGATGCGGCTCGTGCAGCGGCAGGCGCTCGCCGGCATGCTCTGGTCGAAGCAGCTTTACCATTACGACGTGCGCGAGTGGCTCGCCGGCGACCCGGCGCAGCCCGCGCCGGCGCCGGAGCGGCGGCACGGCCGCAACAGCGACTGGTCGCACCTGCGCGCCAACGACATCATCTCGATGCCGGATGCCTGGGAGTATCCCTGGTTCGCGTCCTGGGACCTCGCCCTGCAGGCGATCGTGTTCGGGCTCATCGACCCGGACTTCGCCAAGAACCAGCTCCTGCTGCTGGTCGACGAGGCCTACACCCACCCGAACGCCGCGCTGCCGGCCTACGAGTGGGGCTTCGGGGACGCCAACCCGCCGGTCCACGCGCTGGCCGCCTGGCGGGTGTTCGAGCTGGACCGGGCGCTCACCGGCCAGCCGGACCACGCCTTCCTCAAGCGGATCTTCAACAAGCTCACCCTGAACTTCACGTGGTGGGTGAACCGGAAGGATTCCGACGACCGCAACCTGTTCCAGGGCGGCTTCCTCGGCCTCGACAATATCGGGATCTTCGACCGGTCGAAGCCGGTAGGCGACGGCGCCACGCTGACCCAGTCCGACGCGACGGCCTGGATGGCGACCTACGCGCTGAACCTGATGCGGATCGCCATCGAGCTGGCGCTCGACGACCCGACCTTCGAGGACATGGCGGAGAAGTTCTTCGAGCACTTCCTCCTCATCGCCGGCGCCACGGGCGCGGGCGTGTGGGACGAGCCGGACGGCTTCTTCTACGACGTCATCGAGACGCGCGACGGACAGCGCCTCCCGATCCGCGCCCGGACCATGGTCGGCCTGATCCCGATCTTCGCGGTGGCGGTGATCAACGAGTGCGACCTCGCGCGGCTGCCGTCCCTGCGCAGCCGAATGGTGTTCTTCCTCAAGAACCGCCCGGACCTCGCGACCCTGGTCTCGCGCTGGAACGAGCCCGGCGAGGGCCAGACGGCGCTGCTGTCGCTGCTGCGCGGGCACCGGCTGAAGGCGCTGCTCCACCGCGCCCTCGACCCGAACGAGTTCCTCTCGGATTACGGGCTGCGTGCCGTGTCCCGCGTCTACGCGGACGAGCCGTTCTGCTTCGCCTGGGACGGGCGGGACCTGGGGCTCGCCTACGAGCCCGCCGAGTCGCGCTCGCGGCTGTTCGGCGGCAACTCGAACTGGCGGGGACCGGTGTGGATGCCGGTCAACTACTTGCTCATCGCCGGGCTGAACCGCTTCCACGACTATTACGGCCCGGATTTCAGGGTCGAAGCGCCGACCGGGTCGGGCCGGACCTACGCGCTCCGGGAGATCGCCGCCCACCTGTCACGGCGGCTGATCAGCCTCTCGACCCGCCGCCCGGACGGGCGCAGGCCGGTCTACGGCGACAGCCGGATCGAGCAGGAGGATCCGCATTTCCGCGACCTCGTCCTGTTCTACGAGTACTACCACGGGGACAGCGGCCGCGGGGTCGGCGCGTCGCACCAGACCGGATGGTCCGGGCTCGTGGCCCTGCTGATCCAGGAAGTGGCGACCGCCGCCGCCGAGGCGCAGAACCCGGGCTGGCCGTAAGGACCGGTCGCCGGGCTCGCGCGCCGGCGACCGACGCCCATTTACTCCGCGGCCTGCTGCATCCGCAGGCGCTGGCCCTCGCCGATCTGGCGGGAGATCGTCGAGCGGCGGGCGCTGTAGACCGCCGAGACCAGCGGGTAATCGACGGGCAGGCCCCACTTGGCCTTGTAGGCCTCGGGCGTGAGGCCGCGCATCGTCAGGTGACGCCGCAGGGCCTTGTAGGGTTTGCCGTCCTCGAAGCTGATGAGCGTGTCCGGCCGGATCGAGGCCCGGATCTGCGCCTCGGTCGGCCGCCGGACCTGCGGCTCCGCGGGCTGGTCCAGGGCGGTGATCGAGCGGTGTACCTCGGAGAGCAGGTCGGGCAGCGTTCCCGCCGGGACACTGTTGCGCGTGACGTAGGCGCTCAGGATCTTTGCGGCGAGTTCGACGCTCGGCGATGTCATCTGCATGGTCGTCACCTCGATTCTACGTGTTTCGGATGTGGCTCTCGTCGGTTTCCGTCGGGCTCTTCGCCGCCGACGGCCGGTGCATGTCCCTGAGACGTTCTCGGCCTCGGCCGGAGGCGGCGGATGGCCTCATTATGGGCCAGTCCGCCTCCGCTACAACCGAGCCGCGCATTTATCGCGCCGATATTTCTACTTAGGATTGAGATTTAGGGTCAACGACGAATCAACGGGCGCGTCGTTGTTCCGGCTCAAGTGCGGTATTGAGGACTCACCTGCCCAACCGGGCGCGTTGGAGAACGCGAAGACATGGAGGCCCTGGTCGTCGGAGCCGGCGTCGTCGGACTCGCCATCGGGCGGGCACTCGCGCTGCGCGGGCATGCCGTCATCGTGGCGGAAGCCGAGGACGCCTTCGGAACGGGGGTCTCGTCCCGCAGCTCGGAAGTGATCCACGCCGGCATGTACTACCCGGGCGGATCCGAGCGCGCGCACCACTGCGTCGAGGGCGCCCGGCGCCTATACAACTTTTGCGCGAGTCACGGCGTCCCGCATCGCGCGTGCGGCAAGCTGATCGTCGCCTCCGACGACGCGGAGGCCGAGAAGATCGCGGCGATCCGACGCCAGGGCGAGGCCAACGGCGTCCCGGGCCTCGAACTCCTCGACGGACGCGCCGCCCGGCAGCTGGAGCCGAATCTCGCCTGCACGGTGGCGCTGCACTCGCCACGCACCGGCGTCGTCGACAGCCACGCGCTGATGCTCGCCCTGCTCGGGGCGATCGAGGATCACGGCGGCGCGCTCGCCCTGCGCACCCCGGTCGAGGGCCTGACGCGGCGGGACGGGCAGTGGCAGGCCGCGTTCGGCGGCGCCGAGCCCGGCACGATGGCCTTCGACGCGGTGGTCAACGCCGCGAGCTTCGGCGCCCCGGCCCTGGCCGCCGGCACGGAGGGCTACCCGGCCGAGCGCGTCCCGACGCTGCGCCTCGCCCGCGGCAACTACTTCGGCTGCACCGGCAAGCCGGCCTTCTCGCGGCTGATCTACCCGGCGCCGCGGATCGACGGCGGCCTCGGCATCCATCTCACCCTCGACCTCGCCGGCCGCACCCGCTTCGGGCCTGACGTCGAGTGGGTCGACGGGTTCGACTACCGGGTCGATCCCGCGCGCGCCGAGGCCTTCTACGGCGCGATCCGGCGCTACTGGCCCGGCCTGCCCGACGGAGCGCTGTACCCGGACTACGCGGGCCTGCGGCCGAAGCTGACCGGGCCCGGCGAGGCGGCGGCCGACTTCCGGATCGACGGGCCGGCCGAGCACGGCCTGCCGGGGATCGTGCACCTGTTCGGGATCGAGAGCCCCGGCCTGACCTCCAGCCTGTCGCTCGCCGAGGCGGTGGCCGACCGGCTGGACGCCTGAGGCCACAGAACAGCAGGTGCTCAGAACAGCAGGTGCAGCGCCAGGGGCGCGAGGATCGCCGTCAGGAAGGCGTTGAGCCCCATGGCGATGCCCGCGAAGGTGCCGGCGACCTCGCTGACCTGGAAGGCGCGTGCCGTCCCGATGCCGTGGGCCGCGAGCCCTGCGGCGAAGCCGCGGGCGCGCATGTCGCGGATCCGCAGGAGGTTCATCATCGGCGTCACGAGGATCGCCCCGATGATGCCGGTGAGGATCACCAGGATCGCCGTGAGCGTCGGGTCGCCGCCGAGCGCCTCCGCGATGCCCATCGCGACGCCAGAGGTCACGGATTTCGGGGCCAGCGAGACGAGGATCGGCTGCGGGATGTCGAGGAGGCGCGCGAGGCCGATCACCACGGCGAGGGTGGTGGCCGAGCCGGCGGCGAGGGCCGCCAGCATCGGCGCGAGGGCGCGCAGGACGGTCGCCCGCCGCTCGTAGAGCGGCATCGCCAGCACCACGGTGGCGGGCCCGAGCAGGAAGTGGACGAACTGCGCGCCCTCGAAATAGGCCCCGTAGGGCGTGCCGGTGAC
Source organism: Methylobacterium sp. NPDC080182 (assembly GCF_050281105.1). Classification (NCBI taxonomy): domain Bacteria; kingdom Pseudomonadati; phylum Pseudomonadota; class Alphaproteobacteria; order Hyphomicrobiales; family Methylobacteriaceae; genus Methylobacterium; species Methylobacterium sp. NPDC080182. The sequence goes on from NZ_JBNNWO010000013.1 coordinate 157,429, forward strand.
GGCCAGGACCGCCCCCACCAGGACGACGGTGATGAGCACGGGGTTGGCGATCGGGTGCCGGCCGGTCACGGCGGCGATCCGGTCCGCCAGGACGTAGGCGGTCAGCGTCACCGTCAGCCACAGGAGCGGCGTCTTGGCGAGGTAGACCCAGAGCGAGAACTCGCCGGCCACCCGTCAGGGCTCCCCGTCGGTCCCGCGCCGCTCGACCAGCGCGGCGACGGCGCGGAACACCAGGACGGTGACCAGCAGCGACAGGGCGGTCGAGACGACCAGCACGAGGGCCAGTTTGGCGCCTTGCGCCCGCAGCAGGTCGAGGCGGCCGACGACGCCGACGCCCGCGGGGACGAACAGGAGCGACAGGTTCATCAGCAGCCCGCGCGCGGTCGTCTCGAGCGTCCCGTCGGTCAGCGGCTTCGGCAGCACGCGCGGTAGGCCGAGGCGGGCATTGTCGCGCAGCAGCAGGAACGCGAACATCAGGCCCATGCCGATCACCGGCCCCGGGATCGGGACGCCCGCGCCGCGCGCGAGGGCTTCGCCCAGCAGCTGCGCGAGCAGGATCAGGGCCAGGCTGGCGATCATCGCGGGCTGCCGGGACTACGCGGCCGCGACGCCCTGCTGTCCGCTGCGGCGGGCCGCCGCAATGGCGGCCTCGTCGAAGCCGAGCAGGCGGCCGAGGCGCTCGACCAGCGCCTCCTCGAACTCGTCGACGTTGCCGTCCGCCGCCGCGACCGACCACGCCATGGTCAGCAGCTCCTCGCGCTCGGACCGGTCGGCCTCGTGCGGGATCATCTCCACGAGGCTCGCCACGTCGCGCACCTCCGAATCCATGGCGGCGGCGCGCTCGATCAGCGCCCGCGCGGCGTCCGGACCGTCGGCGTAGTGGCCCTGCACGAGGCGCGAGAGGCGCTCGCTCTCGGCCGGCGCCAGGATGCCGTCGACGCGGGCGACGTGGACGAGGAGCGCGGTGGCCGCGAGATGCGTCTCGTCCACGGTCTCCTGCGTGCCGACGCCGAGAGCCTCGGCCGCGTAGGCGCGCAGGCGTGCGATCAGGGACATGGCGGCTCCGGGGGATCGTGCACCGCAACAGTTCGGGCCCCGGCGGCGCGCCGTCAAGCACGCCGCCGCACGTCGCGCCGGACCGTGGCCCGGTTGCATCGCCGGCGCGGCGCTCACCGGCGCGCTGCGGCCTCCGCCCCCGTCACCAGCGGCGCGAGGATCGCCTCGGCCGCCCGGACGGTCGCGGGCTCGGCCTCGGCGGGCGTGCCGGCGCGGAAGGGCGGCGCCGGGGCGTACTCGGCGACGAGCTGCGCGGTGCGGGCGTAGGTATCCCCGCGCAGGCGCGCGGCGAGCGCCAGCCCGAGATCGAGCCCCGCCGAGACCCCGGCCGCGGTGACGCGGTCGCGGTCGAAGACGACGCGCTCGGCCACCGGACGGGCGCCCAGGAGCGGCAGCACCGCGTCGCGCACGCTCCAGTGGGACGTCGCGCGGTAGCCGCGCAGCAGGCCCGCCGCGCCGAGGATCAGCGATCCGGTGCAGACGCTGGCGATCCAGCCGGCCCGCGCGGCGCGGTCGCGCAGGAAGGCGAGGAGCGCAGCGTCGCCCATCTGTGCGGGGGTGCCGTCGCCTCCGGGGACGAACAGGACGTCGAGGTCCGCCGGGCAGGTCGCGAAGCCGTGGGTCGCCACCAGGACGAGGCCGGTGTCGCTCGTCACCGGCCCGGGCTCCGCGCCGACGAGGTGGAGGCTGCCGGGGGCGAGGCCGGCGAGGAAGGTCTGCGGTCCCACGAGATCGAGCGCGGTGAGGCCCGGATAGACCAGCATGGCGATCCGGGCGGGGCGGTCCGGCGGGATCGGCGCCGGATCGCCGGCGGCGGCGGCCAGGGCCGGACAAAGCGGCGCGACCAGGGTGGCGGCGAGCGCGGCGGCGACGAGATCGCGGCGGCTGGCGTCCGGCGCGGTCACGGGCGCGCCGGGCGGGTCACAGGGCCCAGGCCGCGTCGCGGTAGGCGCTGTCCCAGAACTGCCACTCGAGCCGGGTGGCCTGCGTGAACGCCCGGTGCATCCGCGCGCGCTCGGCCTCCGACGCGTCCCACGCCGCGCGGTCCGTGGCGGCGATCATGGTCGCGACCGCCGCGGCGAAATCGTCGCCCGCGTAGGTGTCGATCCAGGCGCGATACGGGTTGTCGGGCGCCGCGCGGGCGAAGATGTCGTCGCCGACCGCCTTGTAGATCCAGAAGCAGGGCAGCAGGGCCGCGCAGAGGACCGCGTAGGGCTCGGCGTAGGCGGTGGCCGTGAGGTAGCTGACGTAGTGGTCGCAGGCCGGCGTCAGGGGCGTGGCCGCGAAGGTGTCCGGCCCGATGCCGTAGTCGCGGAAGAAGCCGCCGTGGAGGGCGCGCTCGACCACGATCGCCTCCTGCGCGGCGCGGGAGAACTGCACGATCGTGTCCGGATCCGGCGCCTTCGCGGCGGCGAGGCTCAGCGCCCGGCCGAAGCCGATCAGGTAGTGCGCGTCCTGCACGATGTAGTGCCGGAACCGGTCTTGCGGCAGCGTGCCGGCGGCAAGCTCGGCGTTGAACGGCATCGACCGGATGGTCTCGTAGGCGGCGGCGTTGCGCGCCCAGGCCTCCGGGGAGAAGGCGTCGTCAGGTCCGAAGGATGCCACGGCTTAGCCCTGCCGCTGCGCGTGGGTGACGGCGACGTGGATCAGCTCGGCGAGGGTGCGCACGCCGAGCTTCTGGCGCATCTGCGAGCAGGCGTTCGTCACGGTCTTGTAGCTCACCGACAGGTCGGCCGCGATGGCTCCGTAGGAGCGGCCCTGCGCGAGGCGCGCCAGGATCTGCTGCTCGCGGGGGGTCAGCTGCGATTCCGGCGCGCGGCGGGCGTCGGCGCGCAGCATCGCCACCTCGGTGGCGAGGCGCCGATCGAGGTAGACCTCGCCGACGCGGACCTTGGCGAAGGCCTCGAACAGCTCGGCCGAGGCGTGGTCCTTGAGGACGTAGCCCAGGGCCCCCGCCTCGAGGGCGCGGGCGACGATCACCGGGTCGTTGTGCATGCTGAAGACCAGGATGCGCGTCTCGGGCGCGACCGCCCGGATCCGCCGGATCAGGCCGAGCCCGGCCATGCCACTGCCCTGGAAGGTCAGGTCGCAGATCACGACCGGCGGGCGGAGCCGGTGGAAGATCCGGTAGCCGCCGACGACTGTCGTCGCCTCCGCGATGGTCTCAACGCCGGAATCCTCCAGCACGCGTCGACAGCCCTGCAGGACGATGGGGTGATCATCGATGACGAGAACCGGCAGGCGCGTGGCGGCGGCGTCGATCTGGGATGCGATGGCGTTCATGCGCTCGGCGCGGTGTTGTTCTCGTCGCCCCGGTCAGGCGGAACGGGGATCGTGATCCGGACGATCGCCCCGGGGCCGGCATTGTCAAGGGCGAAGGTGCCGTCGAGGGCCTCCACGCGCTCGCGCATCCCCGACAGACCGAGCCCGGTGCCGTGTTCCGGCGGGATTCCGGTGCCGTTGTCGCGGATGGTGAGGTCGATCCGGCCGCCGGTCTCGGTCGCCTCGGCCTCCACCCGGGTCGCGGCGCCGTGCCGCACGGCGTTGGTGGCGCTCTCCTGCACGCAGCGGAACACCGTGAGGTCCACGAGGTCGCCGTAGCCCCGGGCCAGCCCGTCGAAGCGGCCCGCGAAGGTGATGCCGGGATGGCGCTGCCCGAAGCCGCGCAGGAGCAGGTCGAGGCAGGTCGCCAGGGGCGCCTGCCCGAGGCCGTGCGGCCGCAGGCGGTTCAGGAGCTCCCGGTTGACGGTCTGGACCTGCCCGACGATCGCGCTGATCTCGGCCGCCCGGGCGGCGAGCTTCTCGCGGCTCGGCTCGGCCGTGCCGGAGGCGATGCGGCCGATCGAGGCGGCGTTGGCCTCCAGGGCGAACAGGCACGGACCGAACTCGTCGTGCAGCTCCAGGGCCGTCCGGCGGCGCTCGTCGTCCTGCGCGGTCAGGAGCTGGCGGTTGAGGCGGCCGTTGGCGGCCCGGACCTCGCCCAGGGCCTCGGCGACCTTGTTGAACCGCTCGGCGATCACGGCCAGCTCCCGGGCGCCGGGCGGCTCCAGGCGGGCGGTGTAGTCGTGGTGCTCCAGCTGGGTCAGGCCGGCGCCGAGCCGCCGCAGCGGCGCGAGGATCCGGCCCAGCGCGATGTAGAGCGCGATCAGCATCGCGGCGTTGATCGCCAGGGTGGTCAGCGAGAGCGCCCGCGCGTAGCCCCAGATCTCGTCGATCTCGTCCATCGGCTGCGTGGTGATCTGCGCCGTGCCGAGCCGGCGCCCGTTGACAACGATCGGAAGGGCGTGGCGCTCGATCGGCGGCATGATCAGGTCGGCGAACCAGCGCGGCGCCTCCCGGTCGGCGCGCGGCGGCGGCAGCGGCCGGCCGACCTCGTCGCCGTCCGCGTCGAGCACAGCGACCCGGACGTGCCGGAGGACCTTGAAGCGCAGGTCGAGGGTCTGGAGCAGCGTGTCGGGCGCGGCCGTGTCGGACAGGCGGATCGTGTCGGCCACCAGCGACTCGACGGTCGCGAGCGACGCGCGGGTCTCGACGCGCACGGCCGACCGGGCGTTCAGGACGATGACCGCGCAGGAGATCACGGCCGCGAAGGCGTCGATCAGCAGGACCACCGCGACGAGCCGCGCGCGGGTGGACCACGCCGACCAGGGCCAGCGGCGGAGCCGGGGAGCGTCCGGCGCTTCGGCCGTCTCGGTACGCGGGGACAGGTTCGGGCGGGTATCCACGCGCTGACGCATAGCGACCGCGCCGGCGAAGTCCATGGCGCCCGCCGCGGGCGGCCGGCGGAGTGGCGACCCGGACGCGCTCAGGCCGCCCCGCCCCCAGTGCAGCGGACGGGGCGAACACCGATTCTTAAGCGGCGTAGCGTAATCTTGTGGATAGCCGCGCCAGGACTGGCTGGGCAGGCAATTCGGACCGACATCATTGCGCCGTATTGCAGCTCCTCTATCGCCACCAGAGTCGAACCACCTTCGAATCCTCGGAGCGTGGCGGCCGGTGAAGGGGAGCCCGGTCGCGCGCGGCGTGTATCGTGTCAGAGACCCCGGCCTATGATCGATCTCAACCTCGACCCGTCCGAGACCCGGCCTGACCGGACGCCGTCGGCCAAGCCCGGGCCGTCGCTGAACCTCAAGGTCGCGCTGTTCAGCGTGGCCGGCGCGAGCGCGCTGGTCGGCTTCGGCGTCGCCGCCTCGACGGTGATGGCCGGCCTCGCGGCGCCGACCCCCGTGAAGATCGTCGCGTCCCGGCAGGCCGCGGACTGGCCGGAGCTGAAGGACGGGCTGCCCGCCATCAAGGGCTCCGTCCAGGCGGCGGCCGCCCCGGCGCAGCCCGCCAAGCCGGAGACACCGGCGCTCAGGATGGTGTCGCTGCCGGAGGCGTTCGCGGCGATCACGCCCGCGCCGACGCCGCCCGCGCCCACCACCCCGCGGCCGGCGGCCCCGCAGCCCGCGAAGGTCGCCGCCGCCCCCGTCGCGCCGACGCAGCGCATCCCGGTTCCGACGCCCGTCACGCCGGTCGCGGCCGCGCGGGAAGTCGCGCCTCTGGCGCCGGTCCGCACGGCCGCGCTTCAGACGCCCCGCGCCTCCGAGACGGTCCGGGCCCGCGAGCTCGTCGAGCCGGCCGCGCCGAAGCCGGTGGCGGAGAGCACGGAGCGCGCGGAAAAGGCCGAGCGTCCCGAGAAGAAGGAGCGGGCCGAGAAGACGGAGCGCTCCGGGAAATCGGATAGGACGGAGCGCGCCGAGAAGATCGAGCGCCCCGAGAAGCCCGCGCCCAAGGCGGCGACCCGCCAAACACCCGCGCCGACGCGGACCGCCGACAAGGCGAAGGGCGCCGCCACCGCGACCGTTGCCCAGGCGGAGCCCGCCGAGGCTGAGGATACCGAGGTGCTCGGCATCAAGCTCCCGTCCCTGGCGCCGGCCGGGCGGAAGCTGAAGGAGAGCGTCGACGCCCTCGGTGACGCCGTCAAGAACGTCTTCTGATCCGCCGCGGCGGCCCCGATAGCGGGGCCGCACGGTTATCGGGCCCGGCGCTCAGGCCCGGCCCGTCTGGCGCCCGGCCTTTTCGCCCTTCGGCCCGGTGCGCTCGGCCTTGCGCTGGTGCTTGCCGGCCCGCGGGCTCGCGAATCCCTTCGGTCCGGCGGGCGGGCCCCGGCGCTCGGCCGGCGCCCCATCGCCCGCGAGCGCCTCGACCTGGATCTCCGGCGAGCCGTTGCGGGCGAAGGATTCGGCGAAGCGCGCCGCCGCATTGCCACGCACCTCGAACTTGGTCTCGCGGTCGAAGATCCGGATGGCGCCGATCTCCTGGCGTCCGATCCCGCCCCGACGGGTCAGCATCGGCAGCAGCCGGCGCGGGTCGGCGTTGTCGCGGCGGCCGAGGTTCAGCCGGAACCAGACCGCCGGGCCCATGGCGGCGATCCGCTCCGGGTCCATCGGGTCGTAGGGCGGCCGCTCGCCGCGGGGCGCGCGGCCCTCGCCCGGATCGCTGACCTCCTCGGGGGCCGGCAGGCGGGTGCGGTACACGCGGGCCAGGAGCGCGGCGAGCTCCTCGGGGCTCTTGCCGGCGAGCAGCGTCTCGGCCAGCGCGACGTCCTCCTCGGCCGGCGGCTCGGCGAAGAGCGGGTCGGACAGCATGCGCTCGCCGTCGAGCCGGCGGATCTCGTCGGCCGAGGGCGGCCCCGACCATTCGGGGCTCACCTTGGCGATGGCGAACATCTGCTCGGCCCGGCGCCGCCGGGAATTGGGGATCAGCAGCACCGAGGTGCCCTTGCGGCCGGCACGGCCGGTGCGGCCGCTGCGGTGCTGGAGCACCTCGGCGTCGTGCGGGAGATCCGCGTGGATGACGAGGCTGAGCGACGGCAGGTCGATGCCGCGGGCGGCCACGTCGGTGGCGACGCAGACGCGGGCGCGGCCATCGCGCAGGGCCTGGAGCGCGGCGTTGCGCTCGCCCTGCCCCAGCTCGCCCGAGAGTGCCACCACCGAGAAGCCCCGCTCGGTCAGGCTGGCCTGGAGGTGCCGGACGGCGTTGCGGGTGTTGCAGAAGACGATCGCGGTGGCGGCGTCGGCCTCGCGCAGGAGGTTGAGCACCACGTGCTCGGTCTCCCGCGGCATGATCCGCACCGCCCGGTAGGCGATGTCGGCGTGGCCCTTGGTCTCGCCCTTGATCGCGAGCCGGAGGGCCCCGCGCTGGTAGCGCTCGGCCAGCGTCTCGATCGCCTTCGGCAGGGTCGCGGAGAACAGGTAGGTGGCCCGCTCCGCGGGCGTCGCCGAGAGGATGAACTCGATGTCCTCGCGGAAGCCGAGATCGAGCATCTCGTCCGCCTCGTCGAGGACCACGGCGCGCAGCGCCGTCGGGTCGAGGTTGCGGCGCTCGAGGTGGTCGCGCAGGCGGCCCGGCGTCCCGACCACGATGTGGGTGCCGTCCGCGAGCATCCGGCTCTCCCGGCGCGGATCCATGCCGCCGACGCAGGCCGCGACACGGCCTCCGGCCGGCCCATAGAGCCAGGACAGCTCCCGCTGGACCTGCAGGGCGAGTTCCCGGGTCGGGGCGATCACGAGGGCGAGGGGCGCCGCCGGGGGCGGCAGATGCTCGGCCTCCCCGATCAGCATGCTGGCCATGGCGAGGCCGTAGGCCACGGTCTTGCCGGACCCGGTCTGGGCCGAGACGAGGAGGTCGCGGGAGCCGGCGGCGGCTTCCAGCACGGCGGCCTGGACCGGCGTTGGGTCGGCGTAGCCGCGGTCGCTCAGGGCCCGCGCGAGGGGGGCGGGCAGGGTCGGGAAAGGCAAGCTTCGGGAACTCTCAACGGCCGTGCCGCGCCCGGCAGCGCGCCATCGCGCGGCGGGGGAATCAGGCGCCGGACTTTATTCGGGTGCCTGGAAGGTAACGCCAACCGGGCCGACTGACCACTCCCGTCGCAGCATGGGGCGGTTGCGCGCGCTCGATCCGGGATCCGGCCCGCCTCATCGGCGCGCGAATGGACCCGCGGCCGATCGGCCGTCGACGCCGACACTGGTCCGACGACCTGCTAAGGCTCCCGTGAATCGCGCACGTCGAGGCCCGACGCGAACCGAGCGGAGTACACGTTCATCATGATGGCAGCCCTGCGGGTGGCGGTAGCCTGGGCGACGGTTCTCGCCTTCACGTGGTTCGGCAAGGACTGGCTCGGAGACCTGTCGCAGCCCCTGTTCGCGGGGGGCCTGTTCGCGTGGCTGCTCGCCGTGATCGTCTGGGCCGCCTTCGGCGTGGTGCACGAGGCCGAGGAGCTGGCACACCGCCTCGGCGAGCCCCTCGGGACGCTGGTCCTGACGCTGGCCATCGTCATCATCGAGGTGGCGCTGATCTCCGCCGTGATGCTGTCGGCCAAGGACGCGCCGACCCTCGGTCGCGACACGATGTTCGCGGTGCTGATGATCGTGCTGAACGGCGTGGTCGGGCTGGGCCTCCTGGTCGGCGGCCTGCGTCACCACCAGCAGCGCTACAACCTCCAGGGCGCCTCGGCCTTCATGGCGGTGATCATCCCGCTCACCACCATCGCGCTGATCATCCCCAACTTCACCAGCTCCACCAGCGACGGGACCCTGACGACGCTTCAGGCGGTCACGTTCTCGGTGTTCACCCTCGCCCTCTACGGCGTGTTCCTGCTGATCCAGACCGGGCGCCACAGCGAGTTCTTCATCGACGCGGAGATCCCCGAGGCGACGGAGCCGCCGCACGGCGCGGATCCGGTCTCGGGCGGCAGCGTCGCCAAGCATGTCGGCCTGCTGCTCGCCAACGTCCTGCCGATCGTGATCCTGGCCAAGAGCCTCGCGGTGATCCTCGACCACGGCATCGCGGCGCTCGGCGCGCCGACGGCGCTGGGCGGCGTGCTGATCGCCGCCATCGTGTTCACGCCGGAGGGGATCTCGGCGCTCAAGGCGGTGGCCCGCAACGAGCTCCAGCGGGCGATCAACCTGTGCCTGGGGGCGGCCACCTCCACGGTCGGCCTCACCGTGCCGGCGATCCTGACCATCGGGCTGCTCACCGGCCAGACCGTGGTGCTCGGCCTCAAGCCGACCGAGATGACCCTGCTGGCCGTGACGCTGATCCTCAGCGCCCAGACCTTCTCGGGCTCGCGCACCACCGTGCTGGAGGGCGCGGTGCACCTCGTGCTGTTCTTCGTCTACCTCGTGCTGATCTTCAGCCCCTGATTCGGCTTCCGGCGGAACGCTTCGGCCGATGCAACCCGCTCCGTCATCGCGAGCGCAGCGAAGCGACCCGGGGCGGCGCGACGTTGGAGAACGTGGCGCACTCCGGATTGCGTCGCTCCGCTCGCAACGACGACAGAGCCGAGATCCTCGACCGGAAAGCGCCAGGCCTCGTTCAGGCGCCGAAGCGCTCGGTGCGGATCAGGCCCGGCGCGACGCCCTGCGCCAGGATCAGGTCCGAGGCCGCGGCCACGAACCGGTTCGAGCCGCAGAGGAACACCTTCCCGGGCGCCCCGATCCGCGCCAGCGCGTCGGCGACGAGGGGCGCGTCGATCCGCTTGCCGCCGGGCTCGCGGGTCGTGGCGAGATGCAGGGAGAAGTTGGGATCCGTCTCGGCGAGTCGCTCCAGCTCGGCGACCGCGATCGCCTCCGCGCGGGTGCGGGCCGAGTAGATCAGCGCCGCCGGGATCGCCCGCCAGTGCTGCGCCCGCCGCCGCAGCATCGCCAGGAGCGGCACCACGCCGGACCCACCGCCGCCCAGGAGCAGCGGCCCGCCGTCAGACCCGTCCCAGGAGAACGAGCCGCCGATCGGCCCGCGCAGCTCGACCCGGTCGCCGACCTCGGCGCAGTGCGAGAACCAGCCGGACACCTCGCCGTCCGGCAGGGCCTCGATCATCAGCTCCAGGGTGCCGCTGCCGTCCTGCGCCGAGGCGACGGAGTAGCTGCGCTGCGCCTGGTAGCCGTCCTCGGCGGTGAGCCGGACATCGACGTGCTGCCCGGCCCGGTAGGACTCGGCGAGGCCGCAGCGCAGCCGGACGCTCTTCACGTGCGGCGTGACCGGCGCGATCGCGGTGATCTCCGCCTCGTGCCAGCGGAAGACGATGGGCTCGAACGCCGGGTCAGTCACTGTGTCCGTCACTGTGTCCGTCACTGCGCCAGTCACCACTTCAGGAACCGCCTCAGTCACCGATGTAGCGCTGCTCACGCCAGGGATCCCCGTACATGTGGTAGCCGCGCAGCTCCCAGAAACCGGCCGTGTCGGTCTGAGTGAACCGCAGGCCCTTCACCCACTTGGCGCTCTTCCAGAAATAGAGGTGCGGCACGAAGAGCCGCGCCGGGCCGCCGTGATCCGGATGGATCGGCTGGCCCTCGTAGCGCGTCGCCACCAGGGCGCGACCGCCCACGAGGTCGGCCACCGGCACATTCGTGGTGTAGTCGTCGTGGGATTCCGCCAGGAGGTAGCCGGTCGGTGCCGTGATCCCGGCATCGGCCAGGATGTCGTCGAAGCTGACGCCCTCCCAGGTCGTGTCGAACTTCGACCACTTGGTGACGCAGTGGATGTCGCCGCGCCAGGTGGTGCGGGGCAGCGCCTCGAACTCCGCCCAGCTCCAAGCCTTGATCGGCCGGGACCCCTCGCGCAGCGTGAAGCGCCACGTGGCCATGTCGACGGTCGGGTTGGGGCCGATCTGGAGGATCGGGAAATCGTCGGTGAGATACTGACCCGGCGGCAGGCGCGCGCCGGTCTCGGGCGGCTGCCTGCGTCCGACGAAGCCCCGTGTCACCATGACGGTCGCCGCTCCTCTCGCTCGCCCTCCGGCTCGCCCCCGGGTTTGGTGCGGCGGAGCACCTCACGTCAAGCCGGCACGTGCGGCCGAACAAACGCCCCAAAGCTCGGGTGTGCTAGCAGCTCTGTGCCGATCGATCGGCACGAATCGCCTGCTTTCAGGGGGATGTCATGAAGTACCTTCTCGCGACGAGCCTTGTCGTCGGGAGCCTCGCCACGCTCGCGCCGGCCGCCCAGGCCCGCGACGGCATCGGCGCCGGCGGCGCGGCAGCCCTCGGCGTGCTCGGCGGCCTGGCCGTCGGCGGCGCCATCGCGTCGGCCAACAACGGCTACTACCCGGGCCGCCCGGTCTACCGCGCCCCGCCGCCGGTCTACGTCGAGGAGGATTACGGCCCGGTCTGCCACTTCGAGCGCCGCCGGACCTACGATGCCTACGGCGACGTCTACATCCGCCGCGTCCGCGTCTGCGAGTAGGCGGCTTCCGGAGTGGCCTCTGCGGCGGGCGCCGGTTTCAGGCGCTCGGCGCAGGCGATCCCGGCCAACACCAGGGCCAGGGCGACCCCTTCCGTCGCGCCGAACGGCTCGCCGACCAGCAGGACGGCGAGGATCGCGCCGAAGATCGGCACGAGGTTGACGAACAGGCCGGCGCGGTTCGGGCCGATGATCTCGACGCCGCGCATGAAGAAGAGCTGCGCCAGCAGCGACGGCCCGAGGCCCACGAAGGCGACCATCAGCCAGCCCTCGCGGTTGGGCCAGACGGCGTGGCCCGTCGCCCACTCGACGGCGAGCGGCGGCAGCGAGGTGACGAAGGCCGCGACCGCCATCGCGGCGAAGAACACCAGGGCCGGCACCTTCGGGCGCGTCGGCAGGAAGATCGTGTAGCCCGCGTAGAGCAGGCAGGCGCCGAAGACGAGCACGTCGCCGCGGTTGAACGCGAGGGTCGTGAGCACCGACAGGTCGCCGTGCGTGGCGGCGAGGCCGGCGCCGACCAGGGTCAGCGCCACGCCCAGGACCTGCCCCGGCGTGACCGGCACCCGGTAGGCCACCCGGTTCAGGACGATCACCAGCACGGGGATCGCCCCCTGGAACAGGGCGAGGTTGATCGCGCCGGTATGCACACCGGCCGCGTAGAACAGGCAGTTGAAGGCCGTGTAGCCGAGGCCGCCCATCAGCAGGATGCGCAGCCAGTGCGGCCGCAGGAGCGGCCACGCGGCGGCGAGCCGGCGCGCGGCGAAGGGCATGAGCACCAGGCAGGCGACCGCCCATCGGAGCGTCGTGATGACCTGGGGCGACACGTGACCGGGCGCCCAGCGGCTGGTGACGGCGTTGCCGGCCCAGAGCAGCGCTGTGACGGTCAAGAGCAGGTAGGCGGGCGCGGCCGGGGAAGCCCGGCGCGCGCGCCCGGTCGTCAACGGCGGCGGAACTGACCGCCGCGCACCGGCGGGCGGGGTCCGGACGAGCGCTCGTCCTTGTGGCGGAACACGAGGCGGCCCTTCTCGAGGTCGTAGGGCGACATCTCGACCGTCACCCGGTCGCCCGCCAGCGTCTTGATGCGGTTCTTCTTCATCTTGCCGGCCGTGTAGGCCACGATCTCGTGGCCCTGGTCGAGCTGCACGCGGTAGCGCGCATCCGGCAGGATCTCGATCACGAGACCATCGAACTGCATCAATTCTTCTTTCGCCATGCACCTTCTCCAGTCGGACCGTCCGGCAGCAGGCGTTCCGGCAATGCGTGTTCGGCTGTCATCGAGCTCGGGAAACGCCGCAGGGCGCGGATCCGATCCGGGGGACCGCCCGCGCCAGCTCAGCAGCACCGCCCGCATGTAGTCCCCGCGGGAACCGGCCGCAAGTCACGGACACCGAACACGTTCCGTCATCGACACGATTTGCCGGCTCTCAGGGCTCGGCGTCGTTGCCGGCGTAGTCGAGGCGACCGTCCGGCGTCCGGCGCCAGATCCGCAGGGCGATCGGTGCTGCGGCGCGGTCGCCCCGCGCGTCGAAGGCCACCGATCCGAGCAGCGTCCGGGACGGCCCCGTCCGCACGGACTCGGCCACCTTGTGGCCGTCCGCGATGCGGCCGGTCCTCGGGTCGGCGGCGCGGGTGCGCTCGGTCGCCTGCGCCAGGAGCTCCACGGCCACGTAGGCGTTGGCCGCGACGCTCTCCGCCTCGGGCGAGCGCGGCACCGGGCGAGCGCCGCGGATCTCGGGCAGGCGCGGCGGATCGGGAACCAGGGTCATGACCGTCCCCTCCCCGTCGCCGTCGACCGCGGCGAAGGCGGGGTCGAGGATGCCGTCGCTCGCCACCAGGGTCGCGCCGAGGCCGGCCTCGCGCATGGCGCGGAGCAGGGTCACGGCCTCGGGCGCGAGGCCGCCGAAATACACCGCGTCGAGGCGCGCCGCCTTCAGCCGCGCGACGAGGTCCGCGAGGTCGCGGTTGCCCCGGGGGAAGCCGTCGAACATCACCTCCGGCATGCCGGCCTCCTTCAGCCGCGCCGCCACCGCGTCGGCGAGGCCGCGGCCGAAGGTCGAGCGGTCGCTGAGGATCCCGACCCGGCGTCCCGCGAAGGCCTTCGCCAGGTAGGCCCCGGCCGCCCGACCCTGCTGGGCGTCGCTCGGTCCGAGGCGGAACAGGTTCCACAGACCCCGGCCGGTCAGCGGTCCGTATGACGCCGCGGGCGCGACCATGACCGCGCCCGCCTCCTCGTAGACGGGCGCCGCGGCCGCGACCGCCCCGGATTCGAGCGGTCCGACGACGAGGCGCACGCCGTCGGCGGCGAACTTCTTCGCGACGGCGACGGCCTGCCGCGCGTCGCCGCCGTCGTCGGCCGGGACGAGGACCCAGCGCGGGCGGCCGCCCGCGACGCGGTTGAGATCGGCCACCGCCTGCTCGGCGCCCTGCCGGAGCCCCTGGCCGAAGGCGGAATCCGGACCGGTCAGCGGCGCCGACAGGCCGATCCGCACCGGTGCCTGCGCGACGGCCGGGGCGGCGGCCAGGAGAAGGGCGAGGAACGGGACGAGGCGACGGATCATGGCGGCACTCTAGGACCGTCGGCGCCCCGACCGGAAGGGCACCGGACAGGGATCGCCCGGCCTATCGTCGGGCGCAGCGTCGCGCAGATCGTTGAGCGGATCGGGATGCTGATGCGCGCGGAAGCGCTGGCGGGCGGGCGCGATGTGCGGAATAAGGGCGTCGGCCCGGCCCGTCGCCGGGCGTGCCGGCGCCCTTCCACGCGTCGCCGGCCGAGACCCTCTGGGACGATTGACGATCATGACCTCGCTGTTCGCCGGCATCCAGGACGCGCCGCTCGACCCGATCATGCGCCTGTTCGAGGCCTTCAACGCCGACCCGAGCCCCAAGAAGCTCAACCTCGTGGTCGGCGTGTACACGGACGCGGACGGCAAGGTGCCGCGCCTGCGCGCCGTGCAGACCGCCGAGAAGCGCTGGATCGAGAAGGGCCTGCCGAAGACCTACCGGCCGATCGAGGGCACCAAGCCGTTCCGCGACGCGGTCCAGGAGCTCCTGTTCGGCAAGGGCGCGCCGATCCTGTCCCAGAACCGGGCCGCGACGCTCCAGAGCATCGGCGGCACCGGCGCGCTGAAGACCGGCGCCGACCTGCTGGCCAAGCTCTACCCGAACGCCACCGTGGCGGTGAGCAACCCGAGCTGGGAGAATCACAAGGCGCTGTTCGGCCAGGCCGGCTTCACCGTGGTCGACTATCCCTACTTCTCGGCCGAGACCGGCGGCGCCGACTACCCGGCCATGAAGGCCTATCTCCAGGATCTGCCGAAGGGCTCGATCGTGGTGCTGCACGCCTGCTGCCACAACCCGACCGGCGCCGATCTCGGCCTCGACGAGTGGCGGGACCTCGTGCCCCTGATGGCCGAGCGCGGCCTGATCCCGTTCCTCGACATCGCCTACCAGGGCTTCGGCAACGGCCTCGACGCCGACGCCGAGCCGGTGCGCCTGTTCGCCGAGTCCGGCCAGGAATTCCTGGTCGCCTCCTCGTTCTCGAAGTCGTTCTCGCTCTACGGCGAGCGCGTCGGCGCGCTCACCATCGTGGCCGAGAACCCGGCCGCGAAGGCCAAGGTCGAGGCCTTCGCCAAGCGCCTCGTCCGGGCGAGCTACTCGAACCCGCACACCCACGGCGCGGCGATCGTCGAGATCGTGCTCACCGACCCGGAGCTGCGCGCCGACTGGGAGCGGGAACTCGGCGAGATGCGCGACCGGATCCGCGCCATGCGCGAGCGGATGGCCGACAGCCTGCAGCAGCGCCACCCGGAGCGCGGCTTCGACGCCATCAAGGCGCAGAAGGGCATGTTCTCCTACACGGGCCTGAGCCCCGCCGAGGCCGCCCGCCTGCGCGAGGACCACGAGGTCTACGCCCTGGAGACGGGCCGGATCTGCGTCGCCGCCGTCAACACCCACAACATCGACCACGTCATCGACGCGATCGACGCGGTGGTGAAGGGCTGAACCGGGTGTCGGCCCCCAAGCGCGTCTGCCGATTCAACGTCTGGATCAATCCGGTCTTCGACGCGCGCCTGGGGGCCGAGCCCGACATCGACCTTCAGGTCGGCGACCTGCAGGGACCGGACGACGCGCTCGCGGCGCTGCTGGCGCGGGTCCACGTCCTCCACGTCTCGCCGGCGCGGGACGAGTTGCCGCGCCGCTGGCACGTGACCGACGCGCTGCTCGCCGAATGCCCCAACCTGCTCGCGGTCTCGTCGGCCGGGGCGGGCTTCGACACGGTGGACGCCGCCGCCTGCACCCGGGCCGGCGTCGCGGTGGTGAACCAAGTGGGCGGCAATGCCCGCTCGGTGGCGGAACTGGCGATCGGCCTGATGCTCGCCGTCTCGCGCAAGATCTGCGTCTCCGACCGCCTGCTCCGGACCGCGCGCGGCTTCACCCGCGAATCGCTGATGGGCCACGAGATCGGCGGCGCGACCCTGGGCCTCATCGGGATCGGTCATACCGGCCGGGAGGTCGCCAAGCTGGCCCGCGGCTTCGACATGCGGGTCCTCGCCCACGATCCCCTGCTCTCGGACGCGGAGATCCGGGCCCGCGGCGCGGAGCCGGTGGACCGGGCGCGGCTGCTCGCCGAGTCCGACATCGTATCCCTGCACTGCCCCCTCGACGACACCACCCGGGGCAGCTTCGACGCCGCGTCCTTCGCGGCGATGAAGCCGGGGGCGCTGTTCATCACCACCGCCCGGGGCGGGGTCCACGACGAGGCGGCGCTCGCCGCCGCGCTCACCGCCGGCCATCTCGCCGGCGCCGGCCTCGATGTCTGGTCGCCGGAACCGCCGTCCCTCGACGCGGCCCTGCTGCAGCTCGACACCGTGGTGGCGACCTACCACACCGCCGGCGTCACCCACGAGGCGCGGCGCAACGTGGCCGCCTGGGGGGCCGAGCAGATCGTCGGCCTGCTCCGGGGCGAGACGCCGCCGCGGCTCGTCAATCCCGAGGTCTGGCCCACGGTCCTCGAGCGCCGGGCGCGGCTGCTCGGCGGCGCCTGACCGGGAACAGGTCCCGCTCCGCCCTGTCTGGGCGGCGCGCGAACCGGTCACGATCGCTCGGACGACGTGAAAGGCGTCGTCTGTGCAGATGCCCCGCGACCCGGCGTGTTGAGAGCCCGTGCGCCGGAGCGATCTTCCCCTTCCCTCACCGGTCGAACGGGCGGCGACGGGGTCTTCGCGCGCCCCGTGTGGGCGGACCGTCGATCCCGCATAGATTATAGTTATTCAAAATCTAGCCTGGATGTTCCGCCGACGATCGAGCTTGACCGTGAATGTTTCCACACCGTATCTGGCGCCACTCGAAACAGAATGGTCGACATCGTGGTACGGCGTAACTGTGCAAGGTCTTGCACGCGGGCTTCGCGCGGCGTTTCCGGGCGCGCAGCCAGAATCTCCCTCTTCCTCACTCCGGTATTGCTCCCGTCTCCGGGCTGGGCTCAACTTGCCGTTGACAGTTCCCAGGAAGTCCAGCTGGAGGAGCTGTCGGTGGCGGGGACCGGCGACGGGACGTCCCGCGTCGACGGTTACCGGGCCACGCGGGCGGTGAGCGCCACGCGGACCGACACGCCCGTCCGCGAGGTGCCGCAGACCATCGTGGCGGTGCCGCAGGCGGTGCTGGAGGACGCGGCGGCGACGCGGATCGACAGCGCCCTCGACCTCGCGGGCGTCGGCCGCGGCAACAATTTCGGCGGTCTCGGCCTGACCGAGTTCACGATCCGCGGCGTGGCGACCGGCGAGTATTACCGCAACGGGTTCCCGATCAACCGCGGCTACCCCAACAGCCCCGACATCGTCTCCATCGAGCGCATCGAGGTCCTCAAGGGCCCCTCGGCCTTCCTGTACGGCCGCGGCGATCCCGGCGGCACCTTCAACATCGTGACCAAGCAGCCGCTGGCGGCGCGCTCCCTCACGGTCGGCACGCAGTACGGCAGCTTCGGCGCCAAGCGGAGCACCTTCGACGCCACCGGCGCCCTCGACGAGAGCGGGCAGGTGCTGGCCCGCGTCACCGGCGCCGTCGAGGACAACGGCAGCTTCCGGGACTTCGTCACCAGCGACCGCTACGCCCTCGCCCCGGTCATCGCCTGGAAGCCGACGACGGACACGACCGTCACCCTGGAGGGCGACTTCGTCAGCACGGCGCAGACCTTCGACCGCGGCATCGTCCCGCTGGGGGGCAACGTGCGCGCCCTGCCGCGCAGCCGCTTCATCGGCGAGCCGGGCCTGCCGCCGGCCCATGTCGACAACGCCCTCGGCCAGCTGCGCGTCGAGCACCGGTTCGACCAGGACTGGGTGCTGAACGTCGGCGCCCAGGTGCTCGGCGGGAACCTGTCGGGCTACGGCGTCGGCGCCATCGGCCTGCTGCCGGATGGCCGGACCCAGCGGCGAACCCTGGAATGGCGGGACCTGACGTGGTCCGACCTCGACCTGCAGGCGAATCTCGCGGGGAAGTTCGAGACCGGCCCGTTCCGCCACACGCTCCTGCTCGGGCTGGAATACGACAGCTACCGCTACCGGGAGGTGTTCAACCGCTCGAACGTCGCGACGAACCCGTTCCTCCTCGACCTGCTGGCGCCGCGCTACGGCCAGCCGCTGCCGCCGATCACCGCGCGGGTCACGAACTTCCTACAGAAGACCGAGAGCTACGCCGGCTACGTGCAGGACCAGATCGACCTCACGCCCCGCCTCCACGCTCTCCTGGGCGTCCGGGTCGAGGACCTCGGGCTGGTCTCGACGAACAACCTCACGAAGAGCATCACCAGCCTGCAGGGTCTGGTGGCGACGCCGCGCTTCGGCCTGCTCTACGACCTGACCGACACGGTCGCGCTCTACGGCAACTACGCGCGCTCGTTCCGGCCCAATATCGGCACGGATCGCAGCGGCCGGCCCTTCGCGTTCGAGGAGGGCGAGGGCTACGAGGCCGGCGCGAAGGTCAGCCTCCTCGACGGGCGCCTCGACGCCACCGCCGCCCTGTTCGAGATCCGGCGCTCCAACGTCCTCAGCACCGATCCGGTCGACCCGAACTTCAGCGTGGCCACCGGCACGGTGCGCAGCCGCGGCTTCGACCTGACCGCCGCCGGCTACCTGGCCCCGGGCTGGCGCGTGATCGGGACCTACACGCGCGTCGACGCGGCCGTCGCCCGCGACAACACCCTGCCGGTCGGCACGCGCATCGCCAACGTGCCCGCCAACAGCCTCGCGTTCCAGACCGTCTACGAGTTCCAGAGCGGCGACCTGAAGGGGCTCGGCCTGGGCGGCGGCCTCGACTTCGTCGGCCGACGCGCCGCGGGGACGGCACTCGCGACCTTCAACCTGCCGCAATACACGCTGGTCAACCTGATCTCGTACTACCAGATCGCGCCGGGCGTGCGGATCTACCTCAACGTCGACAACGTGTTCGACGCGACGTTCTACGACCGCGCGTTCCAGAACCGCTACGCGACGCCGGGGCAGCCCCGCACGATCATCGGCGGCGTCGCCGCCCGGTTCTGAGGCCCCGGCGCTACGCCGCTGCCGCCCGCATCCAGCCGAGCCCCGCCTCGGTGCCGGCCGCGGGATGGTACTCGCAGCCGACGAAGCCGGAATAGCCGACCTCCTCCAGGGCGGCGAAGATCGGGTCGAAGGCGATCGTGCCGGTCCCCGGCTCGTGCCGCCCGGGATCGTCGGCGATCTGGACATGGGCGATGAGCGGCGCGTGCGCGCGGATCAGCGCCGCCGGATCGTGGCCGAGGCACACGCAGTGATAGGCGTCGAACAGCAGCTTGACGTTGTCGCGGCCGATCGTCCGGATCGCCTCGACCGCCAGCAGCGGGTCGTCGATCGCGTAGTCGGCGATCGAGCCGGGACCAATCGGCTCGACGATCACCGTCATGCCGCGCGCGCCGGCGGCGTCGGCCGCGAAGGCGAGGTTGTCGAGATAGGTGTCCCAGAGCCGCGCCCGCTCGACTCCCGCGGGCCGGACGCCCGCCATCGGGTGGACCATCCGGCAGCCGAGCTGCGCGACGTAGTCCAGGGTCGGCTCGATCGTGGAGCGGAAGTAATCGATCCGGTCGGGCAGCGCCGCGAAGCCCTTCTCGCCCTTGGCGGCGTCCCCTGCCGGGAAGCCGGTCTGGACCAGCGGCACGCCCGCCCGCTCCAGCCAGCCCGCGACCTCCCGGGCCGGCGTCGCGAAGAGGTTGGGATGCTCGACCGCGCGGAACCCGGCACGGGCCGCGGCCGCGAAGCGCTCGGCCAGCGGCAGCTCCGTGAACAGGAAGCCGCAATGGCCGCTGAGACGATCCTTGTAGGCACCGAGCTTCATGGGTCAGGCGCTCCCGCCGGTCTCGATCATCGCCCGCATCCGATCCACCGCCGCGTGGGGCGCGGTCAGAACCGGGACGTCGACGGCCTTCCGCACGGCCTCGGCCGCGCGCGAGGTGGAGAAATGCGCGAGCATGATCGCGTCGCAGTCGCGCAGGTCCGGCGCCCGCTCGGCGATCAGCCGGTTGTGGGTCTCGGCGTCGCCGGCGCGCAGCCGCGCCATCGCGTCGTCCACCAGGACCGTCCGGAGGCTCGCCGGGCGCCCGGACTCGGCGACGAACTCCTCGAACTCGTCCGTCATCGTGCCGACCGAGGGGCCGAAGGTCGCCAGCATGCCGATGCGCGCGCCCTGCGCGATCGCCGCGCGGAACATCGCCTCGTTGGGCTTGAGCACCGGCACCGGCACGGTCTCGATCAGCCGGTCGATCGCCGGACCGAAGGCCGAGCAGGTGATCAGGATGCCGTCGGCGCCCATGTCGTGGCCGTAGCGGCCGAACCGCACGAAGCGCTCGATCATCGTCTCCGAGATCGCGCCCGGCTCCTTCGCCCGATCGAGGGACAGGCCGTCGTCGAGCAGGTTGACGGTCTCGGCCTCCGGCCAGCGCTCGGCGAAGGCGGCCTGGATCGGCGCCATGGCGACCGGCGTCGCGTGCAGGAGGACGATGCGGGGAGCCATGCTGTGTTCCGGAGAGTCTACGGAGCCGGACGGGGCCGGTCCGCATGTTGTAAGCGATTTCAACTGGGTGGCAAGATAGCGCAGGTCAGGCGTCGGCACGCCGCGGCGGAGCCGTGCTGGCGCGCAGGATCAGCTCGGCGTCGATCTCGGTGAGACGGACCATCGGCCGCCCCTGGATCCGGGCGATCAGGTGGTCGCCGGCGGCGTGGCCAATCTCGGCGGAGTGGATGCGGATCGTCGTCAGCGCCGGGTCGAGGAAGGGCGCGAAGTCGGAATCGTTGTGGCCGATCACCGACAGGTCGCCGGGAATGGAGAGCCCCCTTGCCCGCGCCTCGATCATCGCCCCGAAGGCGATCTGGTCGGTGCCGCAGATGATCGCGGTCGGGGGCGGGCCGCCGGCCAGCATCTGGCGGAACCCGTCGCGGCCGCCGCCGATCCCGTAGGAGATCTCGATGTCGTGCTCCGGGGCGAGCCGCAGGCCGCGGGCCGCGAGCGCCGCCGCGATGCCCGTCACCCGGGCGCCGCCGCGGTCGTTGTCCTTGCGCAGGCCCGAGATCACCCCGATCCGGCGATGGCCGAGATCCATCAGGTAGTTGGCCGCCCGGGCCGCCGAGGCAGCGTTGTCGAAGCCCACGCAGGGGCGCTCGCGGGACAGACTGAAGGTCTGCACCATCGGGATGCCGGCGCGGGCGATCCGGGCGTGGAGGTCCGGGTGGTGGATGTCGCCGACCAGCATCAGTCCGTCGACGCCGCGCTCCAGCAGGAAGGTCGCCTCGCGGAGCTCGTCCTCCAGGTCGTAGCCGGCATTGGCCGCGACCAGGGTGTAGCCCGCCTGCCGCAGCCGGTCCTGGAAACTCGACAGGACGCGCACGAAGGCCTCGTTCTCGATGTTCGGCACGACCGCGCCGACCGCCATGAAGCGGCGCGTCGAGAGCGCCCGGGCCGCCCCGTTGGCGACGAAGCCGAGATCCTGCGCGGCCCGCATCACCGCCGCGCGCTTGTCGGCCCGGACGCCGGCGGAGCCGTTCAGCACCCGGGACACCGTCGCGGTCGAGACGCCGGCGCGGCGGGCGACGTCCCGGGCCACCGGGCTGCGCGTCGGCGGCTCGAGGATCTCCTCCGGCAGGTCCAGCACTGAGATCGATCTCCCATCCCGAACGGCCCCGCGGGGCAGCGCGTCGGCCCCGGATACGCGACGCGGCGATGCCCGGCCAGCAGAAGCGGGCCGAACCGGCAGTATATTGACACCCTACCCGGCCGCTGGCTATCTGAAAGCGCTTTCAAGGAGCCGCTCGATCGGGCGGCCCACAGGAGGATCCGATGGCGACGCTCGACCGGCCGGCCTCCGGACTGGGAGCCCCAGAGCGCGCCGCGCCGACCGTCGGCGGCGCGGACGCCGCGGCGCCGGGCATCGCGGCCCCGCAGGCCATCGTCACCAGCCTGAAGCGCAGCGACGCGGTCACGCCCTACCGGTTCCGCGACCTGCTGGCCCTCGACGATTTCGAGCGGCACGCCCGCAAGCTCCTGCCGCCGATGATCTTCCAGTACGTGGCCGGCGGGGTCGAGACCGGCTCGGCCCTGGCGCAGAGCCGCGGCGCCTACGCCGACTACGCCCTCGTCCCCCGCCTGATGCGGGACACCTCGGCGCGGGACACCGCCACCACGCTGTTCGGCCAGACCTACGCTGCGCCGTTCGGGATCGGGCCGCTGGGCGGGGCCGCCTTCATCGCCTACCGGGGCGACCTCGTGCTCGCCGAGGCGGCCCGGCGGATGAACCTGCCGATGTGCCTGAGCGCCTCCTCGCTGATCAGGCTGGAGGACGTCCACGCCCAGAACCCGCAGGCCTGGTTCCAGGGCTACCTGCCGGGCGACCAGAACCGGATTGACCGCCTCCTCGACCGGGTCGAGGCCACCGGCTACCGGACCTTCGTGGTGACCGCCGACACGCCGACCCTCGGCAACCGCGAGCACAACATCCGCAGCGGCTTCTCCATGCCGATCAAGGTCACGCCGAAGGTGGCGTGGCAGAGCGCCACCCATCCGCGCTGGCTGCTCGGGACCGTCGCCCGGACATTCCTCAAGCACGGGGCCCCGCACTTCGAGAACACCGAGGCCGAGCGCGGGCCGCCGATGATGTCCCAGGGCGCGGTGCGCAACACCATCGCCCGCGACCAGCTCTCGTGGAAGAACCTGGAGGCGATCCGCAAGCGCTGGTCCGGCAACCTGCTGGTGAAGGGCCTACTGGCGCCGGAGGACGTCGACATCGCGCGGGAGTGCGGCGCCGACGGCGTGATCCTCTCGACCCACGGCGGCCGCCAGCTCGACTACGCCGTCGCCCCCCTCGACGTGCTGCCGGAGATCGCCGCCCGGAAGGGCGGGCTGAAGATCATCGTCGACAGCGGCATCCGCCGGGGCACCGACGTGATGAAGGCGCTGGCGCTGGGCGCCGACTTCGTCCTGCTCGGCCGGCCCTTCATGTTCGCCGCGGCGCTCGGGGGCGCCGCGGGGGTCGAGCACGCGATGCGGATCCTCAAGGAGGAGCTCAACCGCGACATGGCGCTGATCGGGGTTAACCGCCTGTCCGAACTCAATCCCGACTTCCTGCGCCGCACCCCGCGGCGGGCCTGAGCCGATGGCGGGAGGATCGACCGTGCTCGGCTTCCCGGACACGCGCGGCGCGCCGGCGAGCGGCAGCGGGACAGCCGCCCGGGGCGCCGGGGCCGCCGCGCCCGGGCGACCGGCATCCCCGCACCGTCGATCCCGCCGGCTGCCCCCGCAGCCCCGTCCCCGATCCGGATGCTCCGCATGACCGACCCCGCCCCCCGCGGCCTCGCCTTCGTGGGCTGCTTCACCACCGAGCGGCGCCGGGCGCGCGGCCGGGGCATCGACATCTATCGGACCGGTCGCGACCTCGGCGACTGGACGCATCTCGGCCGGGTCGAGAGCCTGACGAACCCGTCTTTCCTGGTGACCGACCCGGCGCGCGCGATCCTCTACACGGTCCAGGGCGACGGCGCGGTGGCGAGCGCCTTCGCGCTGGAGCCCGACGGCACCCTGCGTGGACTCGGCAGCGCCGCCACCGGCGGCACCAACAGCGTGCATCAGGCCATCGACCCCGGCGGTCGGTTCCTGATCGTGGCCAACTACGCCAGCGGATCGGTCGCCCTCATGCCGGTGCGCGCCGATGGCGGCCTGGAGCCCGCGTGCCAAGTGCTGCCGCTACCGGGCGAGCCGGGCCCGCACCGGACCGAGCAGGCCTGCGCCCACCCGCACCACGTGGTCCTGTCACCCGACGGTCGCCACGTCATCGTCCCCGACAAGGGCCTCGACCGCGTCTTCGTCCTGAAGCTCGCGGGTGAGCGGCTCGCCATCGTCTCGGAAACCGCCATGCGTCCCGGCGCCGGCCCGCGCCACATCGCGTTCCACCCGCATGAGCCGCTCGCCTTCCTGGTCAACGAGCTCGACTCGAGCGTCGCCACCTGCCGGTGGGACGCGGACGCCGGAGCGCTGACGCCCCTGCACCTCGTCTCGACCCTGCCGCCGGACTTCTTCGGCGCGAGCACCGCCGCGGCCATCGCGGTCACGCCCGACGGACGATTCGTCTACGCGTCGAACCGCGGACAGGACGGGATCGCGCGGTTCCGGGCGGACCCGGCCGGGCGCCTCGAACCCGCGGGCTGGACGTCCTCCGGCGGCCGCGACCCGCGCTTCATGGTCCTGGCACCGGACGGAGGCCACCTGCTCGTCGCCAACGAGCAGGGCGACTGCCTCGTCGCCTTCGCCATCGATCCCGAGAGCGGAGACCTCACTCGGACCGGTTCGCGCCCGAGCCTCAGTCCCTGCACGATCGCGTTCCTGTAGGAGGCGCCGACGCGTTCAGGCCCGCGCCGCGCGCGGGCCCGACCATGCCCCTCGAAGGGGCAAGAGAGGCGGAACCGGCGGCGGTCGAGCCGTGACCTCTGACCGCCGGGCCGCACCAAGCAAACAAGAAAAGAAAATCATAAATATTCTGGAGGATGCCCATGTTCGCCAAGCGTTACAGGTTCCTGATCGCGTTCCTGCTGTTCATCGCCGGTATCATCAACTACATGGACCGAGCGGCGCTCGGCGTCGCCGCGCCCTTCGTCAAGCAGGACCTGAACCTGTCGCCCTCGGAGCTGGGGGTGATCTTCAGCACGTTCTTCTTCGGTTACGCGCTGTTCGCCTTCGTGGGCGGGCAGCTTGCCGACCGCTACGGGCCGCGCAGCGTCTACAGCTGGGCGGCGGCCTCCTGGTCGGTCCTGTGCATGCTCACAGGGGCGGTGACCGGCTTCGCCCAGATGTTCATCGTCCGCGCCCTGTTCGGCTTCGCCGAGGGGCCGATGAACTCCACCACGAACCGCACCATCACCACGTGGTTCCCCCGCGAGGAGACCGCCCGGACCATCGGCTTCACCTTCTCGGGCCAGACGGTGGGCAGCGCCATCGCGGCGCCGGTCGTCGGCCTGCTGGCGATCCAGTACGGCTGGCGCGTGGCGTTCGTGGCCATCGGCGCCGTCGGCCTGCTCTGGGTCGTGGCGTGGCGGATGCTGATGACCGACCGGCCGCAGGACAACCCGCGGGTCCATCCGGAGGAGATCGCCCTCGTGGAGCGCAGCCGGGCGGTCACGCACCTCGCGCCCTCCGACCATGCCCGCTCGCTGAAGGAGTACCTGTTCCTGCCGAGCACCCTGTCGCTCGGGCTCGGCATGTTCGCGGTGAACTACACCCTCTACATCTTCCTCTCGTGGCTCCCGAGCTACCTCACCGACGCGCTGCACATGCCGGTGAAGGAGATGGCGCTCGTGGCGTCGATCCCCTGGGCCTGCGGCTTCGTCGGCTACGTCGGCGGGGGCGTGGTGGCGGACTTCGTCTACACGCGCATGGGCGACAAGCTCGCCGCGCGGAAGATCACCACGATCGTGCCGCTCGCCATCGCGGGGGTGGCCCTGATCATGGTCAACGCCGCGACCAGCACCGCCATGGCGGTCGCGCTGATCGCGCTCGCCGTGCTGATGCTGACCAGCTCGGTGCAATCCTGCTGGGCGACGATCCACGAGCTGGTGCCCGAGGCCCGGGTCGGCGGCGTCAGCGGCTTCATCCACCTCCTGAGCAACATCTCGGGCATCATCGGGCCGACTGCCACGGGACTGGCCGTGCAGTATCTCGGGGGCTACGCCAGCGCCTTCGTGATCGCCGCCCTGATCGCGGCGGCCGGCGTCGTCGCGATGGCGATCTTCGTGCGGCGGCCGCGCAACCCGGCGGAAGCCGGCCCCCTCGCCGCGGCCAAGCCCGTCTGACCGAGGCTGTCCGATCAAGTCCGCCGGAATCTGGAGCAGCGTCCCATGAGCGCCGAGACCGTCCCGCCCAAACCCGTCCTCCTGACCGGAGCCTCCGGCGCCCTCGGGCGCGTCCTGACCCGCGCGCTCGGCGCGCAGGGCTGGACGCTCCGGCTCACGGACCGCGTCCCCTTCCCCGACCCGTTGCCGGAGGGGGCGCGGTTCCAGGTCGCCGACCTGGAGGACGGGCCGGCGATCCTCCGGCTGGCGGAGGGCTGCGGCACGATCCTCCATTTCGGGGGGATCTCGGTGGAGCACCCGTTCGAGACCGTGATCGGCCCGAACATCCGCGGCCTCTACCACGCCTACGAGGCGGCCCGGCGCGAGGGCGCCCGGATGATCTTCGCCTCGTCGAACCACGCGATTGGCTTCCACCCGCGGTCCGAGGTGCTGGACGACGATTGCGGCCTCGCGCCCGACGGCTATTACGGCCTGTCCAAGGCCTACGGCGAGCTGATGGGCGGCCTCTACCGCGACAAGCACGGGGTCGAGAGCGTCTTCCTGCGGATCGGCTCGTGCTTCCCGGAGCCGACCGACGCGCGGATGCTCGCCACGTGGCTGTCCTACGCCGACCTGACCCGGCTGATCACCCGCGCCACCCTGGCCCCGGACCTTGGCCCGACGGGCTCGGTGGTGATCTGGGGCGCCTCGAACAACAGCCGCATGACCTGGTGGCGGAAGGACGGTCGTGCCGTCATCGGCTGGACGCCGCAGGACAGCGCCGATGCCCACGCGGCGGCGCTGGAGGGGAAGACCAGCGGCAACCCGGTGGTGGAGCGCTACCAGGGCGGCGGGTTCACGGCGATCGACTATTCCCGCGCCGCGCCGCCGCGGTGACGGACCGCTTCTTCGGCGCGGCCACCCGACCGCTCCTCCCGAGACGAGAGACTGGACACACCATGCCGAGCGAGCGACCCGAGACACGCCTCAAATGCGCCCTGGTGGTGCGCGGCGCCTTCGACGCCCACGTCGTCCCGGCCTTCGAGGCCGCGGGGGGCCGGACGGCGATCCACTGGGCGCCGACCACGGTCATCATGAAGTCCCTCGCCGAGGGCGAGACCGCCGACGCGGTGCTCGTCCTGTCGGACGCCATGGATCGGCTCGTCGCCGAGGACCGCGTCGAGCCGGAGAGCCGGGTCGACGTGGTGCGCTCGCGCTACGGCATCGCCGTCAAGGCCGGGGCTCCGCATCCGGACATCGCGACCGTCGAGGCGCTGAAGCGCACCCTGGTGGAGGCGCGGTCGGTGGCCTACTCGCGGACCGGCGCCAGCGGGATCTACTTCGCCGGCCTGCTGCCGCGGCTCGGCCTCGCCGACGCGGTGAACGCCCGGGCGACGATCATCCCGCAGGGCTTCACGGCCGAGAAGCTGGTCTCCGGGGAGGCCGACATCGCCGTCCAGCAGATCAGCGAGCTGATGGTCGTGCCCGGCATCGAGGTGGTCGGCCCCCTCCCCGACCCGGTGCAGGAGATGACCACCTTCGCGGCGGCGATCCTGCGCGGCGCGGCGGACCGGGACGGCGCGGCCCGGTTCCTCGCCGGGCTGACGACGCCGCAGGCGGCCGAGGCCTACCGGACCAGCGGGCTGGAGCCGGCCTACTGACGGCGGCCGACGCCCCCGACCGCGCGCATTCCGGCCCCGCTCTGCGCCGCTTAAGTTGAAGCAGCGGGGTGGGACCGGGGTTCGCGACCGCAAAAAAGTCCTTATGCTCGTGCTGTCCGGACGCCCAATCCCGTCCGACCGGATCGCTCCATTCATGCTGAAGACAGCCTTCGTTGCCGCCCGCGACCGCCAGCGGCTGTCGGAGATCGCGACGATCCTCATCGGCTTCGGCGTCACCCGCGTCGTGGACCGGCTCGGCCTGCGCTACCTGCCGCTCCTGCCGCGCCGCCAGCCCCGGGTCGACGTCACGCGCCTGTCCGAGCCGGAGCGGCTGCGCCGGGCGATCGAGGCGCTCGGGCCGACCTTCATCAAGTTCGGGCAGGTGCTGGCGAGCCGGCCGGACCTCCTATCGCCGGCCTGGACCGAGGAGCTGCAGAAGCTCCACAGCCAGGTCGTGCCGGTGACGTGGGAGCAGATCGGCCCGCAGCTCGAGCTCGATCTCGGCGCCTCGCCCATGGAGGTGTTCGCCGAGTTCGACACCAACCCGATCGCCTCGGCGTCGATCGCCCAGGTCTACCGGGCGCGACTGCACTCGGGCGAGGACGTCATCGTCAAGGTGCTGCGGCCGAATCTGCGCAAGATCATCGAGGCGGATCTGCGCCTCATGGCGCACGGTGCCCGCATCGTCGAGAACGAGTGGCCCGACATGGCCCGCTACCAGCCGCGGGAGCAGATGCGCCACTTGGCGGAGGGCCTCAACGGCGAGCTCGACCTGCTCAACGAGGCGCGCAACTGCGAGCTGCTGGCCCAGATCTTCGAGGACCGCGACGACATCGTCTTCCCGAAGATCCACTGGGAGTACTGCTCCGAGCGGGTGCTGGTGCAGGACTTCATCCACGGCATCCCGCCCAACGACGAGGCGGCCCTGCGCGCGGCGGGCATCGACAAGAAGCTGCTCGCCCAGAAGGGAACCGACGCGTTCCTGCAGATGGCGCTGATCGAGGGCGTGTTCCACGCCGACCCGCATCCCGGCAACATGCTGGCCCTGCCCGGCAACAAGATCGGCTTCATCGATTTCGGCATCATCGGGCGGCTGTCGCAGCGGCGGCGCTCGCAGCTGCTCGTGCTGATCGGCGCCATGCTCAAGCAGGACGCCGACGGCCTCATGGCCGTGCTCCTCGACTGGACCGGCACCAGCAACCCGGACCTCACCCGCCTCCAGGTCTCGGCCCAGTCCTTCGTGGAGAGCCACTCGTCGATCCCGCTGAATCTCGGACTGGTGCTGACCGACTTCATGAACATGGCCCGCGAGAACGACCTCGCGATGCCGACCGACCTGGCCATCCTGTTCAAGGGGCTGGTCACCGCCGACGGCGTGATGCGCCACCTCGACCCGAATTTCGACCTGTTCGCCGCCGCGGGCCCCACGGTCCGGGCGAGCATGCAGACGCAGTTCTCGCTCTCCGCCCTCAAGCAGAAGGCCGAGGCCCTGGGCGTCGGCCTGTACGGCGCCGCCTCGGAGCTGCCGACCCTGATCCACCTGATGCTGGTGCGGCTGAAGCAGGGCCGCGTCACCGTCGAGATCGAGGTGAAGGGCCTCGACAAGGTCACCCGCGGCATCGAGCGCGCGGCCGCGCGGGTCGCCGTGGCCCTGGTGGTGGCGGCCTTCGCCACGCAGCTCGCGCCCCGCCTCATCGATCTCGGCACACCCGTCTTCGTCTCGATCGGATTGATAATTTTTATCCTCGGGATCGGCTGGCTCGTGCTGCTGATGCGAAACAAGTAACCGTCTTCGCACCCGCACAGGGCTCCAACATAAGTTTTCATCCGCAGGCGAATACCGAGCTGATTTGATTATCCTGCGCGCCATGCTAGCGTGAGACATCCAACGATTCGCTCGGCTGCGGGCGGGGAACCGGCACCAGAAGCGGTCTGAACCGCCGGTGCGGCCCTGCCATCGACATCCGTTGCCGCGCCGCGCGGTCGGGGAGCTCCGACGGCGCGCCGCGCACGGGCGCCCCGTCGGGATGACGAGGGGGGCGGGCGATGGAAGTGGACATCGTACGGCCGCGGATCGACGGGGCGGAGCGCCGCGTCGAGACGCTCGAGGCGGAGAACATCCGCCTGCGCAGCCTGCTCAGCCAGGCGACCGCCCAGGCCGACTGGGAGCGGCAGCGGAGCCGGCGGCTCGGCCGAATCATCGAGACGGCGAGCCGCGTCGAGGCCGGTCGCATGGCGGCCGAGCGGGTCGAGGCGCCCCGCGGGCCGTCGCCCCGCGAACCGGCCGGACTCGAGCTCGAGGCGAGGCCGCGCCCCTCCGGCCGCGCGCGCGCGATCGGCCTGCCGCAGGCCCCGAACGATTACCTGGAACTGCTGGACCGCGACGGGCGCCTGATCACCGCCAGCGAGGACGGTCCGGCCCTGTCCGCCGCCGGGGACGAGGCTGACGCGATCGGCCGGCCCTGGATCGACGCCTGGACGCGCCCCGAGGACCGGGAGGCGGTGGCCGAGGCGCTCGATCGGGCCCGGATCGGCCGCCCGAGCCGGTTCCAGGCCCAGTCGGAATCCGGCGGCGCGCTCCGCTGGTGGGACGTGGCCGTCACGCCGATCGGCGCGGCGCCGGACCGGCCCGAGCGGATCCTGGCGGTGTCGCGCGACATCACCGACCAGAAGCTGTCCGAGGCGCGCCAGACGCTGCTGATGCAGGAACTCGCCCATCGGATGAAGAACACCATGGCCATGGTTCAGGCCGTCGCGACGCAGACCATGCGCAACGCGCCGTCGCTGGAGGCAGCCGGCGAGGCGCTGGCCGCGCGGCTCCTGGCGCTCGCGAAGGCGCACGACGTGCTGCTCCAGGGCTCGTTCACCCGGGCCTCCCTGAGTGGTCTGGTCGAGGGCGCCGTGTCGCTCCACGGGGACGGCGTCGCGGGCCGGTTCCGCATCGCCGGTCCCGAGCTGACGCTCGGACCGCGCCACGGCATGACCCTGGCGCTGATGCTGCACGAGCTCGGAACCAACGCGGCCAAGTACGGCGCGCTGTCGGTGGCCGCCGGCTGGGTCTGCATCACGTGGAACGTGGCCGAGGCAGAGGGCGGCCAGACCCTCCGGTTCCGCTGGGAGGAGAGCGGCGGACCACCGGTCACGCCGCCGACCCGCACGGGGTTCGGCACGCGGCTCATCGCCCGCAGCCTCGCCCACAGCTTCGGCGGGACCGCCCACATGAGCTACCCGCGCGAGGGCGCGGTGCTGACCTTCGAGGCGCCCCTCGACGCGGTGATGGTCGCCTGATCCCGACGCGGCTGCGTGGCCCTAGGCGCTCAGCCGGGTCTCCGCCTGCAGGTCCCGCAGGGCCGCGACGGTCCGGTCGCGCAGGGTCCTCAGGTCGACCAGCGAACGGGTCAGATCGTCGCCCGCCAGGGCCGATTCCTCGAGGCCGCGGCAGGCCCGGGACAGCTCGGCGCAGCCGAGCATGCCGGACATCGAGACCAGCGTGTGCGCCTCGCGGCCGTAATCGTCGTTCGCGCGATCCGGTCCCTCGAAGGCGGTGGTCAGGCTGACGACGAACCGGTCGAGGATGCGGACGAGCTTTTCCGTGCCGATCACGGCCGTCAGTTCCTCGAGCGCGTCCCGGTTCACCAGGGAGTGCGACACCGTCGGTCTCCAGATACGGATCCGCGACAGCGATCCGAGAGAGGCGCGCAACCGAGGCGCCGCACAACGGCCCAGTTTGCAGCGAAGTGTTTACACCGCGTTGCGTCAGCTTTTCAACGAAGCGTGACCGTTCCCCAGGCTTCGCAGGGTTGACCCGGGCGCATGGATCGGCCGTCGCGGCTGACCGAAGCTTCGCGATGGGCGTTGCGAATCAGTTCGGGCTCTCCTAGCCTCGTGCTCCTGTCGCGCTCGCACCAGGGAGGGAGCTGCATGATCGCTGTGTTTGCCACCCTCCGAGCAGGATTCGTCGGCGCCCCCGCGCGGGTCGGCTAGCCGCTTCCCGCTCTCGCCCGGCCCTGCCGCCCGGCGCCTCTGAACCCGATCCTGCCTGATCTCGCCGGCGCGCATCGTTCGCGATGGGACGCGGCGTCACCCGGAGCCGACGCTCGCCCGCGTCGGGCACTCGCATGTCTCTGTCGTCTCCCCGGAAGGCGGACGCGGTCCGTCGCGTCCTGGCCTTCGTCGTCCGCAGCTGGCGCAGGCGCTGGCCCCTCGTCGCCGGTCTCACCGGCGCGATCACGCTCGCCACCCTGGCGGAGGTGCTGCTGCCGCTCTTCGCGGGCCGCTTGGTCGACGCGCTCTCCGGGACCGACCGACGCGCGGCGCTGGACGCGGCCTGGCCGGCCTTCCTGGCGATGACCGGGCTCGGCCTCGCCACCGCGCTGCTGCGGCACGTCGCCTGGAGCCTCGTGGTGCCGCTCTCCCTGCGCACCATGAGCGACATCGTCGGCAACGGCTTCGCCCGGGTCCAGCGCTTCTCGACCGAGTGGCACGCCAACACCTTCTCGGGCTCCACCGTCCGGAAGATCTCCCGCGGCATGTGGGCGATCGACGGGCTCAACGACACGCTGCTGCTGTCGCTCCTGCCCGCGCTCGTCGTCCTCGTGGGCACGGCCCTGGTCCTCGGCCTGCACTGGCCGGCCCTCGGCGCGACGGTCGCGATCGGCGCCGGCGCCTATGTCGGCGCGACCGCCCTGCTCGCGACCCGCGTCATCGCGCCCGCGGCCGCGCTCTCGAACGCCCTCGACACCCGCCTCGGCGGCGCGCTCAGCGACGCGATCGGCAACAACGCCGTCGTCAAGGCCTTCGGCGCCGAGGCGCGGGAGGAGGCGCGGCTCGGCCGCCTGCTGGCGAAGTGGCAGCGGCGGACCCGGCGCACGTGGATGATCGTCACCTGGGGCGGCACCGGCCAGCTCGGGCTTCTACTCGTCCTGCGCACCGCCATCGTCGCCATCGCCCTGTGGCTGTGGTGGCGGGAGCGGGCGAGCCCGGGCGACGTCGCCTACGTCCTGACCGCGACCTTCGTGGTGCACGGCTACCTCCGCGACATCGGCGGCCACATCAACCACCTGCAGCGGGCCATCAACGAGATGGAGGAGCTGGTCGCCCTGGAGGCCGAACCCGTCGGCGTCGCCGACCGGCCCGGCGCGGTCCCGCTCGCGGTCGCGGGCGGGGCGATCCGGTTCGAGACCGTGCGCTTCCACTACGGCGACCACACGCGGCCCCTCTACGACGGGCTGACCGTGACGATTCCGGCCGGCCAGCGCGTCGGGCTGGTCGGGCGCTCGGGCTCCGGCAAGACGACCTTCGTCAAGCTGATCCAGCGGCTCTACGACGTGTCGGGCGGGCGCGTGACGATCGACGGGCAGGACGTGGCGTCGGCGAGCCAGGCGAGCCTGCGCGCGCAGGTCGCCATCGTGCCCCAGGAGCCGGTGCTGTTCCACCGCTCCCTGGCCGAGAACATCGCCTACGCCCGGCCCGGCGCCTCGGCGCAGGAGATCGAGCGGGCGGCGCGCCTCGCCAACGCGCACGACTTCATCGCGCGGCTGCCGAAGGGCTACGCGACGCTGGTGGGCGAGCGCGGGGTCAAGCTGTCGGGCGGCGAGCGCCAGCGGGTGGCGCTCGCCCGCGCCTTCCTGGCGGACGCGCCGATCCTGATCCTCGACGAGGCGACCTCGAGCCTGGATTCCGAGTCGGAAGCTCTGGTGCAGGAGGCCATGGCGCGGCTGATGCGCGGGCGAACCGCCATCGTCATCGCCCACCGCCTGTCCACGGTGCGGGCCCTCGACCGGATCCTCGTCTTCGACCGCGGTCGCATCGTCGAGGACGGGCCTCACGCCGCCCTGCTGCGCCGCCCGAACGGGGCGTACCGCGCCCTGTTCGAGCGGCAAGCCGACCTCGCGGAGAGCGCGTGAGGATCCTGTTCGTCTGCGGCCGGGCGCGCGCCCGCAGCCCGACCGCGGAACAGATCTTCGCGCGGCTGCCCGGCATCGAGACCGCCAGCGCGGGGGTGTCGCCCGACGCCGACGAGCCGGTGGACGCCGATCATCTCGCCTGGGCGGAGATCGTCGTCGTCATGGAGCGCGCGCACCGGCGCAAGCTGATGCGCCGCTTCGGGGCCGCCCTGCGCGGGACCCGCCTCGTCTGCCTCGACATCCCCGACGTGCACGACTTCATGGCGCCGGCGCTGGTGGCGCTGCTCGACGCGCGCGCCGGCCGCTTCCTGCCGCGCTGAGACCCGCCACGCCCGGCGGCGCATTGCCGTTCTTTAATCTTCCGGTCATGCGACCAAATGGTGGCTGATCTATTATCTGAACACGGAATGAATGAGGCCAATGCAGATGAAGGCCTTATCTCCGGCACTAGAGGGAGATATTACTATGTCCTATCGCAAATCTATGGCTGCGGCTCTCGTGCTCACCACAATCCTCGGTGGAACCGCCTACGCGGCGGAGCAGGCCGCCCAGACCAACGGCACGCAGATCAGCGCGAGCCAGGCGGCGGTCGACAAGGATGTCGGCAAGCTCTCGAAGGACGGCGCACAGGGCTTCAGGGATCTCCAGCTCACCCGCCTCGCGATCTTCGAGGCCAATCCCGGCCAGGCCAAGGACATGATCGCCAAGGCGCAGGCCGCCTTCGCCAAGGCCAAGACCGACGACGCGGTCTTCACCAAGGCCGAGGCCGACCTCAAGTCGCCGGCCGACATGGCCGCCCACAAGGCGACTGCGCCGAGCGCCAAGGCCGATACCAAGGCCGATACCAAGACGGCCTCCAAGGAGCAGGTGGCCTGGGTCCCGGTCGACGCGCAGCTGACTCTCGGCGACGACTTCGTGGCCACGCCCGCCAAGGCCTCCGCGGTGACCGAGGCGAACAAGAACCTCGCTCAGGGCGACCAGAAGGGGGCCCTGGAGAAGCTCAAGCTCGCCCATGTCGACGTCAACTTCACCATGGCGGTCCTGCCCCTGAACAAGACCATCGCCGACGTCGATCAGGCCGCGACGCTGATCAACCAGGGCAAGTATTACGAGGCCAACGCCGCCCTGAAGACGGCCCAGGACAACATGCGCTTCGACGTGATCGACGCGATCGCGGTGCCCCAGAAGGCGGCCGCCGCCACGGCCGACAAGGGCGCGCCGCAGGCCACCGGCACGACGGCGGGTGCCAAGACCAGCAAGTGACCGAACGCCGACGACGGCCGCGTCTGACGGATCTCGGGCGCGGCCCGGTCGGCGCACAGGAGGGAGGGTCGCGTGCGGCGATTCTGGATCTCGACCATCCTGGGACTCGAACTGCTCCTCGGCGGGACCCTGGCGGCCTCCGCCCGGACGGCGGGGGTTCCGGACTTCAACATCCGGGCGATCTGCGCGCCGGAGCACCGGGCGGGATCGACCGCCGTCGACCGGGCGAGCTACCGCGGCTGCCTGTCCGACGAGGCCGCCGCCCGGCGCACCCTGATCAAGCGCTGGGCGACGTTCGACGTGGCCGAGCGCCGGACCTGCGCGACGGAGAGCCAGATCGGCGGCACCCCGTCCTACGTGGCGATGCTGACCTGCGTGCAGCTCGGAAGCGACGCCCTGCCGATCAACCCGTCGGGCCAGCCCTGAGACAAGACCATCCGCGCGACGGATCGCACGCCCGTGATCCGCGCATGAGGAACCGGCGGCATCGCCAAGACGTCCTGCAATGTCGATTGAGTGGAGGAGGCATCATGTTCAAGACTACGGCGCGCGCTGCTCTTTGCCTGGCCTGTCTCTGGTCGGTCACGCCGGCCCTGGCGGCCCTGAAGGAGATGCCCCAGGGCAAGCGTGACGAGATGTCGATGAAGGACACCAAGCACGAAGTGGTGATGCAGCGGAAGGAGAATAAGGAAGCCAACAAGAACGTCGACAGCCTCATCACGAACCGCAAGTGAGCGCGCGCGCCGACGACTGATCGATCGTACGTCCGAGCGGGGTGCCGGACGCGGCGCCCCTCTCCCGGCGGTCCCGGGCCCGGCCCGGGGCCGTAAGCGCGCGTCGCGCCGGCACCGTGGGACCCGCGCAGTCTCCGCGTGGTCGGGGACCGGGCAATGGCTTAGGAACGGGGTCCGGGCGCGCGACGCCGCCGCAGGAGCCAGCGCCATGCCGGGTCGAACACCGCCGTGACGGCCTACAGCCTGCGCGCCCGGCTGCTCGCGCTCTGGGTCCTGCTGGTCGCCTCCGCGGCCGCCACCGCCTACCTGATGCTCGGCGTCTACGACCAGTCGACGGGCGTCCAGGTGGCGCAGGCCGATCTCGCGGTCGGGCGGGCCTGCCGCGACATCATCGACCGGTACGCCGCCCTCGTGCGTGCGCGCGGGAGGGGCGTCGGGGAGGCCGACCTCGTCGGCACCGTCTCGGCCGCTTTGGCGCGCTTCCCGGGCCTCGAGGGCGGAATCTGGAGCGCCGCGCGCGGGTCGGTGGCCTACGCCTATCCGACCTACGAGGGATCCGGGCCGAAGACCGACTTTCCGGCGGCCGAGCGCGACGCCATCGCGGCGCTGAACGCGCAGGCCCTGCGGGTCGACCACGCGGCCTCGGAGCGGCGGCCGAGCCGGACCCAGGTTCTCATGCTCCAGGCCTGCCCGCTGCACGGGCCGGAGGCCGGCCTGACCGCGTGGTCGATGACGCGCGCGCACGTGAACGACGGCCCCACCTACACGCGCTTTCTCGCGGGCCTGGGCTTCCTCGCCGCCACGGTACTCGGATCGGCCGCGTTCCTGAGCTGGTTCCTGTACGGGTTCTCGGGGCGGATCGCCCGGCTCGAGGCCGCGCTCGCCGCGCCGCGTCCGGACGGCCAGGACCTGCCCCATCTCGACCGCACCGGCGAGCGCGAGCTCGACCGGCTGGTCGACGCCCTCAACGCCGCCGGCGGGCGGCTGCGGGAGGCCCAGGCCCGGATCGTGGCGACCGAGCGCCTCGCCGCCGTCGGCCGTCTGGCGGCGAGCATCGCCCACGAGATCCGCAACCCCATCGCGGCGATGCGGCTGAAGGCCGAGAACGCCCTGGTCAGCGGCGATCCGCACCGCGCCGCCGTCGCCCTCGAGACCGTTCTCGGCCAGATCGCCCGGGTCGACACGCTGCTGCGCGACCTCCTCAACCTGACGCAGGCGCGGCCGCTCAACCGGATGCCCACACCCGTGGCACCGCTCCTGGCCGAGTGCGCGGGCCTGCACGAGGACCTGGCGCGCGCGCGCGCGGTCCGGATCGCGGTCGAGGCCGACGGGCTGCCCGCCGCGGACCACCCGCATCTCGACCGGGCGCAGGTCGCCCGCGCCGTCGACAACCTGCTGCTGAACGCCCTGCAGCACGCGCCGCCGGGCGGGCGGGTCCGCCTCGGCGCCGAGCGCGTGACGGTCGACGGCGCGCTGCGGCTGCGCCTCAGCGTCGCCGATACCGGCGCCGGGGTCGACCCGGCGATCCGCGCCAGCCTGTTCGAGCCCTTCGTCACCGGCCGGCCCGACGGGACCGGTCTGGGGCTCGCGATCGTGCGCGAGATCGCCGTGGCGCATCGGGGCGAGGCGAGGCTGGTCGAGGGCGCGCCGGAGACCACCTTTGTCCTGGATCTGCCATGGCAACCATCCTGATCGTCGACGACGACAGAGCCCTGCGCGACGGGCTCGCCGAGACGGTGACCGATCTCGGGCACACCGCGCTCCCGGTCGCCTCCGGGTCGGAGGCGCTGGCGCGGCTGGGCGAGGGTCCGGTGGCGGCGGTGCTCCTCGACCTGCGCATGCCCGGAGACCTCGACGGCATGGCCACCCTGGAGCGGATCCGGGCCCTGCCGGAGCCGCCGCCCGTGACGGTCCTGACGGCCTTCGCGAGCCCGGCCAACACGATCGAGGCGATGCGCCTCGGGGCGCACGACCACCTGACCAAGCCGATCGGCCGGGCCGACCTCGCCGCCGTCCTCGACGCGATGCTGCGCGACGCCCGCTCCGATCCCGGCGGCGCCGCGCCGCCGCCGGACCACCCGGTCCTGATCGGGTCGAGCGCGGGCATGCGGAAGGTCCAGAAGACCATCGGTCTCGTCGCCGACAACGCGTCCACGATCCTGGTCCAGGGCGAGACCGGCACCGGCAAGGAGGAGGTCGCACGGGCCCTGCACGCCTTCTCGCGGCGGCGCGCGCGGCCGTTCGTTCCGGTGAACTGCGCGGCGATCCCGGCCGAGGCTCTGGAGAGCGAGCTGTTCGGCCACGTCCGGGGCGCCTTCGCGGCCGCGACCGCCGACCGCGCGGGCGCCTTCCACGAGGCCCAGGGCGGCACCCTGTTCCTGGACGAGATCGGCGACATGCCGGCCGCGATGCAGGCGAAGATCCTGCGGGTGATCCAGGACGGCGTCGTGACCCCGCTGGGGGGCCGCCCTGCCCGGGTCGATGTCCGCCTCGTGGCGGCGACGCATCGCGACCTGCCGGCGCTCGTCGCCGCGGGCGGGTTCCGCGCCGACCTGTACTACCGGCTGAACGTCGTTCCGATCCCCCTGCCGCCCCTGCGCGAGCGCCTGGCCGACATCGTGCCGCTCGCCGAGCACTTCCTGGTCCCTTCGGGCAAGCGCCTGAGCGGCGGGGCCGCCTCGCGCCTGCTCGCCTACGAGTGGCCCGGCAATGTCCGCGAGCTGCGCAACGTCGTGGAGCGCGCCGCCATGCTGGTGCGCGGCGGCGTGATCGCGGCAGACGCCATCGATCTGCCGGCCGCGCGACTGGACCGCCGCGGCGAGGACGGCGCGGCCGACTGGCTCGCCGGCGACCTGCCCGGGGCCGTGGCTCGCCTGGAGCGCACCATGATCGCGGCCGCGCTCCGCGAGGCCGACGGCAACCGTGCCCGGGCCGCCCGCCGGCTCGGCATCCAGCGGCAGCTCCTCTACGCCAAGATCGAGCGCTACGGCCTCGGCGCGCCGGGCACCGATCTGTCGGAAGAGACGACAGACGCTGTCGGGAATCCCGACGCTTCGGCCGGCACCGACACGGCCTGAGGCCCGTGCGGGCCGGAGAACCGTTCACATCCCGCGTGAGGCCCGCGCCGCGCGGGAACCGATGGCGCGCGCGGGCGTCGAGCCCCGCGTGCGACGGCACGGCCCGGATCGGGGCCGCGCCGTCCGTCGGTCGGGGGATCGCGGCAGGATGAACAGCATCGAGACGGGCGCCCGCGGCGCCGGCGGCCGGACACCCTCGGCCAAGGCCCTGCGCGGCCTCGACGCGCTCAACTTCTTCCTCGCCGACGTGCGCGACGGCCTCGGCCCCTACCTCGCCATCTACCTGATCGCCGTGCGCGGCCCCGACCAGGGCTGGAACGAGGCCACGACCGGCCTCGTGATGACCATCGCGGGCATCCTCGGCCTCGTGGCGCAGACGCCCGCCGGCGCGCTGATCGACGCCACCAACCACAAGCGCGCGGTGGTGATCGGCGGCGCCATCGCGGTGACGGCCAGCTGCCTCGTCCTGCCGTTCATCACGAACTTCTACCTCGTCACCGCCACCCAATCGATCGCCCACGTCGCCGGGACGATCTTCCCGCCGGCGCTGGCCGCGATCACGCTCGGCCTCGTCGGGCCGAAGATGTTCGCCAAGCGGATCGGCCGCAACGAGGGCTTCAACCACGCCGGCAACGCGGTCTCGGCCGCTCTCGCGGGCGGGCTCGCCTACTTCTTCGGGCCGGTGGTCGTGTTCTGGCTGATGGGCATCCTGGCGGCGCTGTCGATCGGCGCCATGCTGATGGTGCCAGCCGACGCCATCGACAACGACCTCGCCCGCGGCATGACCGAGGCGGAGGAGCAGGCTCAGGAGAAGCCCTCCGGCCTCGCCACCCTGCTGCAGAACCGGGCGCTGCTGATCTTCGCGGTACTCTGCGCGATCTTCCACCTCGCCAACGCGGCGATGCTGACCTCGGTGGGACAGCTCCTGACGCACATCTCGGGCAAGGACCACGCGACATCGCTGATCGCGGTCTGCATCGTGGCGGCGCAGTGCGTGATGGTGCCGGTGGCGATCTTCGTGGGCGCGAAGGCCGACGTGATCGGCCGCAAGCCGATCTTCCTCACCGCCTTCGGCATCCTGGCGCTGCGCGGTGTCCTCTACACGCTGTCGGACAACCCGTTCTGGCTGGTGGGCGTCCAGCTCCTCGACGGCATCGGGGCCGGCGTCTACGGCGCGCTGTTCCCGATCGTGGTCGCCGACCTGACCCGCGGCGGCGGCCGGTTCAACGCGGCCCAGGGCGCCGTGGCGACGGCCCAGGGCATCGGCGCCTCCCTGAGCGCGACGCTGGCCGGCGTGATCATCGTGTCGGCGGGTTACTCCACCGCCTTCCTGGCGCTGGCGGCCATCGCGGCGCTCGGCTTCGTCCTCTACTTCGCGCTGATGCCCGAGACCCGCGAGGCGGTGCGCGCGGGCAGCGAGCCCGAAAGCGGCGCCGGCATGCCGCCGGCCGTGCCGGCGAGCGCCTGAGCGCCGCGATTGGATCCGGAGGCCGGGCTCAGGACGCCGCGGCCAGCTCCGGCGCGGCCTGGCTCGCCACGGATTTGCCCGGTCCGAGTTGGCCCGGCACGGTCGCCTCCGGCGGGGCCTTCCGCGAGACGTAGTAGATGTCGACGGCGCGCCAGAACGCGCCCTGCTCTTCTGTCGAGCGGCGCGCGAGAGAGGTCTCGAGGATCGACATCGCGGCCCGCGCGGGCTCGCTCCGCTCGAGTTCCTCGAGCAGGCCGGCGAGATGCAGCATGGGATCTATCTCCGAGCGGACAGCAACCCCCATCAACGCCCGAGCTTGCGTAACGATCCGTCGCGCCCTGCACGTCGGCGCCCTGCATGATCCTTGCCTCGGGCCGGGGCGCGGCTACCATCCCCGCGTCGAGTCCGACTCGCTCTCCCGTCAACCATCGAGGATCTCCGATGTTCTCCTGCCGAAGCGGCGCGGCTCTTCCCCTGCGCGGAGCGGTCTTCGCCCTGGCCCTGGCCAGCGGATTCGGGGCGGCGCCCCTCGTCGCCCGCGAGATGCCCGAGGCCGGCACGGCCGCCGCGGCGAAGAAGCCGAACGTCGTGATCCTCGCCACCGGCGGGACGATCGCGGGCGCCGGCGCCGATGCCGCCAACAGCGCCACCTACACGGCCGCCAAGGTGCCGGTCGACAAGCTGATCGCCGCCGTGCCGCAGGTGAACACCATCGCGAACGTCCGCGGCGAGCAGGTCTTCCAGATCGCCTCCGAGAGCTTCACCGACGCCCAGCTGGTCCAGCTCGGCAAGCGCGTGTCCCAGCTCCTGAAGCAGGACGACGTCGACGGCGTCGTGGTCACGCACGGGACCGACACGCTGGAGGAGACGGCGTTCTTCCTCGACCTCGTGGTGAAGAGCGACAAGCCGATCGTGGTGGTCGGCTCGATGCGGCCGGGCACGGCGATCTCGGCCGACGGCGCCCTCAACCTGCTCGACGCCGTCACGGTCGCCGCCAGCAAGGAGGCGATCGGACAGGGCGTCACCGTGACGATGAACGACTACATCCAATGCGGCCGCGACGTGAACAAGCGGACCAACATCGTGCCCAGCGCCTTCTACAGCCAGTGGGGACCGCTCGGCATGGTGGTCGAGGGCAAGACCTACTTCTTCCGCTCGCTGACGAAGCGGCACAACATGAGCTCCGAGTTCGACATCGACCAGATCGACAGCCTGCCGCTGGTCGGCATCGTCTACGGCTCGGGCAACATGATCCCGGGCGTCTACGACGCCGAGCTCCAGGCCGGCGCCAAGGCGATCGTCAACGCCGGCACCGGCAACGGCTCGGTCCCCGGCTACCTCGTCGACAAGCTCAAGGACATCCGCTCCAAGGGCGCCATCGTGATCCGCTCGTCGCGGGTGCCGGACGGCTTCGTCCTGCGCAACGCCGAGCAGCCCGACGACAAGTACGACTGGGTGGTCGCCCACGACCTCAATCCCGCCAAGGCTAAGATCCTCGCCGCCGTGGCGCTCACCAAGACCAGCGACACCAAGGAGCTGCAGCGCATCTTCTGGGAGTATTGAGGCCAGGGACGTGCTGGGTCTCTGAGGTTCGACCCCATCCTGAGGCAGGCCTCGAAGGAGCGCTTCGAGACGTGCTGCCGCCGGGCGTCCAGGCAGAGGCGTGAGCGCACCGTCTTCGCGAGTGCAGCGAAGCACTCGAGGGTCGCCCTGCCCTGGGTCACTTCGCTTCGCTCGTGATGACGATGTGAGTGGCATCGATCGAGAGCGTGAGCGTTCGCTGCCCTGGACGCGGGGTTTCCTGAGTCGGCGGGCGGCCATCGCGGCGTCGCCGGCGCGCGCCCCGGGTTACATCCCGCGGCGCACCCCTTAGATACCGGCCACCGACGCGGGCGCGCGGCCGATCCCGACTCGCGGCCTCGGCCGCGCGCCCGTCGGCACCGAGCCTGGAGGAACGAGCATGACCGAGCTTCATCCCGAGGTCGCGGCGGTCACCGAGCGCGTCGTGGCGCGCTCCCGCGAGACCCGGCGCGCCTATCTCGACCTGATAGCCCGCGAGCGCGAGGCGGGGGTCCGGCGCGGGAAGCTCGCCTGCGGCAACCTCGCCCACGGCTTCGCGGCTTCCGGCGAGGACAAGGCGGCGATCCGCGACGAGCGGACGGTGATGAACATCGGCATCGTCACCGCCTACAACGACATGCTCTCGGCCCATCAGCCGTACGGGCGCTACCCGGAGCAGATCAAGCTGTTCGCCCGGGAGCGCGGCGCCACCGCGCAGGTCGCGGGCGGCACGCCGGCTATGTGCGACGGCGTCACGCAGGGGCAGAGCGGCATGGAGCTGTCGCTGTTCTCCCGGGACACGATCGCGCTCTCGACCGCGGTCGCGCTGAGCCACGGCATGTTCGACGGCGCGGCGCTGCTCGGCATCTGCGACAAGATCGTGCCGGGCCTGCTGATCGGGGCGCTCCGCTTCGGCCACCTGCCGACGATCCTGATCCCGGCCGGGCCCATGCCGTCGGGCCTCGCCAACAAGGAGAAGCAGCGGATCCGCCAGCTCTACGCCGAGGGCAAGGTCGGCCGGGCGGAGCTGCTCGAATCCGAGTCTGCCTCCTACCACGCGGCCGGGACCTGCACGTTCTACGGCACGGCCAACTCCAACCAGATGATGATGGACATGATGGGCCTGCACATGCCGGGCGCGTCCTTCATCAACCCCGGCACCAAGCTGCGCCAGGCCGTGACCCGGGCGGCGATCCATCGGCTCACCGAGATCGGCGGCGCCGGCAACGACTACCGGCCGCTGGGCCTCTGCGTCGACGAGAAGGCGATCGTCAACGCCGCGGTCGGCCTGCTCGCAACGGGCGGATCCACCAACCACGCGATCCACCTGCCGGCCATCGCGCGCGCGGCCGGCATCGTCATCGACTGGGAGGATATCGACCGCCTGTCCAGCGCCGTGCCGCTGATCGCCCGCGTCTACCCGAACGGCGCCGGCGACGTGAACCACTTCCACGCCGCGGGCGGCATGAGCTTCGTGATGGCGGCCCTGCTCGACGCGGGCCTCCTGCACGACGACATCCTGACCGTGTCGGGCCAGACGCTGCGCGACCACGCCCGCGACCCGAAGCTCGACGGCGAGGAGTTGGTCTTCGAGGACGCCGTGCCGGAGAGCCTCGACGACACGATGCTGCGCCGGCCCGGCAACCCGTTCCAGCCCGACGGCGGCATGCGGCTCGTGAAGGGCAATCTCGGCCGGGCGACGTTCAAGACCAGCGCCGTCGAGGAGCATCGCCGCACCATCGAGGCCCCGGCCCGGGTCTTCTCCGACCAGGACGAGGTGCTGAAGGCGTTCAAGGCCGGTGAGCTGGAGCGCGACGTCGTGGTCGTGGTCCGGTTCCAGGGCCCGAAGGCGAACGGCATGCCAGAGCTCCACAAGCTCACGCCGCCGCTCGGCGTGCTGCAGGACCGCGGCCACAAGGTCGCCCTGGTGACGGACGGGCGGATGTCTGGCGCGTCCGGCAAGGTGCCGGCCGCCATCCACCTGAGCCCCGAGGCGCTCGGCGGCGGCCCGATCGGGCGGATCCGCGACGGCGACGTCGTCCGCCTCAGCGCGGCCGACGGCCTGCTGGAGGTGCTGGTCGACGAGGCGGAACTCGCGGGCCGCCCCGAGGCCGAGGCGCCGGAGCCGGCGCAGGGCACCGGGCGGGAGCTGTTCGCGTTCATGCGCCAGGGGGCCGACACGGCGGAGCGGGGCGCCTCGGCGATGCTCGCCGCCGCCGGCCTCTGAAACCGAGAGGGAGTTGCCGACCATGAACGATCTGACCAGCATCGACGCGCTGATGCGCTCCGTGCCCGTCATTCCGGTCCTGGTGATCGACGACGCGGCGCAGGCGCGGCCCATCGCCGAGGCCCTGGTGAAGGGCGGCCTGACCGCCCTGGAGGTCACCCTGCGGACCCCGGCCGCCCTCGACGTCATCCGGGAGATGACCCGGGTCGAGGGCGCGGTGGTGGGCGCCGGGACG
The DNA here is from genome assembly GCF_050281105.1 of Methylobacterium sp. NPDC080182. NCBI lineage: Bacteria > Pseudomonadati > Pseudomonadota > Alphaproteobacteria > Hyphomicrobiales > Methylobacteriaceae > Methylobacterium > Methylobacterium sp. NPDC080182. The sequence goes on from NZ_JBNNWO010000013.1 coordinate 201,146, forward strand.
GTGCTCAACCCGCGCGATCTCGAGAAGGCCCTGGCGGCGGGGGCCGAGTTCATCGTCTCGCCGGGCCTCACCGAGCCACTGACCGACGCCGCCAAGGCCAACGGCGTGCCCTACCTGCCCGGCGTCGCGACGGCGGCCGACATCATGCGCGGCCTCGACCACGGGCTCGACCGGTTCAAGTTCTTCCCGGCGGAGGCCGCGGGCGGGATCAAGGCGCTGAAGGCGCACGCGGCGGTGTTCGGCGCGGTGCGGTTCTGCCCGACGGGCGGGATCACCGAGCTGAGCGCCCCGGACTGGCTGTCGATCCCGTCCGTGCTCTGCGTCGGCGGCAGCTGGGTGGTGAAGCCCGGCACGCCGGATCCGGCGGCGATCGAGCGGGCGGCCCGGGCCGCCGCGGGGTTGCGCAAGGCGTAAGCCCCGCAACCGACGTCCTTGCGAGCGAAGCGAAGCAATCCAGGGTCGCGCCACATCTCCAGGATGTCGCGCTGCCCTGGTCACTTCGCTGCGCTCGTGATGACGGAGAGGGCGCGGCCCCGCCCGCAGAGAGGTGGGAGCTGTTGCAGCCCCTCACTCCGCCGGCAGCGGCTGCCTCTGCACCCGCGGGACGAAGACACCGCTTTCCGGCTCGAGCGCGATGCGCCGGTCGTGGAAGGCGTCCAGCGTCGAGCGGTGGCCGATCGACACGATCGTCGTGCCGGGGAGCTGCTCGCGCAGCATCCGGTAGAGGGCGGCCTCGGAGGGCTCGTCGAGGGAGGCCGTCGCCTCGTCGAGGAACAGCCATTCGGGCTTGGCCAGCAGCGCGCGGGCGATGGCGAGCCGCTGCTGCTCGCCACCCGACAGCCGCCGCTCCCAGGTGTCGCTCTCGTCGAGATGGTCGACGAGGTGGGGGAGCTGCGCGGCCGTCAGGGCGTCCCGGATCGCCGCGTCCGAGAACTGGTCGGTGGTGTTCGGGTAGACAACGGCGCCGCGCAGGGTCCCCTGCGGAATGTAGGGCCGCTGCGGCAGCAGCAGGGCCGACTGCCCGGCGGGCACGTCGACCCGGCCCTTGCCGAACGGCCAGATCCCCGCGATCGCCCGGAACAGGGTCGACTTGCCGGAGCCGGAGGGACCCGTGACCAGGGTCGCGCCGCCGCGCGGCAGGGTCAGCGCGTCGGCGGTGACGATCGGCTTCCCGTTCGGCAGGGCGAGGACGAGGCCGCGCGCGGTGACGTCGCCGGTGCTCTCGTTCCCCTGGACGAGGCCGTAGCCCGCCGCCTCCAGCGCCTCGGCCTTCGTCATGGCCCTTCGGAACGAGCCGAGACGGATGGTATTGGCCTTGTAGGCGGCCAGCGTCGTGTACGAGTCCACGAAGAACGACAGCGAGCTCTGCACCTGGCTGAAGGCCTGGGACGTCTGCTGGAGCGCGCCCAGCGTGATCTTCTTGGCGAAGAAGGACGGGGCCGCCAGCACCATCGGGAAGATGACGCTCGCCTGCCGGTAGCTGAACGTGAAGGCGATCAGCTTGATGCGGCGGAAGATGATCCCGACGTAGTTGTCGATCACGCTGTGGAACAGGCTCGAGAGCCGCGAGGCTTCCGCCCGCTCGCCGCGCAGCAGGGCGATCTGCTCGGAGTAGATGCGGTTCCGGGCCAGCGCGAAGCGGAAATTCGCCTCGACCTGCTCCTGCCGGAAGTCCAGCCCGATGAGCGGCCGGCCGATCAGGTGGGTGAGCCACGTGCCGACCACCGCGTAGGCGATCACCAGCCAGACCAGGAAGCCCGGGATCACCGTGTCGGTGAACGGCACGACGAAGTCGCGCGACAAGGTCCAGAGGATCACGATGAACGACACGAGCTGCGCGGCCTGGCTGAGGAGCCGGATCGACAGCGTCGTGGTCTGCACGATGAAGCTGTTGACGTCGGCCTGGATGCGCTGGTCCGGGTTGTCCGCCTCCTCGTCGGTGAACGGGATCCGGTAATGCGTGCCGTTGCCGAGCCAGCGCTCGTACAGGCTGTGGGTCAGCCACGTGCGCCAGCGGATGAGCAGCGAGGAATCGACGAACAGGTCGAACATGCCGATGGCGATGTTCAGCGTGGCCAGCGGCACGAACACCCAGAGCAGCTGGTACCAGAACGCGTTCGCGTCGTATTCCTGGAGCGAGTTGTAGATGTCGCGGTAGAAGAAATTAAACCGCAGCGTCAGCGCCACGTCGGCGAAATTCACGAAGATCGACAGCGCCACGAGGTTGCGGCCGATCCGGCCCTCGGTGGTGCCGAACCAGCGGAACAAGCCGATCTCCTTGGTCGGCTTGTCGCGATTGGCGAAGTACGGGTCGGCGATGTTGGTGATCGCGCGGATCGGCTCGAGATGCGAGATGCCGAGCACGATGGCGGCGAAGACCACCGCGCCGGTGGCGGCGAAGGCCGGCGGGAGCAGCGCGGCGATCACCGGCGGCAGCAGCCCCATGGCGGCGATCGTCTTCGATCCGGCGAGCAGCAGGTAGCCGACGCCGTAGACCGAGACGAAGACTTTCAGGTAGGCCGAGATGCCGTTCGAGGCGATCAGGATGCCCGCCATGGCGAAGCCGGCGAGGGAGACGTAGAGCGGCGGGCTCGGGATTCCGGGAAGCGCCAGCAGGATCAGCGCGGCCAGGGCCGTGAGCACGGCCTGGATGCCCAGTCCGGTCCTGAGTGCTGCCACCGTCGATCCCCCATCCGTGCGCGCCCGCCCGGGGCGCCGCCGGCGGCCTTGGCCCCGGCAGATGGCCAGATAGTGGCACTCGGCCCGCGCTGTCGCGTGAAACTTTGGTCACGTTCCGGCGGTGCGGCGATTTACGCGGGCACCGCGGCTACCAGTTCCACTCCTCGAAGCCGGGCTCGCGGCAATGGTAGCCGATCGGGCATTGCGGGTTGTCGCGCGTCGGGGCGAAGCGCAGCTCGGCGATCTCCGCGCCGCTGCACTGGCCGGGATTGCTGACGAACCGCTCCGGCGCCGCTCCGGCGGCGATGATCACGTCGCCCTCGTTCTTCACCAGGGCCATCGCCTCGGAGCAGGTCATGCGGGCCGTCATCGAGCCGCGCGGCGGCCGCGACTGCGCACGGGCCTCGACCCCGGCCGCGACGGCGGCGAGGTGGGCGAACAGCAGAGCGAGGGCCAACGGCCTCATCGGGCACGGGTTCCGGTACGCACCCGGGAAGAAAGCCCGCGGGTCTGGCGCCATCCTGCACAAGCGGGCCGCCCGAGACTGTCACCGGAATGCGCCACCGGGCCGCTTTCGCCGTCGGACCGCCGCAATCGGCGGATTAGGAGATTCCGGGATCGCCGGAAGCAGCTGTAGATTTGTGGTCGTGGACGCCTGCGCGGGCGACCCCGGCACGACGGCTGGACCGGCCCCCCGGCACGCGTCTCCGGCGCCCCGCGTGCCGGCCGACCGGCGCCGGAGCCAAGGGACCCAGCGATGTCCGCTCTCTCGATCCTCGACATCTCCGCCGTGCGCGCCGCGCCCGTCTCCCGCGAGCCCTACGCCTACACGCTCGGCAGCAACGTCCTGAATCCCGACGCGATCGACGACATCCGGCGCGACTTCCCGGACATCGCCAAGCCCGGCTACCTCACGGTCGACGAGGTCACCCTGAAGGGCCGGTTCAAGGCGCTGATCGACGAGCTGGAGAGCGACGCCTTCTCGAAGATCCTCGGCGAGAAGTTCGGCATCGACCTCGTCTCCTGCCCGCGCCTGACGACCATCATGCGCCGCAGCCAGCTGAAATACGGCTCGATCCACACCGACGGCCCGTCGAAGGTGCTCACCCTGCTCGTCTACATGAACGACGCCTGGGACGCCCCGGCGGCCGGCCGCCTGCGGGTGCTCTACGACGGCCGCAACTACGAGCCCTTCGCGGTGGAGGTCCCGCCGACCATGGGCACGATGTTCGCGTTCCTGCGGGCGGACAATTCCTGGCACGGCCACGAGCCCTTCGAGGGCGAGCGGCGCGTGGTCCAGGTGGCGTGGCTCAGGGACGCGTCGGAGCTGGAGCGCAAGCGCAAGCGCAACCGCACGGCGCAGTTCCTGAAGGGCATCTTCGGCCGCTGAGCGGACGAGAGGGGGGCGGACCATGGGGGCGGTCGTTCTGGCGGATCCGGGCGACGGGGCGCGTTCCGGCTCCTGGCGTCGCTTCGCCTTGCCGACCCTCCTCATCCTCGGCTGGGTGGGCCTGTTCGCCTACAGCGCCGCCTACCTCACCGAGGACCTGCCGTTCCGCCCGTCCCCGCCGGAAGCGAGCCCGTCCGCGGCGGGGTCCGCCGCGCCGCGCCCCGCGCGCCGCGTCGTGATGCTCGACGAGCCCGACCCGCTCACCGCCCCGGCCGAGCCGCCCGGCCAGACCGCCATGGCGGCCTCGCCGGCGCCGGCGGCCCCGCAGAGTGCCGCGGCGCCGCCCGCGACCACGGCGAATGCCCGCCCGGCCCCGGGCGCCGCTCCGGCCGCCGCCGTGCCCGCCGCCGAGTATGTCGGTGTCTGGGGCCCGACGCCCGAGGCTTGCGGAGCGCGCTCGCGCCGCCGCGGCTACATCCCGGCCACGATCACGCAGGACCGCGCCCGCGCCGGCCGCACGCTGTGCCTGTTCCACGACGTGCGGCGGAGCGGCGGCGCCTGGGTCACGGCCGCCGAGTGCAGCGATCGCGGCCGCCACTGGTCGTCGCAGGTCCGCTTGCAGGTCGACGGCGAGCACCTGACCTGGTCGAGCAGCCGCGGGACCTCGACCTATATCCGCTGCGGCCGCCGCGCCGGCTGAGCGGCGCCGTCACGCCGCCGGATCCGCTCCCTGCCCCCCGGCCGCGCGCAGGACGATCCGCGCCGCGGCCCGGCTCGGCGTGTCCGCCGCGGCGAGCCGCATCCGCCCGTCGATGCGGCCGAGGGCGGCGAGTTGGACGTCGCGCTCGTGACCGCCGGCCAGGAGCGGCCGCAGGGCGCCGGCGAGGCGCTCCGGGGTGCAGTCGGCCTGGACGAATTCCGGCATCGCGTTCTCGGCGAGGATCAGGTTCGGCAGCACGATGCTCGGGACCTGGATCAGCCGGCGGGCGATGAACTCCTCCGCCCGCGAGACCTTGTAGGCCACGACCATCGGGACGCCCGCGAGCGCCAGCTCCAGCGTGACCGTGCCGGAGGCGGCGAGCGCCGCCCGGGCCTCCCGGAAGGCCGCGTATTTCGGCGCCTCGCCGGTGACGATGCGGACCGGCACCGGCCACCCGGCCGACAGCCGCTCGATCAGGGCCCGGTGCCGGGTCACGGCGGGCAGCACCGCCTCGACCGCCAGGCCCTCGGCGACGCGGGTCAGCGCCGCACCGAAGACCGGCATCAGCCGCTCGATCTCGGACCGGCGGGAGCCCGGCAGGACCACGAGGCTGTAGGGCACGGCCTCGCGCCGCCCCCGCTCGGCCGCGCCGGGCCGCAGCTCCGGGAGGCGCTCGATCAGCGGATGCCCGACATAGGTGCAGGGCGGGCCGCCGAGCCGCAGATGCGCGTCGGGCTCGAAGGGGAGCAGGGCCAGCACGTGGTCGATGAACGGCCGCATGCCCTTCGCCCGCCACGGCCGCCACGCCCAGACGCTCGGGGACACGTAGTCGATGATCGGGATGCCGGGGGCCGCCCTGCGCACGCGCCGCGCCACCGCGTGGGTGAAGCCCGGGCTGTCGATGATCACCAGCACGTCGGGCCGCGCGCGAATCGTCGCCTCGACGGTCTCGCGGATGCGGCGGAGCAGGGTCCGGGCCCGGGCGAGGACCGGCAGGTAGCCCATCACCGCCACGTCATCGAGGGGGAACAGGGACGCGAACCCCGCCTCCACCATGGCCTCGCCACCGACGCCGCCGAAGACGGTGTCGGGCGCGGCCTCGCGCAGGGCGCGCATCAGCTTGGCGCCGAGCTGGTCGCCGGAATCCTCGCCGGCCACGAGCCAGATCGTCGGGGCCCGACCGGTCACGATGCCCCTCCGTACCCGACCACGAACAGGCCTAGGCGGTCGGCCTCCGCGGCCGTCGCCGCCCGGTCGATGACCAGGGTCCCGCCGGCCTCCAGGGCGAGCCCGGCGCAGCCCGCCCGGGCCGCGTTGCGCACGGTGCGGGCGCCGACGGCCGGGAGATCGATGCGGCGGTCCTGGCCGACCTTCGGGGCCTTCACCAGCACGGTCGCGGGCATCGCCCGGCCGAACCCGAAGGGGCGCCGCCCCAGGGCCCGGGCCCGGGCCAGCATGCGGTCCGTGCCCTCCGGCCCCTCCACGGCGAGGATCCGGTCGCCGGCCAGGACGACCGCCTGCCCCAGATCGTAGGGCGAGAGGGCGTCGAGGACGCCGCGCCCGGTGCGGATCGAGGCGGCCGCCTCCGCGTCCGGGGCCCGGCGCCCGAGCGGGCCGTCCGGGCAGAGCAGGTCCGGCGCGGCCTCGTGGACGCCGACGACCCGGTGGCCCGCCTCCTCGACCAGCGTGACCGCCGCCCGCAGCAGGCGGTCGTCCCCGCCGCCGGCGATCGCCCGCAGGGCCTCGCGGTTGCGCAGGGCGGCGCCCGCGTTGAGGATCGCGGCCGGGCTCGGGCGGGAGACGCCGCCCGCCGGCACCACGGTCGCCGGCCCCCAGAGCCGCAGCAGCTTCAGGGTGGCCGCGAGATCGAGGAGGTCGACCGTGGCGTCGGCGCCGGCGCGCAGGGCCGGGCCGGTGAAGCCGCGCAGCGCGATCACCCGGAAGGGCCGGCGCGCCCGGCGGAGCGACTCGGCGACGAGCTCCGGCAGGCGCCCCGCCCCCGCGATCAGGACCAGGGCCCCCTCTGGGGCGGGGGCGGGATCGGCCTCGGTCACGGCCGCTTAGGCGGCGCTGATCGGGGTCGGAACCTCGCGCGGCGTGCAGATCGAGCGCTTGCCGCCGAGGCGGATGAAGTCGAGGATCTCGGCGACCGCCGCGTGGGACTCGAAGGTCGCGGCCACGTCCTCCACCCGCTCCATCAGCGTGCCCTCGGGGGCGAAGAGCAGGCGGTAGGCGCGCCGCAGCGCGTGGATGTCCTCGCGGGCGAAGCCGCGGCGCTGCAGCCCGATGATGTTGAGCCCCGACAGGTAGGCCCGGTTGCCGAGCACCATGCCGTAGGGGATGCAGTCGTTCTCCAGGCCCGACAGGCCACCCACGAAGGCGTGCGCGCCGACCCGCGCGAACTGGATCACGGCGGCGCCGCCGCCCAGGATCGCGTAGTCGCCGACGCTGCAATGGCCCGCCAGCATGACGTTGTTGGAGAAGATCACGTGGGCGCCGACCCGGCAATCGTGGCCGACATGCGAGTTGGCCAGGAAGGTGCAGTGGTCGCCGACCACGGTCTCCAGGCCGCCGCCGCTGGTGCCCGGGTTCATGGTGACGCCCTCGCGGATCAGGCAGTCGGCGCCGATCGTCAGGGTCGAGGCCTCGCCCCGGTACTTCAGGTCCTGCGGCTGGTGGCCGATGGACGCGAAGGGGAAGATCCGGGTGCGGGGGCCGATCGCGGTGCGGCCCGCCAGGACCACGTGGCTGATGAGTTCGCAGTCCGCGCCGAGCATGACCTCGGGCCCGACATGGCAGAAGGGGCCGATCCGCGCCCCTTCGCCGATGCGGGCGCCGGACTCGATCACCGCGCTCGGGTGGATGACGGGGGCGGTCACTCCGTCACCAGCATGGCACTGATCTCGGCCTCCGCGACCAGCGTGCCGTCGACCCGGGCCTCGCCGCGGAACCACCACATGGTCCGGCGCTGGTTCAGCTTCGTCATGTGGAAGCGCACCTGGTCGCCGGGGGTGACGGGCTTGCGGAACTTGCACTTGTCGATGGTCATGAAGAACACCTGCTTGGTGTTCCGCCCGTCCGCCCGGATGTGGCGGCAGCAGATCGCCCCCGCCGTCTGCGCCATACCCTCGATCAGGAGCACGCCCGGGAAGACCGGCATGTCGGGGAAGTGGCCCATGAACTGCGGCTCGTTGGCCGTGACGTTCTTGATGCCGACGCAGGATTCGTCCCGGTCGATCTCGACGATGCGGTCGACCATCAGGAACGGGTAGCGGTGCGGCAGCAGCTCCAGCAGCGTCTGGATATCGGCTATGCCCAGCTCGCTGCCGGTCTCGCGCGCCGCCTCACTCATCGAAATCCGCACCTCGACTTGCCGCCATCGGCGGCCCGCAATCCGGCCGCCACCGGGGCGCCGACCGCCCTATTCGGAAGAAATCGCCGGAAGCGCAAGGCCTTCCCGGTCAGGCGTCGTCTCCGGCGGGCTCCTTGCCCGAGCGTTCCGCGAGCCGCGCGAGCGTCGTCAGCTCGCGGAACCAAGCCCGCACCGGCTTGGCGGGCGTCCCGCCCCAGCGGCTGCCCGGCGGCACGTCGCGGTTGACGTTGGACGAGCCGGCGATCTGCGCGCCGCGACCGATGCGCAGGTGGCCGACGACGCCGACCTGCCCGCCGAGGACGACGTAATCCTCCAGCGTGGTCGAGCCCGAGATGCCGACCCCCGACACGATGACGCAGTGGCGCCCGATCACGACGTTGTGGGCGATCTGCACGAGGTTGTCGATCTTGGTGCCCTCCCCGATCACCGTGTCGCGCGAGGCGCCCCGGTCGACCGTGGTGTTGGCACCGATCTCGACGTCGTCCTGCACGATGACCCGCCCGACTTGCGGCACCTTGAGGTGGGTGGCGCCCATGGCGAAGCCGAACCCGTCCTGTCCGAGCCGGGCCCCCGGATGCAGGATCACCCGGTTGCCGAGGAGGGCGTGGCTGAGGGTCGTGCCCGCGCCGATCGCGCAGTCGCGCCCGATCCGGACGCCCGGCCCGATGACGGCGTTCGGCCCGATCACCGTGCCGGCGCCGATCTCGGCTCCCGGCCCGATCACCGCGCCGGGATCGACCGTGACCCCGTCCTCGAGCCGGGCCTCGGGATGGACGTGGGCGCCGGAGGCGACGCCGCGGACCGCGAACTGGGAACCGGGACGCAGCGCGTCCGGGTGCAGGCGGCCGAGCAGGGCCGCGTAGGCGCGGTAGGGATCGCGGCTGACGAGGGCGACGGTTCCGGCGGGGCAGCGCGCCGCGAAGCGGGGCGAGATGAGGCACACGCCCGCACGCGTCGCCGCGAGGGCGTCGCCGTAGCGGGCGTTGTCCATGTAGGCGAGGTGGTCCGGACCGGCACTCTCCAGGGAGGCCGCGCCGCTGAACCGGCGATCCGGATCCGCTCCCTCGGGGAGGCCGAGGCCGGCGGCGGCCGCGATCTCGGCCAGGGTGAGGCCGGTGGCGGCGGTGAAGAAGACGGGATCTGTCATGTCCGACAACGCGCCGGCCGGGAGAATCCGGCCGGCGCGCGTGTTTTTTATCAGAAGCGCGAGCCGCCGGAGAAGCGGAAGGCCTGGACCTGATCCGCGCCGATATGGCCGAACTTGCCGAGGATCGGGACGAACACCTTCTGACCCTCGTCCTTGGACAGAGCGTAGGCGTAGTCGAACCGGATCGGGCCGAGCGGCGAGTTCCACAGGATGGACGCGCCGATCGAGGAGCGGATCGCCGCCGTGTCGCGGACGTTCACGCATTCCGGCTCCACGCCGATCGTGAAGGCGTTGAAGTTGCACTTCCCGGTCGTCGGCGAGATGCCGTTGATGAAGGCGTCGCCGTTCACGTTGAAGTTCCGCTGGCCGTGATAGCCGAACAGCGTGCCGGCATCGGCGAAGAGCGCGCCTTTCAGGCCCAGATCCCGCGGAACGAGGGGCAGCGGGAACTGCACTTCGAGGGTGCCGCCGACGTAGGTCGAGCCGCCGATGGCGTTCGAGCGGGCGTCGGCGATGCCGACGTCGCGCGGACCGATGCCGTTCGGCGCGAAGCCGCGGACCAGCGACGGGCCGAGGAAGAACTGGTCGGTCACCCGCAGCGGGTCGTTGTTGAGCGACGAGATGTGGCCGCCCTGGAAGCGGATGAAGCCGACCACGTCCTCGAAGATCTCCTTGTAGTACCGCGCGTCGGCGGTCACGCGGAAGAACTTGGAGTCGCCGCCCAGGCCCGCGACGTCGGGCTTCAGCTCGGCGTAGAGACCGTTGCGGGGCGCGCCGATCACGTCGAGGGTCGAGTAGGCGAGCGTCAGGCCGGCCAGCGAGGTCAGCGTGTTGCCTTGCGAGCCCTTAATGGCGATCGAGGCCTCGCCGTCATACGCGCAGTTCGGGTAGATCGACTGGCCGCCGATGTTGCGGCCGGTGTTCGGGTCGATCGTGCCCGCCGCGTAGGTGGCGGTGTAGCCGGGGATCGGGATCGAGCAGTCGTTGTACGGCCGCTTGAGGGTGTTCGGCACCTTCAGCTCGGTGTTGTACAGCGAGTAGCGCAGCGTGATGCCGAACTCCTCGGTGATCGGCAGGCCGAGGCGCAGCTGACCGCCGTACACCGTGGTCTCGTAGCGCGAGTACCGGGTCAGGTCGGAGTACTTGTAGAAGGCATCGAAGCCCGCCGCGAGGCGGTAGCCGAGGAAGTACGGCTCGGTGAAGGAGAAGTCGACGCCGCGCGAGTACTGGCCGCCCGTGCCGGCGAGGCGGACGTACTGGCCGCGACCGAGGAAGTTCGACTCGGAGACCGAGACCTCGCCGATGATGCCGTCCTGGGTGGAGTAGCCGCCCGCCACCGAGAACGAGCCCGTGGGCTGATCCTCGACGTCGATGTTGATGACCACCCGGTCCGGGGCCGAGCCCGGCTCGTTCGAGAAGCGGACCTTCTTGAAGAAGCCCAGGCCGTTCAGGCGCCGCTCGGCGCGGTCGGTCAGCACGCGGTTGTAGGCATCGCCCTCCGCGATATCGAGCTCGCGGCGGATGACGTAGTCGCGGGTGCGGGTGTTGCCGCGGATGTTGATGCGCTCGACGTAGACGTGCGGGCCGTCCTCGACCACGAAGCCCAGGGAGACCTGGTGGCTCGCCGGGTCGCGCTGGCCGGTCGGGCGGACCTGCGCGAACGGGTAGCCGGCGCGGTTGACCTGGCGGGTGACGTTGTTGAGCGTCTTCTCGACGTCGTCGGCGTTGTAGACGTCGCCCACGGAGGTGGCGATGTCGCTGTCGAGCTTCGCGGTGTCGAGGCCCGGCAGGCGGGAATCCACCTGGACGGCGCCGACCCGGTACTGCTCGCCCTCGCTCACCGTGATGGTGATGACGTAGCCGGACTTGTCGCCCTCGACGTAGCGCGCGTCGGCGCTGACCACCTGGAAGTCGGCGTAGCCGTTCTTCAGGTAGTAGCGGCGGACCTGGTCGAGGTCGTTGGTGATGCGGTCGGGATCGTAGACGTCGGAGGTCTTGATGAACGACAGGAAGTTCATCTCCGAGGAGCTCATCAGCCCCTTCAGCGTCCGTTCCGAGTAGGCGTTGTTGCCGACGAAGTTGATCGAGAGGATGCCGGTCTTGTCGCCCTCGTCGATCTGGTAGATCACGTCGACGCGGCCGTTGGGCAGGTCGACGGTCCGGTAGGTCACCTTGGCGGTGCCGCGGCCGAAGCGCTTGTAGACGTCGCGGATGCGCGCGAGGTCGGCGTTGATGATCGCCTCGCTGTAGGGCCCGCGGGACTTGGCCTCGACCACCCCTTCCAGGGTGGCCTTCTCGATCTTCTTGTTGCCCTCGAAGACCACGCGGTTGATCAGGTTGTTCTCGCGGACGGTCACCACCGTGCGGCCACCCGACTGGGCGACCTTCACGTCGGAGAACATCCCGCTAGCGAGCAGGTTGCGGCGGGCCTCCTCGGCGGAGCCGGACGCCGTCCCGGTCACGTAGGACCGGATCGTGTCGGCATCGACGCGCTGGTTGCCCTGGACGACGATCTGCTGCGCCTGGGCAGCCCCGCTCAGGACGACACCCAGACCGGCAGTGACTAGGACGATGGTTTTCCGCACCGACTTACGTCGGGGCTTCCCCGTCAACGACATCATGCAATCGCCCGTTTCTGTTCTGGTCGCGGGGGTTAGCCCGTCACGGGCGACCGTTGATCGGCCGTCCCGTCACCTGGTCCAAGCGTGGCTTCGGTCCAAGCGTAGCTCTTAGCGGGATTCCCCTGCCAAGCAAACGCGCGGGAGGCCATCGTCAGGGGATTTTGGGGGGTCGTGGCCTTCGCGCCACTTAACGGTGCGGTCAGCTTACGGGCAAACCGCGGATCATGGTGAACGCGCCGTAAACGCCTGAGCGACCGGCCCTTTTTCGCGCCGCTCGCGGTCGCGCGAACGTTCCGTTAACCCTGTTTCGGCGCGTCGGCGCGGCGTCATCCGGGCGGTGTCCGGGCGAGATCGCGGCGGGATTGGGGCAGCGTTTCCGGTGGAGATCCGGCGGCGATCCTCGGATCCCCGCCGGCCCCGGATCAGGTGTTCCGCCAGGAGGCGCCGAGGTTGAGGATGTCGTTCCAGGCGGCGAACAGCATCAGCATCAGCACGAGGGCGAGGCCGATGCGGAAGCCGATCTCCTGGGCCCGCTCGCTCAGCGGGCGGCCGCGCACCACCTCGAAGGCGTAGAACAGCAGGTGGCCGCCATCGAGCAGCGGCACCGGGAACAGGTTGAGCAGGCCGATCGAGACGGAGAGCAGGGCGATCAGCCCGACCAGGCCGCCGACGCCGCCGGTCTTGGCGACCTCGCCGGAGACGCGGGCGATGCCGATCGGACCCGAGAGCTGGTCGGCGGATTCCCGCCCGGTCACCAGCTTGCCGAGATACGAGAAGGTGCGCTCGACGACGAAGTAGGTCTCCTTCACGCCGAGATTGAGCGAGTCGAGCGCCCCGTACTGCACGAGCCGCGCCTCCGAGCCCGCGGGCGAGCGGATGCCGAGCCGGCCGATCCGGTGGCGGCCGAACGGCGTCTTCTCCTCGAAGGTGGCCGGCGTCGCCTGGATAGTGATGGGCTGGTCGTTGCGCTCGACCGTGAAGGTCAGCGGCGTCCCGGCGCTGCCGGTCACCGTGCGGTACATGGCGTTGAAGTCGCCGATCTTCTCGCCGTCGATCGCGGTGATCACGTCGCCGGGCTGGAAGCCGGCCTGGGCGGCGACGCTGTTCGGCTCCACCGACGAGACCCGGGCGGGCAGCTCGTAGCGGCCGCCGAGCCAGATGGCGCCCGCGAAGAGCAGGATCGCCAGGATGAAGTTGGCCACCGGGCCCGCGGCGACGATCGCGGCGCGCTTGGACACGGGCTGGGTCGGGAAGCTGATCGCCCGCTCGTGCGGGCTCATCCGGGCGACCGCCTCGGGATCGGGCATGCTGGCGCCGTTCACGTCGCCGTGGAACTTCACGTAGCCGCCGAGCGGGATCGCGCAGACCTTCCAGCGGGTGCCGCGCCGGTCGTTGAACCCGAACAGCTCGGGACCGAAGCCGAGCGAGAAGGCGTGCACGCCGACCCCGCACCAGCGCCCGACCAGGAAGTGGCCCATCTCGTGCACGAACACCACGACGGTGAGCACGAACAGGAACGGGATCACGGCGCCGAAGAAACCGCCGGCGGTTCCGCCCATCGCGTTGAGGAAGTCCATAAGCCGTATCCTGGCCGTCTCGGCGCCGGCTTCTCGGGCCGGCCATCCGCCCTGTCTAGCAGATCGGCGGTGCCGACCGCCAACGCAATCCTGCGGCCCGGCCGCGGAAGGTCGCACGCGCCGTCCGATTCCGCACCGGCCGATCGCGCGGGGTCGGTCCCGCCCGTCGGGGACCGCCCGTCAGTGGCCGCCGCCGCCGCCCGCGCCGGCCTTCGGCCGCCGGATCATGGGGACCGCGCAGGCCATCGCGAGGAACAGGACGGTGAGGGACAGGAACACGTCCTCGAAGGCCATGACGAGGCCCTGGATCCGCACCGTGTTGGTCATCGCCTTCAGCGCCATGTCGGAGGCGGCGCTGCCGTAGGCGTCGAAGCCGCGCTGCATCGCGTCGAGCCGCTCCAGCGCGGCCGTGTTCGCCCAGGTGAAGCGCTCGTGCAGCCGGGCGAGGTGCAGGTCCCAGCGGTCGTTGAGGATCGTGTTGATCAGCGCGAGCCCGACCGCGCCGCCGAGGTTGCGGGTCAGGTTGAACAGCCCTGAGGCGTTCTTCATCCGCGCCGGCGGCAGCGTGCCCAGTGCGATGTTGTTGATCGGGATCATGCAGAGCATCAGCGAGCAGCCGCGCAGGATCTGCGGCACGAGCAGCTCGTAGAAGTCCCAGTCCTTGGTGAGGCCCGTGACGATCCACGTGCCGCAGGCGAAGCCGACGAAGCCGATCCCCATCATGATCCGGGGATCGACCTTGCCCGAGAGCCGGCCGGCGATCGGCGCGGTGGCGAACATGCACAGGCCGGAGACGAACATCGTCTCGCCGATCATCAGCGCCGAGTAGCCGCGCACCCGGGCGAGGTAGACCGGGTAGATGTAGGTCAGCCCGTAGAGGCCGATGCCCAGCACGAAACTCGCCACGCAGCCGCTGGCGAAGTTCCGGTCCGAGAAGGCCCTGAGATCGACGATCGGCTGCTTCGCCGTGAAGACCCGCCAGAAGAACAGCAGCGCCGACGTCCCGCAGACGATTGCGCAGGCGAAGACCGCCTCGTCCTGCAGCCAGTCGTGGTTGGGGCCCTCCTCCAGCACGTATTCGAGGCAGCCGAGGAAGCCGGCCATGAAGGCGAGGCCGGCCCAGTCGAACGACCGGATCAGGCCGTAATTGGGCTCGTCGAAATCGACCAGGATCCAGGTCGAGACCGTCACGAAGATGCCCGGCACGACGTTGATGAGGAACAGCCAGTGCCACGACATCAGGTCGGTCAGGTAGCCGCCCACCGTCGGCCCGATCGTCGGCGCCAGCGTCGCCACGAGGCCGATCATCGGCGAGACGATGGTCCGCTTCGAGGGCGGGAAGATCGTGAAGGCCGCGGCGAAGACGGTCGGGATCATGCCGCCGCCGATGAAGCCCTGGAGCGCCCGCCAGACGATCATCTCGCCGATCGACGAGGAGGTGGCGCACATCAGGCTCATTAGGGTGAAGCCGCCCGCCGAGATGGCGAACATCCAGCGCGTCGAGAGCACCCGCGACAGGGTGCCGGAGAGCGGGATCGAGATGACCTCGGCGATCAGGTAGCTGGTCTGGACCCAGGGGATCTCGTCGCCGGAGGCCGAGAGCCCGGCCTGGATCTCGTTCAGGGAGGCCGAGACGATCTGGATGTCCAGGATCGCCATGAACATGCCGAAGACCATGCAGACGAACGCCACCATGCGGCGGCGGTCGAGGGGCGGCTCGGCGGCGCGGATCGGCGCGCCGGGCGCGAGAGCGGCACTGGCGGCCATCGCCGGTCTCAGCGGCTGGCGGTGCTGACCGGCCGCGGCGCGGAGGCGCGGTCGAGGACGGAGCGGTCGGCGCCGGTGCGGGTGTCGACCCGGACCACCGCCGACAGGCCCGGCCGCAGCAGGCCCTCGCGGGCGACCTCCTCGGGCACGCGCACCCGCACGGGCAGGCGCTGGACGATCTTGGTGAAGTTGCCGGTGGCGTTGTCGGGCGGCAGCAGGCTGAACACCGAGCCGGAGGCCGGCGAGAACGATTCCACCACGGCGTGGATCTCGCGGTCCGGATAGGCGTCGACCGTCACGGTCACCGGCTGGCCGGGACGCATGCGCTCGACCTGGGTCTCCTTGAAGTTCGCGTCGATCCGGACGCTCTGGAGCGGGACCAGGGCGGCGATCCGCGTGCCGGGCCCGACATAGGCGCCGGCCTCGACGGCCTTGTTGCCGACCACCCCGTCGAAGGGCGCGCGGATCGCCGTGAAGTCGAGGTCGCGCCGGGCCCGGTCGACGGCGGTGCGGAGTTCCGCCGCGAGGCTCTCCGCCTCGCGCTTCTGCGCCTGGAGCACGTCCACGTTGGCGCGGGCCGCGAGGAGGCCGGCCTCCATGGCCTTCACGGAGGCCTCGGTGCGGTCGCGGTCGGCGCGGGTCTGGTCGATGCGCGACTTGGCGACGTAATCCGCCTGCATCTGCGTCGACCGGGCGAAGTCGGCCTGGGCGCGGATGGCGTCGGCGCGGGTCGCGTCGAGCTGCGCGGCGGCCTGGGCGACCTGGGCCTGCGCCGCCTCGGCCTGCCGGCCGATCCGCGCGATCGTGCTCTCCTGGGTGGCGAGCTTGTCCTGCGCCGCCTGCAGCGCGAGGCGGTAGTCGCCGTCGTCGAGCTTGGCGATGACGTCGCCCCTCTTCACGGCGAGGCCGTTCACGACCGGCACCGACTGGAGATAACCCGGGATCTTGGCCGCCAGGACCGAGATGTCGGCCTGGACGTAGGCGTCGTCGGTCGAGACGAAGAACCGCCCGACGGTCCACCACTGCCATCCCTGATACGCGCCGCCGCCCAGGGCGGCCGCCAGCAGTCCGAGCAGGACGAGCCGCTTCACGGAGCGCTTGCGGGCGGGCGGCGCCTCGACCGGCACGGGCGTCGGCAGGGACGCCGCGGCGGGGGCCGGCGCGGCCGGCGCCGTGCGCTCGGCGCGCGCCTCGTCTCCGGCTTCGATTCGGGCCTCAATAGCGGCATCGAGACCGGAAATCGGCCGATCGGCGTCCTCGCGAAGGGACATATCAGCGCCTCGACATCAATGACCGAACCGTTCGGTCAATAACGAGGCACGGCTTGACGCGCCCCCGAAGAAGCCGCAGGTTATTTTGACCGAACGGTTCGGTCAAGCGTGACGGTGTCACGGTGCGGAGCGGGATCATGGCTCAGGGTGCGGCGTTGGAGCGGGGTCAGGCCCAGCACGAGGGCGACAAGCGGCAGCAGATCCTCGAGGGCGCGCGGACGGTGTTCCTGGCGGCGGGGTTCGACGGCGCCAGCATGGGCGAGATCGCGCGGGCGGCCGGGGTCTCGAAGGGCACGCTCTACGTCTACTTCGAGAACAAGGAGGACCTGTTCGAGGCGCTGACCATCCAGGAGAAGGCCAGCCTCGCCGAGGCCCTGTTCACCCTGGACGCGGACGATCCCGACGTGCCGGGCGTCCTGACCCGGCTCGGAAGCAGCTTCCTGACCGAGATGTGCCGGCCGGCGCACGTCTCGCTGGTCCGCATGGTCATCGGCGCGAGCGAGAAGTTTCCGCGCTTCGGGCAGGTCTACTACCAAGCCGGTCCGGCCTGCGGCGTCGAGCGCCTCTCGCGCTACCTCGACGCGCAGGTCCAGGCGGGACGCCTGACGATCGCCGACACCGAGCTCGCGGCCCGGCACTTCCTGCATCTCTGCCAGGCGGGTCTGCTGACCCGCCTGCTGTTCGCGGCGGGCGGCATCGCCGGCGAGGCCGAGATGCGCCATCAGGTCGACGAGGCGGTGCGGGTGTTCCTGGCCGGGTACGGCCCCACGCGCTGAGGCGCGGCTCAGGCGGGAAACGTCTCTGCGAGCGCAGCGAAGCAATCCAGCGGCGCGACATTCTGCGAGCGTGGCGTCGCTGGATTGCTTCGCTGCGCTCGCAATGACCGGGTTCAGCCGGCGGCGCGCAGCTCCGGCAGGGCCTCGGCGCTCCAGATCCGCACGTGGGCGTCGATGGCGAGCGCCTCGTCGACGTCGGCGGGCGCGGCCCGGTACTGGCCGGCGAAGTGGGTGCAGGCGCGCTCGACCAGATCGCTGATCCCGTAGAAGCCGATCCGGCCGGCGATGAAGGCCGCCACCGCGATCTCGTTGGCGGCGTTCATCACGGTGGGCGCCGCGCCGCCGGCGGCCAGGGCCGCGCGGGCGATCCGCAGGCACGGAAAACGCGCCTCGTCCGCGGCCTCGAAGGTCAGCGAACCGAGCTTCACGAGGTCGAGGGGCCGGCCCCGCTCGATCGTCAGCCGGTCGCCGAGGCCGAGGCAGTGCGAGATCGGCACGCGCATGTCGGGCAGCGCCAGCTCGGCGGTCACCGCCCCGTCGAGCCAGTAGACCATGCCGTGGATCACCGATTGCGGGTGCACGACCACGTCGAGGCGCTCGGGCTCGATGCCGAACAGGTGGTGCGCCTCGATCAGCTCGAGCCCCTTGTTCATCAGGCTCGCCGAATCGATGTTGATCTTCATGCCCATCGACCAGGTCGGATGGGCGGCGGCCTCGGCCGCGGAGGCGGCGGCGATCCGCTCGCGGGTCCAGGTCCGGAACGGGCCGCCCGAGGCCGTGATCATCATGGTGCGGACGTCGGCGAGCGGCCGGCCGGCCAGCGCCTGGCTCAGCGCGTCGTGCTCGGAATCCATCGGCAGGATCGTGGCGCCGTAGCGGGCGGCGTCGCGCATGAAGGCGTCGCCGGCGCAGACCAGGCTCTCCTTGTTGGCGAGCGCGACCTTGCGGCCGAGCCGGAGGGCGGCGTGGGTCGATTTCAGCCCGGCCGCCCCGCTCACGGCGGCGACGACGATGTCGGCGTCGCGGGCGGCGGCCTCCATGACGGCCGCCTCCCCCGCCCCGCTCGGGATGCCGGAGCCCGACAGGGCCTCGGCCAGCGCCGGGCCGGCGGCCTCGTCGGCGAGCGCCGCGAAGGAGGCGTTGAGCTCGCGGGCGACCTTGGCCAGGGCGACGGGATCCTTGCCGCCGACCAGGGCGCCGACGCGGAACCGGTCGGCGTGCTGCGCCAGGAGGTCGGCGGTGGAGCGGCCGATCGAGCCGGTGGCGCCGAAGACGGTGACGACCTGGGTCACGGGTTCAACTCCCTCATCGTCACGTGATCAGACCGCCGCCGCGCAGGGCGAGATAGACGGCCGCCAGCACGGCGACCGCGAAGAATCCGTCGAGCCGGTCCATGACGCCGCCATGGCCGGGGATGATCTTGCCCGAATCCTTGACGCCGTAATGGCGCTTCAGGCCGGATTCGATCAGGTCGCCGGCCTGACTCAGCACCGAGGCGAGCGCGCTCACGCCCGCCACGACCGGGAGAGAGGCGGCGCTGGGCAGGGTCATCCCGGCGAGGTCGGCGACCACCGGGACCAGCGTCCCGGCGGCGACCGCGCCGACGAGGCCGCCGAGGGCGCCCGACCACGTCTTGTTGGGCGAGACCCGGGGCATCAGCTTGGGGCCGCCGATCTTCCGGCCGGCGAAGTAGGCCGCGATGTCGGTGGACCAGACCACCGCGAACATCCAGGCCGGCCCGACCAGGCCGATGGCGGGGTCGTCGCGCAGGGCCACCGGCACCGCCGCAATCGCCGCCGCGCCGAGCACGCCGAGGAAGGCGCGGAGCCGGCCCCGTCCGGTCCGCGCCACCGTGGCGCAGGCCGCGGCGCCGAGCAGCAGGACCGCGAGGCAGGCCGGCGTCGGGGCGCCGCCGCGCTGGCAGAGCAGCAGGGCGCCGAGCGTCGCAGCGCCCAGCGCGATCAGCACCTCGCGGGGCTCGGTGCGGCTCATCACCATCCACTCGGCGAAGCCGACGATGCCGGCGGCGAGCCAGATCCCCGCGAAGGGCCAGCCGCCATAGACCAGAGCGGCCAGCACGCCGGTGCCGAGCACGAGGCCCGAGGCGACGCGCAGCCACAGCTCGCGCCGTCCCGAGGGACGCGTGGCCGGTGCGGCGGCGGAGGTCACGCGCGTCCTGCCCTTCGCCTCAGACCTGCATGATCTCCTTCTCCTTGGACGCCAGCACGCCGTCGATCTCGGCGATGTACTGGTCGGTCGCCTTCTGCACGTCGGTGGCCTGACGCTTCTCGTCATCCTCCGAGATGGCGCTGTCCTTCAGGAGCTTCTTGAGATGGTCGAGGCCGTCCCGGCGCACGTGGCGCACGGCGACGCGGGCCTCCTCGGTGTACTTGTGGGCGACCTTGACCATCTCCTTGCGGCGCTGCTCGTTCATCTCGGGGATGCGGAGCCGGATGGTCTGCCCCTCGGTCTGCGGGTTGAGGCCGAGGTCGGATTCGCGGATCGCCTTCTCGACGGCCGTGACCATGCTGCGGTCCCAGACCGAGATCGACAGGAGCCGCGGCTCCGGCACGCTGACGGTGGCGACCTGGGCCATCGGCATCATCGAGCCGTAGGCGTCGACCTGGATCGGGTCGAGGAGCGACGGCGTGGCGCGCCCGGTGCGCAGCGAGCCGAGATCCTTCGAGAGCGAGGACACAGCGCCCTGCATGCGGCGCTTGATGTCGTTGAGATCGAATTCCGGTGTGGCCATGAGGGTCGTCCCGAGACGTCTGACGTGGTCTTGAGCCCGGCGCGGGCAGTCGCGGCCTCAATGGACGAATTTTTTCAGGGCCGCAAACGGTCGCGGCCCGGTCGTGCCGCGCGTCAGGGCGCCACGAGGGTCGAGGGCGCGTCGCCCGACAGGATCGCGGCGATCGAGCTCGGCGGGTGGAGCGAGCCGACCACGATCGACAGGCGGCTCTCCCGGGCCAGCGCGAAGGCGGCGGTGTCCATCACCTTCAGGTCGCGGGCGATCGCCTCGTCGTGGGTGATGCGGTCGTAGCGCGTGGCGCTCGGATCCTTCTTCGGATCCGCCGAGTAGACGCCGTCCACCTGCGTCGCCTTGAGGACCGCGTCGCAGCGCAGCTCGGCGGCGCGCAGCACCGCCGCGGTGTCGGTGGTGAAGAACGGGTTGCCGGTGCCGCCGGCGAGGACGACGACCTGGCCCTTGTCCAGGTGGTGCAGGGCCGGCTGGCGGGCGTAGGTCTCGCAGATGGTCGGCATCGACACCGCCGACATGGTCCGCGCCTGCACGCCCGCGGCGTTGAGCGCCGTCTCGATGGCCAGCGAGTTCATCACCGTGGCCATCATGCCGAGCGAATCCCCGGTCGCCCGGTCGATCCAGCCGGCCGCGGAGATCCGCGCGCCGCGGATCATGTTGCCGCCGCCCACCACGATGGCAATCTCGGCGCCCGACTCGATCGTGCGGGCGATGTCCTCGGCGAGCGCCGCCAGCGTCGGCGGATGCAACCAGTAGCCGTCGGGAGCGGCGAGCGCCTCACCCGACAGCTTCACGAGGATACGGCGAAACGGCGTCGTCTCCGGCATCTGGGCCCCCGGCTCCATCCCGCATCGCGTGAGCGGGGAGGCTTCTACGTCAACCGCCCGAGCGCCGTCGAGGGGCCCGGCCCGGATCCGGCGGGGATCGTGGGTACAAGGCCTGCGCCGCGCGAACGGCGCGCGGCCGTGGAGGATGTCTGCGCCGCCTTCGCGGTTCGGGTGCGGAACGGTGAAATCCCGGTCGATGCGGCGCCGGCGTGACGGCGATCCGCCGCGCCGGCGCCCGTTCTCAACTGCCAGCCAGGACGCCGACGGCGCCGAAGACGGTCATGGCGAGGCCGGAGGCGAACACGCCGATCATGAGGTAGGAGAAGGGCTTCAGAGGCATGCCCGGAACTTAGCGCGGCGCCGCACGGCGGGGTGTGCGGCGCGACACGACCCTGCGCGGATCGATCGGGCGCCTCCGGAAACGCGAAGCCCCGCCCGGCGCGTGCCGGACGGGGCTGATCTCACGACGGCCCGGCAAACCGGGCGCTCGCGGTCGGTGTCAGGCGCGGCCAGCCTGCTGGGCGACCTCGGTGGCGAAGTCCGGACCCTCTTCCTTCTCGATGCCGTCGCCCAGCGCGTAGCGGACGAAGCCCGTCAGGGTCACGGGGCCGCCGACCTTGGAGCCGGCCTCCTTGAGGACCTGGCTCACCGTCTTGGAGCCGTCGTGCACGAAGGGCTGCTCCAAAAGGGTGACCTCCTTGTAGTAGCTCTTCAGGCCGCTCTCGACGATCTTGGCCATCACGTGGTCCGGCTTGCCGGCGTTCTTCTCGCGCAGGATGTTCGACTCGCGCTCCACCGTGGCGGCGTCGACGCCCGAGGCGTCCAGCGCCACCGGGTTGGTCGCCGCGATGTGCATGGCGATCTGGCGACCCAGTGCCGAGAGCGCGTCGACGTCGCCCTCGGACTCGAGCGCCACGAGCACGCCGATCTTGCCGAGGCCCTCGGAGATCTGGTTGTGCACGTAGGAGGCGATGACGCCCTTCTTGACCTCGAGCTTGGTGACCCGGCGCAGGTTCATGTTCTCGCCGATGGTGGCGATCAGGGCCTGCAGCTTCTCCGAGACGGTCTCGGTGGCGCCCGGGAAATGGGCGGCCTGGAGGCCCTCGAGCGTGCCGTCGGTGTTGAGCGCGATCTTGGCGGCCTCGCGGGCGAAAGCCTGGAAGGCGTCGTTGCGGGCGACGAAGTCGGTCTCGGAGTTCACCTCGACCACGGCGGCGTGGCGGCCGGCGGACTCGACGGCGACGAGGCCCTCGGCGGCGACGCGGCCGGCCTTCTTGGCGGCCTTGGCGAGACCCTTCTTGCGCAGCCAGTCGACGGCGGCCTCGATGTCGCCCTGCGTCTCGTTGAGCGCGCCCTTGCAGTCCATCATGCCGGCGCCGGTCTTCTCCCGGAGCTCCTTCACCATCGCGGCGGTGATGTTGGCCATGGCGGTCCCTTTCGTGTGGTCTGGATGCGAGAGGCCCGGCGCGCGGGTGAGCGGCCGGGCCCGGTATGCCTGGATCCGCGACGGCCCGATGACGGTGCCGCCGCGAAGCCCCGTTGGATCAGGCCGCGGCGGCGGCCTCGACGAAGCCGCGGGCCTGCGAGACCCACGAGTCGCGGTCGATGCGGCCGTTGAGCTTCAGGTCGGCATCGACCTTGGCGACGTCCTCGGGGGTCATCGCGGCGAGCTGCCAGTAGTGGTAGATGCCGGCGTCGTTGAGCTTCTGCACGATCTGCGGGCCGGCGCCGTTGAGCTTGGTCAGGTCGTCCGGCGCGCCGCGCGGGGCGGCGAGCAGCTCGAAGTGCTCGGTCGACTCGGCGAGCATCGCCACGTCGGCCGGGTCGAGGGCGTCGGACTCGACCGTGACGGCCGCGTCGTCGTTCGCCGGCAGTTCCTCGGCCATCGGCTCCTCGGAGGCGCCGATATCCATGCCCGACGAGCCCTGGGCGCGCGAGATGCCGTCGATGGCGGCCTTGGCGATCAGGTCGCAGTACAGCGCGATCGCGCGGCCGGCGTCGTCGTTGGCCGGGACGATGTAGCTGATGCCGTCCGGGTTGCAGTTGGTGTCGACGATGGCGGCCACCGGGATGCCGAGGCGGTTCGCCTCCTTGATCGCCAGCTGCTCCTTGTTGGTGTCGATCACGAACAGCAGGTCCGGCACGCCGCCCATGTCCTTGATGCCGCCGAGCGCCTTCTCGAGCTTCTCCTTCTCACGGGAGAGCATCAGGCGCTCCTTCTTGGTCAGGCCCGGGCCGCCGGTCTCCAGCGTCTCGGTGACCTTGCGCAGGCGCGAGATCGAGCCCGAGATGGTCTTCCAGTTGGTGAGCATGCCGCCCAGCCAGCGGGAGTTGACGTAGTACTGGGCCGAGCGCTTGGCCGCCTCGGCGATCGTGTCGGCCGCCTGGCGCTTGGTGCCGACGAACAGCACGCGGCCGCCCTTGGCGACGGTGTCGCTCACCGCCTGCAGCGCCTGGTGCAGCGCCGGCACGGTCTGGGCGAGGTCGATGATGTGGATGTTGTTGCGGGTGCCGAAGATGTACGGCTGCATCTTCGGGTTCCAGCGGTGGGACTGGTGACCGAAATGGGCGCCCGCCTCGAGGAGCTGACGCATAGAGAAATCGACGGCCATGGCTCTTGTGCTCTCCGGTTATATCCGCCGCGGAGGGATGCGGTCGGCCGAGAGTTCGGACGACCACCGGAAACGCCTCATTCAGGCATGAGGCCGGCTCCGCGTGTGGGATGGGCGGGCGCTTAGCAGAGGGCGGGTCCGAAGGCAAGAAGCGGCGGGGCGTCGCGGGCCAGCCCTCAATCACAGCCTGTGTTCAGACCGCTTGCAACACGCGGGCTCGCCTCGCGAGAGTTCGGACCATGGCGGCGGTCGCCTTCGACACCCTGAAATTCGCCCGGATCCTCCGGGGGAAGGCCAAGCTCTCCCCGGAACAGGCGGAGGGCCATGGCCGATGCCATGGCGGAAGCGTTGCAGGGCGATCTCGTCACGAAAGCGGATCTGCGCGCCGAGCTGGCGGATACGCGGTCCGAAATCGTGCGCTGGGTGGCGGGCCTGATCGGCTTCCAGACACTCGCTGTGATCGGCGCGGTCGTCGCCCTCGCCCGGGCGCCGCACTGACAGGCGCGCAGCCCGGATCACCCGCCCGCGAACACCGCCGCCACGTCGTCGGCCGTCATCACCCGGTACGCCCCCGCCGGCAGGTCCGCCGGCAGAGCGAGACCGCCGACCCGGTCCCGGTGCAGCGCCGCGACGTGGTTGCCGACGGCGGCGAACATCCGGCGGACCTGGTGGTAGCGGCCCTCCGTCAGCGTCACCGCGCAGCGCGTGGCATCCTCGACGTCGAGCCGCACCGGCAGGAGCGGGCGCTCCTCGCCCTCCAGCACGAGCGTCCCTGCGGCGAACACCTCCGCCTCGCGGCCGGTCAGCGGCCGGTCGAGGGTCACGCGGTAGCGCTTCGCCACCTGGGCCTTCGGGCTGATGATCCGGTGCAGGAGCGCCCCGTCGTCGGTCAGCAGCAGCAGGCCCGAGGTCTCCTTGTCGAGGCGTCCCACCGTGGAGAGCGGCGGGTCGCGGCGGCGCCAGCGCTCGGGGAGCAGCCCGTAGACCAGCGGGCCCGCCTCCTTGTGCGAGCAGGTGACGCCCAGCGGCTTGTGCAGCATCAGGCACAGGCCGGGGAGCGGGTCCAGGGCCTCGCCGTCGATCGTGAGGCGCTCCGGCAGGTCCGGCGCGAGGGCGATCCGGTCGCCGGCCTCCGCGAGCTCCGCGCCGTCGAGGCGGATCGCGCCGGCGCGGGCGAGCGCCTGGATCTCGCGGCGCGAGCCGTAGCCGAGATTGGCGAGGAGCTTGTCCAGGCGGACGGATCGCGCCGCGCTCATGGAAACGGCGCGCTCACCGGCGAGCCTCGTAGACCCGGTAGCCGTTCGCCTGGACGGCCACCGCGACGTGCCGGAACGCCTCGCGCAGGCTCGCCTCGTAGGGCAGGTGCGCGTTGGCCACGAGCCACAGCGCCCCCCCGGGGCGCAGGGCCTCGGCGGCCCGCGCGATGAACGCCCGGCCGAGCGCCTGATCCTCGCTCCCGCCCTCGTGGAACGGCGGGTTCGTGACGACGAAATCGAGGTGATCCGGCACGGCGCCGGACGCCCGGATATCCGCCCACAGAATCGTCGCCCGCGGGTCGGCGACGTTGCGGCGCGCCATCTCGACGGCGCGCCGGTCGATCTCCAGCAGGGTCAGGGCGGTGACGGCCTCGGAGCCCAGGACGGCCCGCGAGAGGATCCCGAGCCCGCAGCCGAAATCGGCGCCGCGACCCTTGAGGGCCGGGAGGTTCGCGAGCAGCAGCGCCGTGCCCGGATCGAGCCGGTCCCACGAGAAGATGCCGGGCTGCGTGCAGAGGGCGAGGTTGTCGACGTGGCGCGGGCCGCCCTCGTCGATCGCCTCGGCGAGGCCGGCCGGCGCCGTCGGCCGCTCCGCCGTGCAGATCCTGTGGTGCCGGCGCGGCTGGTCCGCGGCCGCGCAGCCGAAGGTCGTCAGCTCCTTGGCGAGGCGTGTGCCGCCGCGATCCTTGGGCGCCAGGGCGACCATGCGGCCGCCCGGCCCGAGGGCGCGCAGCACCTGGGCCAGCACGTAGCGCCGCTCGACCGTCCCGGGCGGCGCCAGCACGGTGGCCGAGTCGAGGCTGTTCTCGGACAGATCCTCGAGCCGCGCGGCGCCGGGGATCAACGGGGAGAGCTGGACGGCGTCGCCCGGGACCTCGGCGAGGTCCACCGGCGGCAGGCCGTAGACGGCGTGGCGCATAGACGATTCGGGATTTGGAGTGCCGAAACCGGAACGCGAATCCGCGGCGGAGCGGGGTAAACCCGCGCCCGACTCGATTCATCCGGGGGAACTCCGCGTTTATACCGGAACCGGCCGCGAAGCCCAGCCTCCCGCGCGGCCCGGCGCGTCAGCCCCGCGGAAATTCCAGGCCCATCTCGCGGTAGCGGGCCGGGTCGTCGGCCCAGTTCTCCCGCACCTTCACGTGCAGGAACAGGTGGACCTTGGCGTCGGCCGCCTCGGCGATCTCGATCCGGGCCGCCTGCCCGATCGACCGGATGGTCTGGCCGCCCTTGCCGAGCACGATCGAGCGCTGGCTCTCCCGCTCGACGAAGATCGTCTGCTCGATCCGCACCGAGCCGTCGGGCCGGATCTGCCACTGGTCGGTCTCCACCGTGGAGCGGTAGGGCAGCTCCTCGTGCAGCCGGTCGTAGATCTTCTCCCGGGTGATCTCGGCGGCGAGCATGCGCAGGGGCGCGTCCGAGACCTGATCCTCCGGATACAGCCACGGGCCCGCCGGCATGCGGGCGGCCAGCGCCCGGCGCAGGTCGGCGACGCCGTCGCCGTTGAGCGCCGAGATCATGAAGGTCTCGGCGAAGGGCGCGGCGGCGTTGAGCTTGGCGGCGAGATCGAGCAGCCGCTCGCGCGGGATCAGGTCGATCTTGTTGAGGATCAGCAGTTTCTCGCGCTTCACCTCGCCGAGCCGGCCGAGCACCGCCTCGACTTCCGCGTCGACACCCTTGCGCGCGTCGACCAGCAGGCAGACGGCGTCGGCGTCGGCGGCGCCGCTCCAGGCCGAGTGGACCATCGCGCGGTCGAGGCGGCGCTTGGGCGCGAAGATGCCGGGGGTGTCGACCAGCACGACCTGGGCGGAGCCCTCGATGAGGATGCCCCGCACCAGGGCCCGGGTCGTCTGCACCTTGCGGGAGACGATCGAGACCTTGGTGCCGACGAGGTTGTTGAGCAGGGTCGACTTGCCGGCATTCGGCACGCCGATCAGCGCGACGAAGCCGGCCCGGGCGTCGGCGGGCGTGCCGGGAAGGGTGGACGGGTCGCGCGCGGGGTCCCGGGCCGGCGCGATGCCGGGTCCGTCCTGCGCGTCGTGATCGTCCTGCTCGTGCGCGCTCATGCTGTCTCCGTCGGTTCCGCGTCCGCGGAGGCCCCGATTCCCTCCCGCTCCATCAGCGCCCGCGCGGCGGCCTGCTCGGCGATCCGCTTCGACGTGCCGTCGCCGAGACCGGGCTCCAGGCCCTCGACCTGCACGGCGATGCGGAACCGGGGCGCGTGGTCGGGACCGGTGCGCTCCACCACCTCATAGGTGGGGATCGGCAGGCTGCGGCCCATGGCCCATTCCTGCAGGGCGGATTTGGCGTCGCGGCCCCGCGCCGCCGCGGTCGGCTCGCCGGGATGGAAATGCGCCTCGACCACCGCCCGGGCGGCGTCGAACCCGGCATCGAGGTAGATCGCACCCAGGATCGCCTCGCAGACGTCGGCCAGGATCGTCTGGTTGCGCCGGCCGCCGCCCATGACCTCGCCCTGGCCGAGGATCAGGTGCGGGCCGACCTCCCAGGAGGCGGCCACGGCCGCGCAGGTCTCGCGCCGGACCAGGGCGGCCAGGCGCCGGGAGAGGTCGCCCTCGTCGGCCTCCGGAAAGGCGCCGTAGAGACGGTCGGCGACCGCGAGCCCGAGCACGCGGTCGCCGAGGAATTCCAGGCGCTGGTAGCTGCCGCCCCGGCCGCTCGCCTTGCTGGTGTGGGTCAGCGCGCGGGTGAGCAGGTCCTGATCGCCGAAGCTGTGGCCGATCCGCTCCTCGAGCGCGGTCAGCGGCGGGCGCGGCTTGTGGGCCCGCCGGGATCGGGCGTTGGCCCGGGGCTGCGCGGCGTCGTCCAAGTCCGGGCCGGTCAATGGATCGTCGTGAACAGGCGCGACCAGCGCACGTGGGCCGGCCAGTTCCAGACCTGCCAGGCCGGCGTGCCCTCGTCGATCGAGAAGAAGATCATCTCGGCGCGCCCGACCAGGTTGGCGAACGGCACGTAGCCGACATTGGCGAGATCGCGCGAATCGGTGGAGTTGTCGCGGTTGTCGCCCATCATGAAAAAGTGACCGGGCGGGACCGTGTACAGCTCGGTCTTGTCCCAGAAGCCGTTGTCGCCGTCGCGCTCGATCACCCGGTGGACCACGCCGTTGGGCAGGGTCTCCAGGTACTGGGGCACCTTGGTCGGCTGGCCGTAGGGATCGGTGGTCTCGTAGTCGGCGATCCGCTCGCGCTTGACCGCCTTGCCGTTGATGTTGAGCACGCCGTCGATCATCTGGATCTTGTCGCCCGGCAGGCCGATCACGCGCTTGATGTAGTCGGTCGAATTGTCCTTGGGCAGCTTGAACACCGCGATGTCGCCGCGCTTCGGGTCCGCGCCCCAGATCCGGCCGTCGGCCTGGATCGGGATGTACTCCGAAAGCGGCAGCGAGTACTTGGAATAGCCGTAAGAATATTTTGACACGAACAGGTAGTCGCCGATCAGCAGGGTCGGCACCAGCGAGCCGGACGGGATGTTGAACGGCTGGAACAGCAGGGTCCGCACCACAAGGGCGATCAGCAGCGCCTGGATGCCGACCTTCAGCGTCTCGCGGATGCTGGCCCAGGTGCCGGTGTCGGCAGGTTTCCTGAGCGGCTTGCCGTCGTAATCCACGCGCGCGTTCCGTCTTCGATTGAGGTGCGACGCCCGCGATCCGCGGGGCGCGGCCCCGCCGCGCGCGGCCTGATGTGCGGTTGTCCCGAGGAATGCGCCGCAATCGTGTCCGCCGTGTCCGGCGGTCTAGACCATGCGCGAGCCCCCCGCAACGCGCGACCGCCGCAGGCTAATCCGCGACGGCGGCCTCAACCGGCGACAGGGACCGGTAAGGCCTCGATGATCACGAAGGCTTGCGCCATCGGCGGATCGTCCGTGAGGCTCACGTGGAGCCGCGCCGCGTGCCCCGCCGGCAGGAGTTCCGCGAGCCGCTCGGCCGCGCCGCCCGCGAGACGCAGGGTCGGCTGCCCGGAGGGCAGGTTCACCACCTCCATGTCGCGCCAGAACACGCCGGCGCTGAGGCCGGTGCCGAGCGCTTTGGCGCAGGCCTCTTTGGCGGCGAAGCGGCGCGCGTAGCCCTCGGCGCGGGCGGCCCGCCGGTCGCAGCGGGCCCGCTCCCCGTCGGTGAAGACCCGGTGGGTGAAGCGCTCGCCGTGCCGCTCCAGGGTCCGGGCGATCCGGCGGATGTCGCAGAGATCCGAGCCGATCCCGACGATCATGGGCGCCGCGCCCGGTCCATGGCGGCCCGCATGTCGCGCACCGCCCGGTCGAGCCCCACGAAGATCGCGTCGGCGATCAGGGAATGGCCGATATTCAGCTCCCGGATCTGCGGCAGGGCCGCCACCGGGCCGACGCTGCCGAGGGTGAGCCCGTGGCCCGCGTGGATCTCGAGGCCGAGGCCGGCCCCGTGCTCCGCCGCGCGCCGGATGCGGGCGAGCTCGTGCGCGGTCCGGGCGTCGTCGTCCTCCAGCGCCGCCTCGCAGTAGCTGCCGGTGTGCAGCTCGACCACGGGCGCCCCGAGGGCGCGGGCGGCGTCCATGATCGCGGGCTCGGGCTCGACGAACAGCGAGACGCGGATGCCGGCCTCCGCGAGGGCGCGGATGCGCGGCGCCAAGTGCGCGCGGCCGCCGACGATGTCGAGGCCGCCCTCGGTGGTGCGCTCCTCGCGCTTCTCCGGGACGAGGCAGGCGGCGTGCGGGCGGGTGTCGAGGGCGATCGCCACCATCTCGTCAGTGGCGGCCATCTCGAAGTTGAGCGGCACGGACAGGCCGCGCTTGAGCGCCGCGATGTCGGTGTCGCGGATGTGGCGCCGGTCCTCGCGCAGATGCGCGGTGATCCCGTCGGCGCCCGCCTCGACGGCGAGCAGGGCCGCCCGCACCGGGTCCGGATAGTCGCCGCCGCGGGCGTTGCGGACGGTCGCGACGTGATCGATGTTGACGCCCAGGCGCAGTTTCTCGGAGGTCATCCGCTCGTTCGTCCCCGTGTCGGCGCGGCGCGACAGGCTCACCGGGGGGTCGGAAGGCGCCGCGCGCCCTCACCCCGTGCCGGCGATATGCGGAGGATCGCGCGCGCCGGCAAGACGGTCGGGGTTCGGGGGGCGGGCTCCGGCGGCCGGCCCGCCCGGTCAGGCGAGCCGCAGGCGCGACCGGCTGTCCTTCCGCTCGGGCAGGGTGTCGAGGGCGGTCCTGACGATGGTCGTGGCGTCGAGGCCCGCCTCGGCGTACATCTTCTCCGGGCTGTCGTGGTCCTGGTAGGCGTCCGGCAGCGTCATCGTCCGCACCCGCACGCCGCCCGCGTCCAGGGCGCCGCGCTCGGCCAGCAGGTGCAGCACCATCGCGCCGAACCCGCCCCGCGAGCCCTCCTCGATCGTGATCAGAACCTCGTGGTCGCGCGCGAGCTCCAGGATCAGCGCCTCGTCCAGCGGCTTGGCGAACCGCGCGTCCGCCACCGTCACCGCCACGCCCTGCTCGGCCAGCGTGTCGGCCGCCTTCAAGGCCTCCGACAGGCGCGTGCCGAGCGACAGCAGCGCCACACGCGCCTCCGCGTCCCGGCGCACCACCCGGCCCTTGCCGATCGCCAGCGCCTCGCCCCGCTCCGGAAGCTCGACGCCCACGCCCTCGCCCCGCGGGTAGCGCAGCGCGATCGGGCCCGTGTCGTGCGCGTGCGCGGTCGCCACCATGTGCACCAGCTCGGCCTCGTCGGAGGCCGCCATCACGGTCATGTTCGGCAGGCAGCACAGGTAGGCGAGGTCGAACGCGCCCGCGTGCGTCGCCCCGTCGGCGCCGACCAGCCCCGCCCGGTCCAGGCAGAACCGCACCGGCAGGTTCTGCAGCGCCACGTCGTGCACCACCTGGTCGTAGGCCCGCTGCAGGAACGTCGAGTAGATCGCCACGAACGGCCGGTAGCCCTCGGTGGCCAGACCGCCCGCGAACGTCACCGCGTGCTGCTCGGCGATGCCGACGTCGAAGGTCTTGTCCGGGTGCGCCTTGCCGAACAGGTCGATGCCGGTGCCCCCCGGCATCGCCGCGGTGATAGCCACGACCTTGTCGTCGGCGTCGGCCGCCTTGATCAGGCTCTCGCCGAACACCCGCGTGTAGGCCGGCGCGTTCGGCTTGGCCTTGGCCTGGACCCCTGAGACCACGTCGAACTTGACCACGCCGTGGTAGCGGTCGGCGCTAGCCTCGGCCGGGGCGTAGCCCTTGCCCTTCTGGGTGACGACGTGGAGCAGGATCGGGCCGTGCTCGGCGTCGCGGACGTTCTTCAGGACCGGCAGCAGGTGGTCGAGGTTGTGCCCGTCGACCGGGCCGACGTAGTGGAAGCCCATCTCCTCGAACATGGTGCCGCCGCCGACCACGAGCGAGCGGGCGTATTCCTCGGCCGCGGCGGCGCGCTGGTAGAGCGCCTTGGGCAGGAGCTTGCCGAGCTGCTTGGCGGTCTCGCGCAGGGACTGGTAGGCGCCGCCCGAGGCGAGGCGGGCGAGGTAGGCCGACATGGCGCCGACGGGGGGCGCGATCGACATGTCGTTGTCATTGAGGATGACGATCAGGCGCGAGTGCAGGGCGCCGGCGTTGTTGAGGGCCTCGTAGGCCATGCCGGCCGACATCGAGCCGTCGCCGATGACCGCGATGGCGTTGCGGCGCTTGGGCGGGCGGTTCTTCGACTTGGCGGCGGCGTTGTCGAGGTCGCGGGCGACCGCCATGCCCAGCGCGGCCGAGATCGAGGTCGAGGAGTGGGCGGCGCCGAAGGGGTCGTAGACGCTCTCGCTCCGCTTGGTGAAGCCGGACAGGCCGCCGCCCTGGCGGAGCGTCCGGATGCGGTCGCGGCGCTCGGTGAGGATCTTGTGCGGGTAGCACTGGTGTCCGACGTCCCAGACGATGCGGTCGTCGGGGGTGTCGAACACGTGGTGCAGCGCCACGGTCAGCTCGACCACCCCCAAACCCGAGCCGAGATGGCCGCCGGTGATCGAGACCGCGTCGATCATCTCGGCGCGCACCGCGTCGGCCACCGCCTGCAGCTCCGACTCCGGAAGGCGCCGCAGCGCCGAAGGAGACGGAACGCGGTCCAGCAACGCCGATTGCTCAGGGGAGAGTGCCAATGCTCGCATCCGTTCGTTCGAGTATGGCGACGGCTCCGTCGCGGGCTCTCGGCAACCGCGACGCCAGCAGCCCGGGGACACGCGTTCATGCTAGAACCCGCCCGTCCGTCGCTGTCATGATAGTGCCAGTTACGGACGATCGGCGGCGCGATCAATGTCGGGCCGGCGTTTTTTTCAGTCACGTGCCCTTAACGCCACAAGAGGTTCGCCTTTGAATCCGGCTCGTCTGTGCACAATCCTGCTCATGTTCGCGATTACGGGTCACGGCCAAGCTTACGCCCAGCCACGGCCGCCGGACGGCAATCTCGACTTCCTCTGCAACTTCCTCGGCGACTGCCCGGCGCGGGTCGCGCCGGGCGGTCCCGATCGCGATGCCCGTCCGTTCAGCAACAGCCTCGGCCGGCCCTGCGCGTGGCGGGACCGCCCGACCCCGGAGGGCGTCCGCCGGGTCCGCGTCTGCTGGTGATGCGGGCACCGACGCTCGCCGCCGCGGTCCTGACCCTCGCGCTGGTCGCGCCCCCGGTCCGCGCCCAGGATTCCTGTCCGGCCCTGTTCGCCGACGGGCAGTCGCCCGTCCTCACGAATCCGAAGCTCGCCGTCCGCGCGGTCCCGCTGTGCTTCGAGGCCTTCGCGGTCCTGCATTCCGGCGTGACGCGCACGCCGCTCTACGCCGCCGAGCACCTCACCCGCGCCAGCGTCGCGGCGGCCCGGGCGGTGGCCCGCGACGATTCCTTCCACGAGGAGACGCGCCTGCCGGAGGATCAGCGCGCCGCGCTGGAGGATTACGTCCGCAGCGGGTTCGACCGGGGCCATCTCGCGCCGGCCGGGGACATGCCGACCCTCGCCGCCCAGGCCGAGTCGTTCAGCCTCGCCAACATCGTGCCGCAGAACCGCGTCCTGAACCGGGGACTCTGGGCGGATATCGAGGAGAGCACCCGGCGCCTGGCCACCCGCCGGGGCGCGCTCTTCGTCGTCACCGGGGTGATCTTCGCGGGCGACGCGGTGCAGCAGATCAAGGGCGGCGTGCTCGTCCCGACACAGCTCTTCAAGGCCGTGTACGACCCGTCGCGCGGCGAGGCGGGCGCCTACCTCGCCCGGAACGACGATTCGAAGGACTGGCGCGCCCTGTCGATCGACGATCTCCGCCAGGAAGCCGGCATCGACGTCTTTCCCGGCCTGCCGCCCGCGGCCCGGGCGACCGCGATGGGGCTGCCGGATCCTCAGGCCTCCGCCCGCGCGGAGGAGCGCCGGCCCCGGCACGAGCAGACCTGGCAGGACTGGCTCGAGCGCGAACTCGCCCGCGCCCTGCGCAAGCTCGTCCGCGACTTCCTGCGCACGTTCTTCTGAGAGCTTCTGAGAGGACCCGATGCCCGAGAACAAGCGACGCGCCCGGCCCAAGACGGCAAGCCCGGACAACGAGAGCCCGGACGGCAAGAACTCGGACACCGAGGGCTTCGCGCCGTTCGCCGACGATGCCGGCGTGCGCTCCGTCGGCGCCCTGAGCTTCGAGAACGGCACGGACCGGATCGCCCTGCACGGATCCCTCGACCTGACCCGCGACCGGACCGGCCTGGAGCAGGCCAGGCTGCTCCGGGAGACGCTGGACGCGATCGTGAAGGCCCTGGAAGCGTCCGACCTGCCGGACGCGGTGGCGGAGGTGCCGGACGCGCCGCCGCGAACGGTCAAGAACCCCTTCGCGTGAGCGATCCGGCGCCCGCCGGCGGCCGGTCCGTCCTTGTCGCGTCCTTGCCGCGTCCCGGCGGGCCTGATACTCCGAGAGGGTCATTCCTATATCGTAGGGACGCGCGTCCAGGACGGGTGCTGAGGCCCGGTGCCTGACCCGTGCCGCTGGCACGATCCGCGCGGTCCCGAACAACGCGCTGAGGACGATCCGCGATGGCTCGCGAATTCATCTACCACATGCGGGGCCTGACCAAGGCCTATACCGGCGGCAAGAAGGTCCTGGATAGCGTCAACCTGTCCTTCTACCCCGACGCCAAGATCGGCGTGCTCGGCATCAACGGCTCCGGCAAGTCGACGCTGCTCAAGATCATGGCGGGCATCGACAAGGAGTTCACCGGCGACGGCTGGGTCGCGCAGGGCGCGCGCGTCGGCTACCTGCCGCAGGAACCCCAGCTCGATCCGAGCAAGTCCGTCCGCGAGAACGTGATGGAGGGCGTCGCCGAGAAGCAGGCCATGCTCGACCGCTACAACGAGCTCGCCATGAACTACTCGGAGGAGACCGCCGACGAGATGACCGAGCTCCAGGACCGGATCGAGTCGCTGGGCCTCTGGGAGCTCGACTCGAAGGTCGATCAGGCCATGGAGGCCCTGGGCTGCCCGAGCGACGAGCAGCCGGTCGCGACCCTCTCGGGCGGCGAGCGCCGCCGCATCGCGCTGTGCCGCCTGCTCCTGTGGGAGCCGGAGCTGCTGCTGCTCGACGAGCCCACCAACCACCTCGACGCCGAGACGGTGAACTGGCTGGAGGGTCACCTGCGCCAGTATCCGGGCGCGATCCTGATCGTGACCCACGACCGCTACTTCCTCGACAACGTGACGAGCTGGATCCTGGAGCTCGATCGCGGCAAGGGCATCCCGTACGAGGGCAACTACTCGGCGTGGCTGGTCCAGAAGCAGAAGCGCCTGGAGCAGGAGGGCCGCGAGGACATGGTCCGGCAGCGCTCCATCGCCCGCGAGCAGGAGTGGATCGCCGCCTCGCCGAAGGCCCGCCAGTCGAAGTCGAAGGCGCGCATCACCCGCTACGAGGAGCTGGTCGCCAAGCAGGCGCAGAAGGTCGACGCGTCCGCGCAGATCGTCATCCCGATCGACGAGCGACTCGGCAACAACGTCATCGAGTTCGAGCACCTCAGCAAGGCGTTCGGCGACCGGCTGCTGATCGAGGACCTGTCGTTCAAGCTGCCGCCCGGCGGCATCGTCGGTGTGATCGGCCCGAACGGGGCCGGCAAGACCACTTTGTTCAAGATGATCACCGGCCAGGAGAAGCCCGACAACGGCAAGATCGAGGTCGGCGAGACGGTGAAGCTCGGCTACGTCGACCAGTCGCGCGACGCCCTCGACCCGAACGCCACGGTCTGGCAGGAGGTCTCCGGCGGCAACGACATCATCTATTTCAACAAGCGCGAGATCAATTCGCGCGCCTACTGCGCGGCCTTCGCGTTCAAGGGACCCGACCAGCAGAAGAAGGTCGGCACCCTCTCGGGCGGTGAGCGCAACCGCGTTCACCTCGCCCGGACCCTGAAGGGCGGCGCCAACGTGCTGCTCCTCGACGAGCCGACCAACGACCTCGACATGGAGACCCTGCGCGCCCTCGAGGACGCGCTGGAGGATTACGCCGGCTGCGCGGTCATCATCAGCCACGATCGCTGGTTCCTGAACCGCATCGCCACGCACATCCTGGCCTTCGAGGGCGACAGCCACGTCGAGTGGTTCGAGGGCAACTTCTCCGACTACGAGGCCGACAAGGTCCGCCGGCTCGGGGCGGATTCGATCATGCCGAAGAAGATCAAGTACAAGCGCTTCTCGCGCTGAGACCGGTCGCGGCTCCGGGGCGCCGCCGGCGTTCCGGAGCCGCGCGCCCGTCCGAGGGCGTTGCCGTCACCTCTGCCCGGTGACGGATCACCGGAGGCGCGCCCGCGCCTCCGCCAGGATCGTCGCCAGGCTCTGCGCGAGCGGGATGGTCGGGGCCCATCCGGTGGCGGTCGCGAAGGCCGCGGGGTCGCAGCCCTCGCTGCGCACGCCCGCCGGGCGGACCCGGCCGGGCGCGACGCGCAGGTCGAACCGCGCCTCCGTCAGGCCGCGCAGCGTCTCCAGGATGTCGGAGACCGGTGTGACGACCCCCGATCCCACGTTGAAGATGCCGCCGTCCGGCAGGTCGTCGATCCGGGCGATCACGCGCAGGCACGCCGCGGTGACGTCGGCCACGTCGAGGAAGTCGCGCCCCGCCGAGAGGTCGCCGACCTCCAGGCTCGGCGGCGCCAGCCCCCGCTCGATGCGGGCGATCTGACCGGCGAAGGAGGCGACCACGAAGGTCTCGCTCTGCCCGGCCCCGATGTAGTTCGACGGCCGCAGCACGAGATGCTTGATCCGGGCATTCGCCAGCACGTCGCGGAGGATGTACTCGCAGGCGTTCTTGGTCCGGCCCGAGATCGTGTCGGGGCGCGGCGTGACGCTCTCGTCCGGGCGCGGGCAGGCGCGGAACACCTCGCCGTAGACGACCGTGGAGCTGAGGAAGACCAGCGCCGCGCGGGTCCGCGCCACCGCCTCGGCGAGGTTGAGGGTGCCGAGCAGCTCCGCCCGCCAGGCGTAGGACGGCGTCTCGCTCGACTGCGCCACCGAGGCCAGCGCCGCGAGGTGGAACACGCAGGTCGGGTCGAAGGCCGCGACCGTCTCGGCGAGCTCGCGCGCGTCGAACGGGTCCACGGCCCTCAGCGTCACGCCGTCGAGGGGCGGTGGCGGGCTCCGGTCGAGGCCGAGGATGGGGCTGCCCGACGGCAGGTCCCGACGCAGCGCCTCGAGCAGGCGGCGGCCGAGATAGTCTCCCGCTCCGGTGACGAGGACGCGCATGCCCCTTGCCCTCAACCCTGCCACGAACCCAGCGACGCGCCCCGTGCCGGCGCGGGCGCCGGGAACCGGGATCGTCGGCCGCGTCTATACCGGGCCCCGCCGCGACGCGAGGGGGCGGCGCGGCCAACGGCCGCCGCGGCGGGCGGATCATCGGTGCGACCCCGCCGTTGTGCACATCCGAACAAAGGCGCGTGATCGGCGGGGCCTCGGGCGGCCGGCGCGCTATGGTTGCACCGCGGCCCCGGCCGCTCCGCGTCCGGACGGAGAGCGCCACGGTGATGGGCTGAGTGACGCGCCTCGACGATCTCGAACGGCCCGGCGCCGCGGAACCGCGGGCGCTCCCCCCACCGCCCGCGGAGGCACGGCCGGCGAAGCCCGCGCGCGACGCGCGGGTCGACGTGGTGCGCGGCCTCGCGCTCCTGACGATCTTCATCGACCACATCCCGCGCAACGCGCCGGCCCTGCTGACACTGCACAATTTCGGGTTCTCGGACGCCGCCGAGATCTTCGTGCTGCTGGCCGGCTACTCGTCGATGATCGCCTACGGCGGGCTGTTCCGGCGCGCCGGGATCCGGACGGCGCTCACGCGCATCGCCAAGCGCTGCCTGCGCATCTACCTGTTCCAGGCCGGGCTGCTGCTCGCGACCCTGGTCATCGTCCGGATCTGGATGGACCTCACCGGCCTGACGCCGCGATTCGGCGTCGCGCCGCTGCTGCAGATGGGGCTGCTGCCGGGCCTGCTGCGCGGCCTCGCGCTGAACGCGCTCCCGAACTACCTCGACATCCTGCCGCTCTACATCCTGCTGCTGGCGCTGTTCCCGCTGATCTATCTCGGGATGCGGCGCGGGATCTGGGGCGTGCTGGGCCTGTCGGGTGCCCTCTGGCTCGCCGCGAACGTCGATCACCAGCTGAACCTCCCGAACGCCGCGGCGGTGGACGACGGGTGGTACTTCAACCCCTTCGCGTGGCAGTTCCTGTTCGTGATCGGCGCGGCGCTCGCGGTCACGGTCCGTGCCCATGACGGCCTGCTGCCGCGGCGCGGCTGGGCCGTGGCCGCGGCCGCGGCCTACCTCGCCTTCGCGTTCCTGCAGGGCGGGTCCTGGGCGGAGTGGGGGCTTCCGGACCTCCGGCCGCTGGCGATCGGGCCGCCCGACAAGAGCCACGTCGCGCCCCTGCGCCTGATCAACATGCTGGCGCTGGCCTACCTGCTGTTCAGCGCGCCCGCCGTGGCCCGCGCGAGCCGGTGGCGGCGGCTGCGCCTCGTCGACGCCTGCGGGCGGCACTCGCTGGAGATCTTCGCCGCCGGATGCCTGGCGGCGCTGATCGGCCGCATCCTCTACCGGACCTTCGACCCCATCTGGCCGCTGCAGATCGCGGTCAATGTCGGGGGGATCGCGATCATGCTCGGCCTCGCCCACGCGCTGGACGCGCGCCTGCGCCGGGCGGCCGGGACCGGCCCCGACGCGCGCCGGCCCGGATAGGCCGGGAGGAGCCGCGATGCCGCCGATGCGCCGCAAGGGCGATCTGCCGGAGAAGATCTGCGCCCAGTGCGGCCGCCCGTTCGCGTGGCGCAAGAAGTGGGAGCGCGTCTGGGACGAGGTCCGCTACTGCTCGGACCGGTGCCGGGCCGAGGCGAAGGCCGCGCGCGGGCGCGACGCGGCGGGGCGCTGACCGCGCAGCGCGGCCAGCGCGTCCGGCGTGTCGACGTCGAGGGCGGTGGCCGGGTCGCCCGGGATCTCCAGCACGTCCGGCCGACCCTTCAGGAGCGGCCCGGCCCCGTGATCGCCGGCGAGGCGGGCGATGTCCGGGCCGAGGCGGCGCAGGTTGAGCAGCACCGGGTTCCCCCGCCGGCCGGCCTGCACTGGCACCACGGCCGCAGGCGGCTCCGCGGCGCCCGCCGAGGCCTCCGCGAAGGCCTCCGCCAAGCGGTCGAGATGCGCGGCGGTGACGCGCGGCATGTCGCCCAGCACGACGATGGCGGCCGTGCAGGTGGCGGGCAGCGCCGCGAGACCGGCGCGCAGCGAGCTCGCGAGGCCGGAGCGGTAATCCGGATTGTCGACGCGGACGAGGTCGAGCCCCGCCAGCGCGTCGCGGACCGCCGCCCCGTGCGCGCCGAGCACGGCGACCACCGGCCGGGGCCGGGCGCCGAGGGCCGCCTCCGCGGCGTGGCGCAGCAGCGGCCGCCCGTCGAGGGGCGCGAGCAGCTTCGGCGCGGCGCCGAACCGGCTGCCGAGGCCCGCGGCGAGCAGGATCGTGCCGATCTCAGGCATTCCTGTCCTCCGCCCCCGGATCCGGCTCGTCCGCCGCGGCCGCGCCGCCGGCGCGGGGCTGCGGGCGCGAGACGATCTCCATCAGCAGGCCGCCGACGCCGAGGGCGACGATGTCGGCCCGGGTCACGGTCAGGTCCGCCAGCAGGCGGTGGAGGATCCAGTCGAAGCCGTTCTCCTTGGGCGAGCGGGCGCAGCCCGGCGCGCCGATCAGCGGCACGCCGCCGCGGGCGCCGACGAGGAGCAGGTTGCCGGGGTCGACCGGCATCCCGAGATGGTCGACCCGGCCGCCCGCCGCCGCGATGCCGGCCGGGATGACGTCGCGCCGGTCGGCGATCGCCGAGGCGCCGAACACCACCACGAGGTCGGCCCCGGCGCGGTCGATCATCTCCGCCAGGGACGCCGCCACGGAGGCGGCGGTGTGGGGCACCCGGGTCTCGGCCACGATCGCGGCGCCCGCGGGCGCGAGGCGGTCGGCCAGGGCCCGGAGGGTCTTGTCGATCGTCGTCTCCTTGAGGCTCGGCAGGCGCGTCGAGACCACGGCCACCCGGCGGCGGCGATACGGCACCACCCCGAGGACGTCGCCCTCCGCGGCCGCGCAGGCCCGGGCCAGCACGGCGCCCGGCACGGCGTAGGGGATGATCTTCACCGTGGCGACCATCTCGCCCTCGACCACCGGCCGGAAGCGCGGCAGCGTCGCCACCGTCACCGCCTCGTCGACGGCGTTGACCGCGTCGATCCGGGCCGGATCGAGGGTGAGCACCCCCGCCGTCTCGGCGAACAGGTTGCTGCGGCCGGTGAAGGGCGCCTCGACGCGCAGGTTCGGCCCGCGCAGGCGCGCGGCGAGCCGCGCCGCGGCGGCGTCCTCGCCGACGTCGCCGGGCTCGAGCGTGGCCGCCACGATCTCCGACAGGCCGGCGCGCGCCAGGCCGGCGGCGGCCTCCGCGGCGATGACGGCGCCCTTGCGCAGGGTGATGTCGGCCCGCCGCACCGTGTGCGCGCTGATCAGCCCGGCCGAGTCCGCGACCGGGACGGTTCCGAACCTCACGCGACCTCCGGGCGGGGCACGCGGCGCAGGGCGGCGACGATCTCGGCGAGCACCGCCAGGGCGATCTCGGCCGGGCTCACGGCGCCGATGGGCAGGCCGATCGGCGCGCGGATCCGGCCGATCTGCGCCGGCGTGAACCCGGCCTCCGTGAGCCGCGCGACGCGCGCCGCGTGGGTCTTCCGGGAGCCGAGGGCGCCGACGTAGAAGCACTCGGCCGTCAGCGCCGCCTTCAGCGCGGGATCGTCGATCTTCGGATCGTGGGTCAGGGCCGCGAGGGCGCAGTAGCGGTCGAGGACCGGCACGCTGGTCCCGAGGGCGGCGTCCGGCCATTCGGCGACCAGCGGGGTGCCGGGGAAGCGCTCGGGCGTCGCGAAGGCGGTGCGCGGGTCGATCACCGTGAGCGCGAGGTCGAGCCCCGCGGCCATCGGCGCCAGGGCCTGCGAGATGTGGACCGCGCCGACCACGACGAGCCGCACCGGCGGCACCTGCACGGTCAGGAACAGGGTCCGCCCGCCCGCCTCGACGAGGCCGCTCTTGCCGGAGGCGAGGTGCTTCGCCAGCACGTCGGCGAGGGGATCGGCGGCGATCGCGTCCTCGCCGACGAGGCGCTGCGCGCCGTCGGCGATGTCGGTGATGAGGATCGCGGCGCGGCGCGCGGCCCGCGCGTCGTTGAGCGCTGCCAGGACGTCGCCGCGCATCAGTCGACCCGCTCGACGAAGACCCGGATCCGGCCGCCGCAGGACAGGCCGGCGCGCCACGCGGTCTCGTCCGCGACGCCGAATTCGAGGACGCGCGGCACGCCCGCCTCGATCACCTCGATCGCCTCGGTGATCACCGCGCCCTCGACGCAGCCGCCGGAGACGGAGCCGAGGAAATTGCCCTCGCCGTCGACCACGAGGTGGCTGCCCACCGGTCGGGGGGCGGAGCCCCAGGTCTCGATCACCGTGGCGAGGGCCACGGCGCGGCCGTCGCGCCGCCAGGACTGTGCGGCGGAGAGGATGTCTGTGTCTGTGCTGAGCATGGCCTCGTGGACTTCCGGCCGGCGGGCGCCCCCCGCCCCTCACAGGTATGGCCCGCGTGCCGCGGTGCAAGAAGCCCTCATGCTGAAGGGAGCGTCAGGGAACATTGGCCGAGATCGTCGGTCGGCCATACTCTGCACCCACGATCTTTCGCGGAGACGGCGCCCCGATTAGTGTCCGGCATGTCCAAACCACAGCCTCATCCTGAGGTGCCGGAGCGCAGCGGAGGCCTCGAAGGAGCCCTCCAGCCGGCCGCGCGACCCCTGGAGCCCTCCTTCGAGGCCCGCTGGCGCGGTCACCTCAGGATGAGGGCGTGGGGTGGACGTTTCGCTGAAACCGAGGCCCCTCTCGCCCGATGGGCCCGGCCCCGGCGCCCAGCCCCATGAACGCCCCGGATCCCGCCCTCGCCCGGACGCTCCGCAAGGAGCCGCCGCGCTCGCCCCCGCGCCGCCTGTGGAAGCGCGTCAGCCGGGCGATCGGCGACGTCCTGCCGAAGGGCCTCTACGCCCGCTCGCTGATCATCATCATCGCGCCGGTGGTCCTGCTCCAGTCGGTGATCGCCTACACCTTCATGGAGCGGCACTGGCAGCTCGTGACCAAGCGCCTGTCGGCGGCGGTCACGGCGGACGTCGCCGCGCTGATCGACATCTACGAGAGCTACCCGCAGGACAAGGATGCCGAGACCCTCGCGCGCATCGCCGGGGAACGGCTGAACCTCGACCTCGACATCCTCAAGGGCGCCAAGCTGCCGCCACCGGGCCCGCGCCCGTTCTTCTCGATCCTCGACGAGGCCCTGTCCGACGAGATCAAGCGCCAGATCCGAAGACCGTTCTGGATCGA
This sequence comes from Methylobacterium sp. NPDC080182, assembly GCF_050281105.1. NCBI lineage: Bacteria > Pseudomonadati > Pseudomonadota > Alphaproteobacteria > Hyphomicrobiales > Methylobacteriaceae > Methylobacterium > Methylobacterium sp. NPDC080182. The sequence goes on from NZ_JBNNWO010000013.1 coordinate 242,760, forward strand.
CACGGTCGGGCGCTCGAACCTGATCGAGATCCGCGTGGCGATCCCCGACGGGGTGATGCGCATCACCGCCCGGCGCAGCCAGGCCTACGCGTCGAACTCGCACATCTTCCTCGTGTGGATGATCGGCTCGTCGCTGGTGCTGCTCGGCGTCGCGATCCTGTTCCTGCGCAACCAGATCAAGCCGATCCTGCGGCTCGCGGCCGTGGCGGAGGGCTTCGGCAAGGGGCGGGAGATCGAGTTCCGGCCCCGCGGCGCCCGCGAGGTGCGTCAGGCCGGCCACGCCTTCATCGAGATGAAGCGGCGCATCGAGCGGGCGATGGAGCAGCGCACGACGATGCTGAACGGCGTCAGCCACGACCTGCGCACCATCCTGACCCGGTTCCGCCTGTCCCTGGCGCTGATCGAGCAGACCGAGGAGATCGAGGATCTCAGCCGCGACGTCGACGAGATGAGCCGGATGCTGGAGGGCTACCTCGCCTTCGCGCGGGGCGATTCGGCCGAGCCCGCGACGCCCACCGACATGCGCGCCCTGCTGGAGGACCTGCGGACCGACGTCGAGCGCCTCGGCGCCCACGTCTCCGCGGTCGATCTCGCCGGCGCGCCAGAGGTCACGGTGCGGCCCGGCGCCTTCCGGCGCTGCCTGTTCAACCTCGCCGCCAACGCCGTCCGCTACGGCGAGACGGTGGCGATCTCCGGCCGGCTGGAGGCCCGGACCTTCCTCGTCTCGATCGACGATGACGGGCCCGGCATTCCGGCGGAGAGCCGCGAGGACGTGTTCAAGCCGTTCGTGCGGCTCGACGACGCGCGTCAGGATGCCGGCGGCTCCGGGCTGGGCCTGTCGATCGCCCGGGACATCGCCCGGGCCCACGGCGGCGACATAACCCTGCACGACAGCCCGCTGGGTGGTCTGCGGGCCACCGTCCGGGTCCCGGCCTGAGCCGGATCCGGCTCAGGTATCGGCGGGCCGGCGCAGGCGCAGGAACTCGGCCTGCACGTTGCGGATCAGGTGATCCATGCTCGCCTCGTCGAGGGCGGCGCTCGTCAGCCGGGCGCGCAGGCCGGCCTCGCCGTTCCAGGCGTAGCCGGCCTCGAACGGCAGGTGGCGCCGCAGGAGCGGGCTCACGACCGACTCGCGCCGGTAGGCGGGATGTCGCAGCAGCCGCCCGATATGGAGCGCCAGCGTCTCGACGCTGGAGGATCTGGAGCCTGAACTCCCAGCTCCCTTGCCTTTCGAATCGACCGATGCCCAACGCATACGTGTCCGCCCTCCCGGAGACGCCACTGTTGCGCGAAATGATTGCGCATCCATGAGCGTTCGGGCGAGCCGGCGAAAAACTGCAGCTCGCGGGGTCCCAACCTTCGCAGCACGGTGATATGCAGGGGCGCTTTCCCAGGGCCGCGGTCAGCCGCGCGCCGGATCCCGAGTGCCGAACATGAACCCGCTCGTCCCGCTCTTCGCCCTCATCTCGCTGCCGCTCGCGGCCATCGGGCTCGTGCTCTACACCGATGAGGGCATCAACCCGGACCTGTTCTACGCCTCCGTGAAGACCTTCGTGATCCTGGGCGCGATCGCCGCGGCGATGTCGTTCGGCGCGATGAAGCTCTCGGAGCGGTCCAAGCACTGACGTCCCACCGCCCGGAGGGCGCGATGCTGCACGTGGTCCCGGCCTTCTCGCGCATCGGCGAGGAGAACGCCTTCGCGGTTCTGGCGCGGGCCCAGGCCCTCGCCGCGCAGGGTCGGGACGTGATCAACCTCGGCATCGGCCAGCCGGACATGCCCACGCCCGCCCACGTGGTCGAGGCGGGGATCAAGGCCCTGCGCGACGGACACCACGGCTACACGCCGGCTGTCGGCATCCCGCAGCTCCGCGAGGCGGTGGCCCGCGACATCCACCGCCGCCACGGCGTCGAGGTCTCGCCGGATTCCGTGATGATCGTGCCGGGCGGCAAGGTCACCATGTTCATGGCGATCCTGATGTTCGGCGCGCCCGGGACCGAGATCCTGTATCCGGACCCCGGCTTCCCGATCTACCGCTCGATGATCGAGTTCACCGGGGCGACGCCCGTGCCGGTGCCGATCCGCGAGGAGAACGGCTTCGCCTTCTCGGCGGCCGAGACCCTGGCGCTGATCACGCCGAAGACGCGGCTGCTGATCGTCAACTCGCCCGCCAACCCCACCGGCGGCGTGACGCCGAAGGCCGAGATCGACGCCCTGGTGAAGGGCCTCGCCGAGCACCCCGACGTCGCGGTGCTGTCGGACGAGATCTACGGCACCATGACGTACGACGGCGAGACCCACCACTCGCTGCTGAAATATCCCGAGATCCGCGACCGGCTGGTCTACCTCGACGGCGCGTCGAAGACCTACGCGATGACAGGCTGGCGGCTCGGCTGGTCAGTCTGGCCGAAGCCGCTCTACGACGCGGCGCGCAAGCTCGCGGTCAACGCGCATTCCTGCGTCAACGCGGCGACCCAGTGGGCCGGCATCGCGGCGCTCGACGGACCGCAGGCTTGCGTGGCCGAGATGGTCGCCGAGTTCGACCGGCGCCGGGCGATCGTGGTCGACGGGCTGAACGCCCTGCCGGACGTCTCCTGCATCGCGCCCAAGGGAGCGTTCTACGCCTTCCCGAACATCGCCCGGACCGGCTGGAAGGCGAAGCCCCTGGCCTCGACCCTCCTGGAGGAAGCGGGCGTGGCGGTGATCGGCGGTCCGGATTTCGGCGTCCACGGCGAGGGCTACCTCCGCCTGTCCTACGCCAATTCGGCCGAGAACATCCGGCGGGCGCTGGAGCGGATGGGCACGTTCCTCAGCACGCACAGGCCGGGCTGAGAAGACGCCCCGTCACCGACCTCGGCAGGGACGCCATCATCCGCGCCGCCGTCCTCGCGAGCGCGGCGAAGCGATCCAGTCGGCGCGACGACCGCAGAGGCCGGGCAGCCCTGGGTCACTTCCCTGGGCTCGCGATGACGGTTGTGGCGACCGAACCGTTTGAACGCACACCGGTTCGACCGGCACGCCTCAGGACTTGCCGGGCGCCCGCTTGTCGATCCAGCCGACCAGCCAGTCGGCGATGTCGAGGCTGTTCTTGTCCTGCATCAGCATGTGCGAATTGCCGTGGATGCCGATCTCGGGCAGCAGGATCAGCTCCGCCTTGCCGCCCGCGGCGTTGGCGGCCGCCACGAAGCTGCGGCACTGCTTGAGCCGCGGCGCCCAGCGGGGCGAGGCGTCGACGTAGTCCCCGAACAGGACGAGGATCGGCAGGTCCTTGTAGGGCGCGAGGTCGTCCTTGGCCGGGTCCGGGCAGGCGGCCGGCTCGATGGCCACGATGGCGCGCAGGCCGGTCCGATCGAGGGCGGCGGTCTGGAACGGGTAGATCCCCGACTGCGAGTGCGAGATAAGCACCGCGCCCTTGAGCCGCTTGGCGAGCTCCGACAGGGCCGGCACGGTCGGGTTCGGCACCGGCAGGGCGGCCGACCAGTCCGGGACCATCTGCTTCCAGAACTCGCCCTGGGCCTCCAGGGGGAACTGCATGCCGGGGAACACCTTCGGGTATTCCGGCCCGAACCGGAAGATCGCCCAGGCCGGCTCGCGCCCGGCCGAGAACACGGCCGGCAGCGTCTTGGGGTCGGCCTGCCCCGTCTTCACGGCGTTGATCTGGGCCGGGCTCGCCGCCGAGCGGCCGCGCCAAGCCTGGTCGATCACGTAGGTCGGGAAGCCGCGCCGGACGAGATACTCGTCCCAGCCCATGCGCCCGTCGGGCGTCGTCTCCCAGGTCTTGCCGGTGAGGCAGCAGCCGTGGATCAGGACCAGCGGCGGCCGTCCGGCATTCACCGGGACCTGATAGCGGACGTAGATCTGGTCGACGCTGATCGTGCCCGACGGCGCGTAGGCCGGCAGCGTCGAGAGCGTGTCGGACTGGACGTCGCGGCCGCCGACGAAGAAGCTGCCCTGCTCGGCGATCGTCAGGGGGCCGGCGGCCGGATCGGCCGCGCGCGCGGAGCCGCCGGCGATCAGCATGGCTGCGACCAGCGCGCAGGCCCGCCGGCGGGCGCGCCCGGGCGCGGGCACTGACAGTCCTGCCATGAAATGTCCCGTCCTCCCGCGCGCGGGCCGTCCTCCGGACCCGTCGTCGCGCGGGAGCCTAGCACGAAGCTCGGCCGCCGTGGGAGATCCGCCCTTCGGGCAGGTTGCCAGTCAGGCTCCGATGTCGCGCTCGACACGCTCGACCGCCTCCGCGGGCAGGTCGAGGGCCTCGGCCAGCATCTTCAGGAACTGACGCTCCTGAAGCGTGTCGGGCTCGATGGCGAGTCGCGCCGCCGCGAAGATCCGCGCCGCCGCGTCGGGATCCGCGACCCGGTCGGCGATCGCGTCGACGTCGGCCGGGTCCGCGAGCTCGCGCTCGAGCCAGGCTCGACCGTCGGGATCGAGGCCCGCCTCCGCCACGGCGGCGTCGAGGCGCCTGCGCTCCGCGGCGTCGACCATCCCGTCGGCCGTCGTGGCCGCCACCATGGCCCGCAGCATCAGCCGGGCCTCGTCCTCGTCGACCTTCGTGAAGTCCGGGCCCCCGGCCTCGGGCGGGGGCGCCCCGCGCAGCGCCCGGTAGGCGAGGCCGCCGATCAGCGCCAGTCCGCCGAGGGCGGCACCGGCGGCGAGCCCGCCGCGCCTCGACCGCACGAGCGCGTCGACGATCCGTCTGCTGTCAGCCATGCCGTCCTCCCGGGATCCGATCCAGATCGGATCGGAAACCGCCCGGGAGGCGGTCGGGTTCAGCCGCGCTCAGGCGTCGGCCTCGTCCTCGTCCTCGTCGATATCCACGAGGAAGACGATGTCGGCCTCGTCCTCGTCGTCCGAATCGGACCCGGTGTGGCGCGGATCCTCGACGAAATCACCCTCGCCGTCGTCCTCGGCGAGGGCGTCCTCGAAGATCTCGACCTCGTCCTCGGTGGCGGCCCGGACCGTGAGCGCCGACGTGCCGTTCCAGACCGGCCTCCCGCCGGTCGTCATGGTCCGGATGTCTTCCTTGAAGCCGTCACAGGTGAAGAGGTCCTTGGCGGACGCCTCGTCGCTGTTGATCACCGCAACGGCGGTGCCGTCGATCTCGAGCGTGAACATGGCCGGCATCCCTCTCGTAACCGTCCTCAGGCGCGCCCGGTCCGCGGGCTGGCGCACGGGTGCGACGCGCTGCCCCGGGAAGAAACGTCACGGTTTCGTCCGTCTGACACGAGCGTCGCGCGGGGATGCTGTAGGGGTGAAGCGGACGGCCGCCAAGCCCGTCGCGGCCCGACCCGCACGATTCGGCGCGGCACGGATCCTGCGCCCATCAGGGCGGCCACAGTCTCGAACACGAAGGATCACCCGCGCATGCGGATCAGGCTCGGCTGCGAGATGCGCTACGCCTTCCCCTACCCCGTGCCCATGGTGGTGATGCTCAACGTGCATCCCTCCGGGGCGGCCGCCCTGGAGGCGCCCGACACGCTCCGGACCGATCCGCCCGTCCCGGTGGCGATCTACCGCGACGGTTTCGGCAACCTGTGCGGCCGGCTGACCGCGCCCGCCGGCAACTTCACCGTCGGGACCGACGCCGTGATCCGAGACAGCGGGAGGCCCGATCCGGCGCACCCGGAGGCCGCGCAGCACGCGATCGAGGCGCTGCCCGCCGAGACGATCATGTTCCTGCTCCCCAGCCGCTACTGCGAGTCCGACCTGCTGGCCGACGCGGCGTGGCGTCTCTTCGGCCATACCGAGCCCGGCTGGGCCCGGGTGCAGGCGGTCTGCGACTTCGTCCACGCCCACATCGTGTTCGGCTACGAGTTCGCCCATCGCGACCGCACGGCCGCGGACGCCTACGCGGGCGGGCGCGGCGTCTGCCGGGACTTCACCCACCTGGCCGTCGCGTTCTGCCGCGCCCTGAACATCCCGACCCGGTACTGCACCGGCTATATCAGCTTCATCGGCGAGCCCGAGCCGCACCCGGCGGGCGACTTCGCGGCCTGGATGGAGGTCTACCTCGGCGGCGCCTGGCACGTGTTCGACCCGCGCAACAACAGCCCGCGGATCGGCCGGGTCATGGTCGCGTACGGCCGGGACGCCGCGGACGTGCCGCTGACCCACACGTTCGGACCGAATCCCCTGGTGGGCTTCCGGGTCTGGGCCGACCGGATCGACCACCTGGACGCCTCGGGCGACGCGCCGGTCCTGCCGGAGGAGCCCCTGCCGCCGCAGAGCATGGCGACACGGACCGGGTGAGCGTCAGACGCCGGCGCCGCGGGCGATGGCGCGCTTGACCACGCCCTGGACGTCCGGGTTCGAGAGGAACAGGTCGTGGTTGATCAGGCCGCCGCCGTAATCGGAGGCATCGGCGACGCGCACGCCGAGCGCCTCGAGCTTGGCGCGATCGGCGGCGCCGGCGCGCACGCCCCCCGCCAGCGCGGCGGAGAGCTCGAGCGCCCGGTCGTTGGTCGAGGAGATCACGGTGATCTTCGAGACGTCGGGTCCCATGCGGGCGACGCCGTTGGAGAACAGGTCGAAGTCGATGTCGGGGGCGGCCAGCACCACGGCGCCGATCCGCGACATCGCCGCCTCGCCCGCCTCGGCGCGGAGCATCCGCAGGGTCTCGAGGGTGAGGAGCGTGCCCATCGAGTGCGCGACGATGTTGATGCGGCCGCCGCTCGGCGAGGCGGCGAGCGCCTTCAGCAGGTCCTCGAAGGCGTCGCGCGACCAGAGGGCGCTCTCGCGATCGTAATTGTAGTCGAGGGTCGCGGCCGCCGACGGCCACGTGAACAGGCCGGAGACGCCGCGGAACCGGATCCCGTCCGAGAGCCGGGCGGCGCTGACCGCGGCCGATTCGAACGATTCGCGGTAGCCGTGGACGTAGATCAGCACGTCGCGTCCGAGGGCCGCCTGGGCGAAGGCCTCGGCGGCGCCCGGTCCGGATTCGGATTTCGGAACCGCGCCGATGGTCCAGTCGCCGGTGATGACGGACGAGACCTTGCCGAGCAGCGAGCGGTCGGGCGGTGACAGGCGCACCTCGGCGAAGCTCAGGCCGCGGCCGCGGTCGCTGCTGAAATACGGCGGCCGGGGCGGGTTGCCCACGGGCTTGCGGGTCGTGGCGACCAGCAGCACCGGCATGACGTCGAGGGCCGACTGCTTCTCGGGCAGCGCCGCCCCGGACCCGAGGTCGTCGGTGACGCAGGCGCCGAGCGACGGGGCGAGGCCCGCGGCGCCCGCGAGCGCTCCGAAGCGAAGAAGGATGCGGCGTGAGACGATATGGCTCGACATGATCCGGTTACGCTCGGGCGGGACGCCTTCCGTTGCCCAGGATCGTGACCATCGCGGGGCACGAGCGACGCGACGCGGCGTGAATAGCGGGCACGGCCGGGCTTGTGGTGGGCGGGACACAGGCCGGCCATCCCCCGACCCCGATGCTCTCCCCCTCGACGGCGGCCGTCGCCGCGGCCATGAAGGGAGCATGACGCCGTCCATCGACATCGAGAGTCTCCGCGAGCGCCTGCTGCGCGGCGACCGCGCCGCTCTGGCCCGGGCCATCACGCTGGCCGAGTCCAAGCGCGCCGATCACCGGGCGCTGGCGGCGAACCTGATCGACTCGGTCCTGCCCGAGACCGGCCGGGCGATCCGCGTCGGCATCACCGGCGTACCCGGCGTCGGCAAGTCGACCACCATCGACGCCCTCGGGTCGAACCTGACGGAGGCCGGTCACAAGGTTGCGGTGCTCGCGGTCGACCCGTCCTCCTCGAGGACCGGCGGCTCGATCCTGGGCGACAAGACCCGGATGGCGCGGCTGTCGCACGATCCCAAGGCGTTCATCCGCCCCTCCCCCTCCTCCGGTACGCTCGGCGGCGTCGCGGCCAAGACCCGCGAGACCATGCTGCTCTGCGAGGCCGCGGGCTTCGACGTGATCCTCGTCGAGACGGTCGGCGTCGGCCAGTCGGAGACGGCGGTGGCCGACCTGACCGACTTCTTCCTCGTGCTGATGCTGCCCGGGGCGGGCGACGAGCTGCAGGGCATCAAGAAGGGAATCCTCGAGCTCGCCGACATGATCGCGGTCAACAAGGCCGATGCGGGCGAAGCCGAGCAGCGCGCCAACGCGGCGGCCTCGGAATACCGGGCGGCGCTGCACATCCTGACCCCGGCCTCGGCCACCTGGACGCCGCCGGTCGTCACGATCTCGGGCTTCCACAACCTGCGCCTCGACGCAATGTGGGCGAAGATCGTCGACCACCGGGAGAAGCTCACGGCGACCGGCGAGATCCAGGCGAAGCGCCGGGCCCAGGACGTGAAGTGGATGTGGGCGCTGGTCGACGAGCGCCTGCACCAGCGCCTCGTCGGCTCCCCGGAGGTCCGTCGCCGCACGGCCGAGGCGGAGGCCGGCGTCGCCCGGGGCGAGACCTCTCCGGCCGCCGGCGCGGCGGCCATCGCCGAGCTGATCGGGCTCTGACCGGTCCCGGCCGCCGCGCAGGCCGAAGGCGCACAATTTCGCGGTGATCGGGGGCACAAACGCCATCTCGCGCGTTCGGTGGACGACGGCGTAACGAGCGGCGCCCGTGTCGCGACGCCGCGCTCACGTCCAGGAGAGTGCCATGGTGGATACGGATCGGATCGTCGGCGGCGCCAAGGAGGCCGTCGGCAAGGTTCAGGGCGCGGCCGGCGATCTCGCCGGCTCGAACCGCGACTCGGTCGAGGGACGTTTCCGCGAGGCCCAGGGCCAGGCGCAGAACGTCTACGGTCAGGTGAAGGACAGGGCCCGGGACATCGCCGACCGCGCCGGTGACTACGCGAGCGACGCCTACGAGCGCGCCGGCGACGTCGCGGAGGACGTTTACCAGCGTGGCGGCTCGTACCTGCGCGACGGGCGCAGCGCGGTCGGCGCCCGGGTGGAGGAGAATCCCCTGGTCGCGCTACTGATCGCGGGCGCGGTGGGCTACGGCCTCGCCCTGCTGGTCCACGGCCGCCGCTGACCGGGAGCGGCCCCGCCCGGGCGCGGGCGGGGCCGACCCTTGTACGAGGCGCGCCTGTCGAGGCCGGGCGCGCTACTGCGCGGTCCAGCCCCCGTCCATGCTGATGTTGGCGCCGGTGATCTGGCTCGTCGCGTCGGAGCACAGGAACACCGCCAGCGCGGCCACCTGGTCGACGGTCACGAACTCCTTGGTCGGCTGCGCCTTCAGCATCACGTCCTCGATCACCTGCTCCTTGGTGAGGCCGCGGGCCTTCATCGTGTCGGGGATCTGCGCCTCCACGAGCGGCGTCCAGACATAGCCCGGCGAGATGCAGTTCACCGTGATCTTGTGGGGCGCGAGTTCCAGAGCCGCCGTCTTGCTCAGGCCCGCGATCCCGTGCTTGGCCGCCACGTAGGCCGACTTGAACGGCGAGGCCACCAGCGAGTGGGCCGAGGCCGTGTTGATGATCCGGCCCCAGCCCCGGGCCTTCATCCCGGGGATCGCCGCGTGCATCGTGTGGAAGGCCGAGGACAGGTTGATCGCGATGATCTGCTCCCACTTCTCGGCCGGGAAGTCCTCGATCGGCGAGACGAACTGGATCCCCGCATTGTTGACCAGAACGTCGACGGCCCCGAAGGTCTCCTCTGCCTCGCGCACCATGGCGGCGATCGCGTCGGGCTTGCTCATGTCGGCGGCCGAGTAGCGGGCCTTGACCCCGTAGGCGCTCTCGATCCCGGCCCGCGTCTCCTCGATGGCGGTCGCGTCCCCGAACCCGTTGAGGACGACGTTGGCCCCCTCCGCCGCGAAGGCGCGCGCGATGGCGAGCCCGATGCCGCTGGTCGAGCCGGTGACGAGGGCGGTCTTGGTCTTGAGAGTCATGGAGCCTCCTGGGACGCGGGCGCCCGGCCGAACGGTCGGGGACGGCGCGCTCGCGGTGGGACAGGTCGCGACCTAAGTAGCGCGGGAAGGGGATGCCGGCACAGGGTCGCCCGGAGGCGGTGCGGGCACGATGTCACCGGCTGCCGGCTGCGGGCGCGGCGTGGCCGGGAACGCGATCTCGACCCGCAGGCCGGGCCCGTTATCGGCGAGCCGCAGGCTCCCGTGGTGCAGGCGCACGACGGCGTTGACGAGGCTGAGGCCCAGCCCGAAGCCGGGCCGCGAACGGGCGTCCTCGAGGCGCACGAACCGGTCGAGCACGCGGGCCCGTTCCGCCTCGGGAATGCCCGGACCGTGATCGGAGACGGCGAGACGGATCGACTCCCCATCGCGCCACGCCTCGAGCGTCACGCTGGTCTCCGCGCCCGCGGATTCGGCCCCGTATTTCAGGGCGTTGTCGATGAGATTGGCCAGGGCCTGGCCGATCAGCTCGCGGTTGCCCGCGATCGTGAGTTCGTCCTGCGCGTGCACGGCGAGCGTCAGCCCCTGATCCTCGGCGAGCGCGTCGTACAGTTCGCCGACGCTCCGGACCGTCTGGCCTAGATCCAGCGGCACGAGGATCTCCCGGGCGGATCCGGCCTCGAGCCGCGCGATCATCAGGAGGGCGTTGAACACCCGGATCAGCCCGTCGCCTTCCTCGATCACGGCTTCCAGCGCCGCGCGCAGCTCCTCCGGCGTGGAGGCGCGGCGCAGGGCCTCGTCGGCACGGTTGCGCAGGCGGGTCAGCGGCGTCTTGAGGTCGTGGGCGATGTTGTCGGAGACCTCGCGCATGCCGCGCATGAGCTCGCCGATGCGCTCCAGCATCTGGTTGAGGCTCGATGCGAGACGGTCGAGTTCGTCGCCGTTCCCGGCCACGTGGAGCCGGTCGTCGAGATCGCCGGCCATGATCGCGCGGGTGGTCTGGGTCATGGCATCGACGCGGCGCAGCACCCGGCTCGCCGCGAGCCAGCCCCCGATCACCCCGAGGATCACGACGGCGGCGAGCGAGGTGATGAAGGCGCGCCCGATCACCGCCCGCAGCCGGTCGCGCTCCTCGGTGTCGCGCCCGACGAGCAGGCGGAACCCGCCCGGAAGGGTGAAGACCCGCACGATCGCCCGGTGCGCCTCGGCATCCGCGTCGTTGCGGCCGTAGCGCGTCTCGCTCTGGCCCGGCGTCGCCAGCACGGCGGCGGGCACGTAGCCGACATTGCCGACGACATGGTCGCCGCCGGCCGTGGTCACGAGGTAGAGCGAGGCGCCGGGCTCGCGGGAGCGCCGCTCCACCACGGTGATCAACCGCCGCAGGCCGCCGGCATTGTACTGTTCCGACAGCCCGTTGATCTCGGCGTCGATCGTGGAGACGATCTGGTCGTCGAGCACCGCGCGGGCGTTCCACGCGACGTAGCCGAGCGCCAGGAAGGCGCAGAGGGCGAAGATCGCGAGGTAGGCCAGCGACAGCTTGAACGCGGTGGTGCGGAACAGCTTCTGGAAACGCGCCGCCGCGGTCTCGCGGGCGATCGGCGCGTCGGTCCAAACCTCGCTCACCCGGCCGCGCCCTCGTCGTAGCGCAGCACGTAGCCGGCGCCCCGGACCGTGTGGATGATCGGCGACGCGAAGCCCTTGTCGAGCTTGCTGCGCAGGCGCGAGACGTGGACGTCGATGACGTTGGTCTGCGGATCGAAGTGGTAGTCCCAGACATGCTCGAGCAGCATGGTGCGCGTCACGACCTGTCCGGCGTGCCGAATCAGGTACTCGAGGAGCCGGAACTCGCGCGGCTGCAGCGGGATCTCGCGGCCGGCCCGGGTCACCCGGTGCGAGAGCCGGTCGAGTTCCAGGTCACCGATCCGGTAGCGCGTCTCCTCCGCGGCGCCGGATCCGACCTGCCGCCGGGCCAGTGCCTCGGTGCGCGCCAGGAGTTCGGAGAACGCGTAGGGCTTCGGCAGGTAGTCGTCGCCGCCGGCGCGCAGGCCCTTCACGCGGTCGTCGACCTGACCCAGCGCCGACAGGATCAGGGTCGGGGTCGCGACGTTCTGCTCGCGCAGCGACCGGATCAGCGACAGCCCGTCGAGCTTCGGCAGCATCCGGTCGACGATCAGCACGTCGTAGTCGCCCTCCCGGGCGAGCGCATACCCGTCGAGGCCGTCATGCGCGCTGTCGGCCACGTGTCCGGTCTCGCGGAACGCCTTGACGAGATAGGCGGCCGCCTCGCGGTCGTCCTCGATGATCAGCAGTCGCATGGCCCCGTTCCATAGCGCGCCGCGCGGGTCGGGGGAACGTATCTCCATCAACATGGTCAAGCCGCTCCCCTCCCCCGTCGTGATGGACGGGCCGAGGCCGCGGACCTCGACCCGTCCCGAAGCGGCGCGCGGAGGACTCGGAGGGCGCGAGATCCGTCACCGGCTTCGTCCGCGTCGGCGATGGGCCACGCGCGGTTCGAGGATGGTGGCGCGGGAGCGGTTACGGGATGCTCGCGGGAAGATGACTTCGCGGTAAGGCGGCCGCGGCGGGCTGGCCAACAGCGAAACGCCGACGGGCCGCTCTCGGAGAGAGCGGCCCGTCGGCGTCGCGGATCGTGTCGAGGGAATGGTGATTGCGATGGGCGGGTCTGGCGGCGACCGACTCTCCCGTGTCTTGAGACACAGTACCATGGGCGCTGGCGTGTTTAACGGCCGAGTTCGAGAT
>NZ_JBNNWO010000014.1:0-235880 GCF_050281105.1 Methylobacterium sp. NPDC080182
ATCGCCGCCGTCAGAGACGTCTTGCCGTGATCGACGTGGCCGATCGTGCCAATGTTGCAGTGCGGCTTGGTGCGGGAGAACTTTTCCTTGCCCATGATTCCCATTCCTGCGGCGGGGACCACGCAAGGGCCCCGAATCCTGGTCCGCCGCCCCGAAGTTCCGACAGGGGCGAAAAACGCGGTCCGCTTAGAGGGTCGGCCGCCAGGGATCAAGCTCCGCGACGCGCGGGGGCCCGCCGACCGACCGCGCTGTCAAGCTGCGGATGCGAGTCTTGAACGGAGAAAGATCAATCACAGGCAGTATCCGCGCCGCTTTCGCGCCACAGTGTGGCTTCGCGGGCATAGCGGGATCCGTGCGGCCGAGCTTAAGTGGCGACAACAACGCGTCACCTCGGACCCCCGCCATGATGAAGAAGCTCCTCCTCGCCACCGCCGCGACGGCCCTGGTCACGACGGCCGCCTCCGCCGCCGACCTGCCGCGTCGCGCCGCCCCGCCGCCGGTCTTCACGCCGGTGCCGGTCTTCACCTGGACGGGCTTCTACGCCGGTCTCGAGTCGGCCTACACCTTCACCGACCGTGAGCGCATCACGACCGTCGGCGTCCAGCCCGGCAACGCCACCAACGTCGCCCTCGGCCGCCGCCCGTTCGCGACCTCGACCTCGCAGGACGGCTTCGCCAACATCGGCGGCACCGCCGGCTACAACTACCAGTTCACGCCGGGCGCCGGCATCGTCGTCGGTATCGCCAACAGCATCGACTGGACGGACATCACCAAGAACCGGGTCGTGCTCGGCACCGGCAACGTCGCCGGCGGCCCGCCGAACATCAGCCAGTTCCGCCAGAGCCTCGACTGGCTCGGCACCCTCACCGGCCGCGTCGGCTACGCCTTCGACCGCGTCCTGGTCTACGGGATGGGCGGCCTCGCCTACGGCAACGTGTTCCACGACGCCAACTTCTACACCCCGGGTGGCCGCCTCCAGTTCGCCGGCCGCTACGACGACTTCAAGACCGGCTTCGCCTACGGCGGCGGCATCGAGTTCGCCCTGCCGACCGACAGCTTCCTGAACACCTTCGCGCTCGGCCGCTACATCGGCATCAAGTACGACGCCATCACGGTGAAGGCCGAGTACCTGCACTACGACCTCGGCAGCCAGAACGTTCTCGTCGGCGCGGTCCCGGGCGTGGGCAACGGCGCGTACATCTCGCGCTTCCGCACCGAGGGCAGCATCGTCCGCGCCGGCTTCAACTACAAGTTCGGCGGCATCTGAGTCGGACGACGCCGGGGTCTCCCCGGCGGATCACAGCGAGGGCGGGTGCCGGCATCGGCGCCCGCCCTTTTTTCGTGGCGCACGCGCGCCGCGCGGCCGGCGCGCGAGCCCCGGATCGCGCCCCACGATCTGCGACCGGGATCGCGGCCCGAGCCGCCGAGAGCCGCTCCGCGTCAGCAGGCGCGCAGGTGCGCCACCAGCCGTACGGCCGCAGCCTCCGCAGAGCCGGTATTGAGGATCGTCAGGTCCGCGGTGACGCCGCCCTCCCGGGCGAGACGCGCGGCCAAGTCGCCGTCCTGCGCCCGGCCGCGGGCGGCGATGCGCCGCGCCAGGATCTCGGCCGGCGCCGTGATCTCGACGACGCTCACCCGCGAGCCGCCCGCCCGCGCCCGCGCGACGACGCGGCGCGAGACGTTGCAGACCACCACGTGGCCGTCGGCGACGCGCCGGCCGACCGTCTCCGGGAGCGCGTAGCCGAGGCCGTGGGCGCGCCAGCTCAGGGTGAAGCGCCCGGCCGCGCAGCCCTCGGTGAAGGCCGCCTCGTCGATCTCGTCGTTGTCCTCGTCGGCCGAGGGCGGGCGGGTGACGAGGCGGCGCGGGAAGACGTAGCGCGGGTCGTCGGCGAGCGCCGCCCGGGCGAGCCGGAGCAGCGTGTCCTTGCCGGCCCCGCTCGGGCCGACCACGAGGACGAGGCAGCCCGCCATCAGGCGACCCGCCGGCCGGCGCGCCAGACCTCGCGGACGACCGGCACGCCCTCGGCCCGCTGCACGCGCACGAGGTCGGCCCGCAGCCCGGGCGCCAGGGCTCCGCGATCGGTCAGGCCGGTGGCGCGGGCGGGGTTCGACGTGACGGTGGCGAGCGCCGCGGGCAGCGTGATCCCGGGCGCCTGCTCGGGCAACAGGAAGGCCGCCATCAGCAGGCTCGCCGGCACGTAGTCCGACGACAGGATGTCGAGGTGCCCGGCCTCGGCCAGCGCCAGGGCCGCGACGTTGCCGGAATGCGAGCCGCCGCGAATCAGGTTCGGCGCGCCCATCATCACGGTGATGCCCTGCCGGTGCGCGGCTTCGGCCGCCTCCAGGGTGGTGGGGAACTCGGCCAGCCGCACGCCCTCGCCGACCGCGAGGTCGACGTCGGCCAGGGTGGTGTCGTCGTGGCTCGCCAGCGGGATGCCCATCTCGCGGGCGAACTGAACGAGGGCCGGCCGGTTCTTCGCGTTGAGCGCCCGCCCGTCGCGGACCTTGCGCTCGGTGTTGGCGCGGATCTCGTCCATCGGCCGGCCGCCGCGGGTGGCGTAGGTGTAGTACTTCTCCATGTCGCGGAACTGCCGCTGGCCGGGCGTGTGGTCCATCAGCGAGATCAGCCCCACCGGGTAGCGGGCCGTGAAGGTCGCCACCGTGTCGAGCACGTCCAGGGAGGGCAATTCGCAGCGCAGGTGCGTGAAGTGCTCGGCCCGGAACAGGTCGGCGGCGCGCGCGGCGGCGATGGCGCCGGCGAGCTGCTCCAGCTCGGAGCCGAGGCCGCTGCCGTCCGGATCGCTGCCGGCACGGAGCGAATCGAACACCGTGGTGATTCCCGAGGCGGTGATCTGCGCGTCGTAGGCCAGGACGGCGCCGAGGGGATGCCAGCGCACCTTCGGGCGCGGCGCGAAATGGCTCTCCAGGTGGTCGGTGTGCAACTCGATCAGGCCGGGGATCAGGTGGTCGCCGCCGAGATCGAGGCCGCGCGCGGGCGGGCGCCCCTCGCCGATCTCGGCGATCGCCCCGTCCGAGACCGCGAGCCAGCCGCGCTGCACCCGGTCCGGCAGGACCAGGGTCGCGTTCTCGAGGATGAAGTCGTCCATCGTGAGGATCCTCAGGCTGCCCGGGCGCGCGGCGCGAAGCGGGTGACATCGACCACCCGGGTCGCCACAGCGTCGCGCATCTCGCTGTCGTGGAAGATGCCGAGCACGCCGGCCCCGGCCCTGAGCTTCTCGCGGACGAGCTCGGCCACCACGGCGCGGTTCTCCGCGTCCAGGGAGGCGGTCGGCTCGTCGAGGAGCAGGAGCGGCCGGTCGGCGATCAGGCCCCGGGCGATGTTCACCCGCTGCTGCTCGCCGCCCGAGAAGGTCGCGGGCGGCAGGCCCCAGAGCCGCTCCGGCAGGTTGAGCCGGGCCAGCAGGCTCTCGGCCCGGGCGCGCGCCGCCGCTTCGGACAAGCCGCCCTCGCGGCCCGCGGCCTCGACGACGTCGAGGGCCGGGACCCGGGGGATCACCCGGAGGAACTGCGACACGTAGGCGATCACCCGCGCCCGCAGCGCCAGGACCGCCCGCGGATCGGCCCGGACGACGTCCACGACCGTCGCGCCGTCGCGGACCAGGATCGCGCCGCCGTCGCAGCGGTAGTTGCCGTAGGCCATCTTCAGCAGCGAGGATTTCCCCGCTCCGGACGGGCCGCCGAGCACCACGCACTCGCCGGGCTCCACGGACAGGCTGACATCGCCCACCACCGGCAGCACGACGCCGCCGCGCAGGTGCAGGGTGAAGCTCTTGGCGACGGTCTCGAAGGTCAGGAGCGCGGTCATGCGGCGAGCACCGAGGCAACGAGGAGCTGGGTGTAGGCGTGCTCGGGATCGTCGAGCACGCGGTCGGTGAGGCCGGTCTCGATCACCCGGCCGGCGCGCATGACCATGATCCTGTGCGAGAGGAGCCGCGCCACCGCGAGGTCGTGGGTGACGATGATCACCGCGAGCCCCAGCTCGGCCGAGAGCCGGCGGATCAGGTCGAGGAGCCGGGCCTGGACCGAGACGTCGAGGCCGGAGGTCGGCTCGTCCATCAGCACCAGGCGGGGGCCGGTGACGAGGTTCCGGGCGATCTGCAGGCGCTGGCGCATGCCGCCGGAGAAGCGCGTCGGCGGGTCGTCGATCCGGTCGGCGGCGATCTCGACGCGGCCGAGCCAGTCGAGGGCCTGGGCGCGGATCCGCCCGTAATGGCGGTCGCCGAGCCCCATCAGCCGCTCGCCGACATTGCCGCCGGCCGAGACCGCCATGCGCAGGCCCTGGGCCGCGTCCTGGCGAACGAAGCCCCACTCGGTGCGCATCAGCGCCCGGCGCCCGGCCTCGCTCAAGGTGGCGAGGTCGCGCAGCGCGCCGTCGCGCGTCCGGTAGGCGACCGTCCCGGAATCGGGCGCCAGCTCGGTGGCGATGAGGGAGAGCAGCGTCGACTTGCCCGAGCCGGATTCGCCCACGATCGCCAGCACCTCGCCGGGGACGAGGTCGAACGACACGTCGGCGCAGGCGAGCCGGGCGCCGTAGCGCTTGGTCAGGCCGCGGACCTGAAGCAGGGTTTCGCTCATCGGGTCGCCTCCGCGGCGTCGGGCAGGAAGGGGGGATCGAGGCGGAAGCTGTAGCCGTAGCGCTCGAAGCCGAGGCTCTCGTAGAAGGCGTGGGCCGGCTTGGCGTCGACGTTCGACGACAGGGCGAGCTTGTAGCAGCCCCGCGCCTCGGCGAGCCGGGCCGCCTCGTGCATCATCGCCCGGCCGTGGCCGCCGCCGCGGTGCCGGGACGCGACCACGACACTCTCGACGAGCGCCGAGGGCGTGCCCCAGTGGGCGATGTTGTCGAGGATGACGAGACAGAAGGTGCCGACGACCGCGCCGTCGCGTTCGGCCACGTAGAGCCCGTAATCGGGATAGGCCGCGAGCCGGTCGAGCAGCGCCCCGGCCTGTGCCAGGGTCGCCACCCGCCCGCCGTTCAGCTCGGCGTAGAGGTCGAGGATCGCGGGCAGGTCGGGCTTTCCGGCCCGGCGGACCGTGAGGTCGGTCATAGCGCGTCTCATGCCGCGTCCCCCGTGCCGACATGGCCGTCCGCGCGGCGCCCCTCGCAATGGTCGGTGTCCGAGCAGACGAACATCCGCCGGCCCGCATCGTCGAGCAGCACCTCGTCGAGATAGACGCCCTCGGCACCGCACAGCGCGCAGGGATGCTCGAACGCCTGGATCCGGAACGGGTGGTCCTCGAAGTCGAGGCTGCGCACCCGCGTGTAGGGCGGCACCGCGTAGATCCGCCGCTCGCGGCCCGCGCCGAAGAGCTGGAGCGCCGGGCAGTCGTCCATCTTGGGGTTGTCGAATTTCGGCGTCGGCGACGGGTCCATCACGTAGCGGCCCGCCACCTCCACCGGGTACGCGTAGGTGGTGGCGATGTGGCCGTGGCGGCTGATGTCCTCGTAGAGCTTCACGTGCATGGCGCCGTACTCGGCCAGCGCGTGGAGCTGGCGGGTCTCGGTCTCGCGGGGCTCGAGGAAGCGCAGGGGCTCGGGGATCGGCACCTGGTAGACGAGGGTCTGCCCCTCGGTGAGCGGCGTCTCGGGGATGCGGTGGCGGGTCTGGATCACCGTCGCCTCCGCGGTGCGGGTGGTGGTGGCCACCCCGGAGGTCTTGGCGAAGAAGCGGCGGATCGAGACCGCGTTGGTGGTGTCGTCGGCGCCCTGGTCGATGACCTTCAGCACGTCCGAGCGGCCGAGGATCGCGGCCGTCACCTGCACGCCGCCGGTGCCCCAGCCGTAGGGCATCGGCATCTCGCGGGAGGCGAAGGGCACCTGGTAGCCCGGCACCGCGATGGCCTTGAGGATGGCCCGGCGGATCATCCGCTTCGTGCCCTCGTCGAGATAGGCGAAGTTGTAGCCCGGTTCGCTCTCCGGGCGGTGCGCGATCGCGGCGCTCATTCGGCGGCCTCCTGCATCTCGACGGTGTCGGACCCGTGCTCGAACTCGGTACGTAGCCGGCGAACCAGCTCCAGCTCGGCCTGGAAGTCGACGTAGTGGGGCAGCTTCAGGTGCTCGACGAAGCCGGTCGCCTGGAGACTGTCGCAGTGGGCCAGCACGAACTCCTGGTCCTGGGCCGGGCTCGCCACCGGCTCGCCCAGCTCCTCAGCGCGGAGCGCCCGGTCGACCAGGGCCATCGCCATGGCCTTGCGCTCGCTCTGCCCGAAGCTCAGCCCGTAGCCGCGGGTGAACTGGGGCGGGGCCGCCCCGGAGCCCTTGAACTGGTTGACCATCTGGCACTCGGTGAGCCGCACCCGGCCGAGCGGCACCGCGAAGCCCAGCTCCTCGGGCACGAACTCGAGCGCGACCTCCCCGACCCGGATCTCGCCGACGAACGGGTGGGTGCGGCCGTAGCCGCGCTGCGTCGAGTAGGCGAGGCCGAGCACGAAGCCCTCGTCGCCCCGGGCCAGCGCCTGGAGGCGGAGCGCCCGGTCAGCGGGGTAGTCCACCGGCTCGCGGGTGAGGTCGCCCGCGGGCGCGCCGTCGTCCGGGGGCGAGGGCTCGATCAGGCCGTCCCGGGCCAGCAGGTCGGTGACCCGCGGGCAGGTGCCGGCATCGGCGCGCGGCGCGGCCTCGGCGGCGGACTCGATCCCGGCTTCGGACTCGGCCGCGAGC
Source organism: Methylobacterium sp. NPDC080182 (assembly GCF_050281105.1). Lineage (NCBI taxonomy): Bacteria > Pseudomonadati > Pseudomonadota > Alphaproteobacteria > Hyphomicrobiales > Methylobacteriaceae > Methylobacterium > Methylobacterium sp. NPDC080182. The sequence continues at coordinate 6,677 of NZ_JBNNWO010000014.1, forward strand.
GCGAAGTCGACCAGCCTGTGGGTGTAGTCGAAGGTCGGCCCGAGCACCTGCCCGCCGGGCAGGTCCTTGAACGTCGCGGAGATCCGGCGCTCGACCGCCATGGCGCCGGTGTCGACCGGCGCGGAGGCGCCGAAGCGCGGCAGCGTGGTCCGGTAGGCCCGGACCAGGAACACCGCCTCGACGACGTCGCCGCGCGCCTGCTTGAGCGCCAAAGCCGCGAGGTCCGGATCGTAGAGCGAGCCCTCGGTCATCACCCGGTCGACGAGCAGCGCCATCTGCTCCCGAATCTGCTCGACGGAGAGCTCCGGCACGGCCGGATCGCCCCGGCGCGCCTCGGCGAGGAGACGGTGAGCGTTGTCGATGGCGGCCTCGCCGCCCTTCACGGCCACGTACATGGATCAGGCCTCCGTCACCGTCGTGGAGCGCGGCAGGCCGGCCACGCGGCCGGGCGCCGTCAGGATCAGGTCGACGCCCAGGGGGAAGCCCGCGCGGTTCTCCGCGAGCTGCGCCGCGAAGCCGTCCGGCAGGGGCGCCGGCGCGATCCCGGCGGTGCCCCGGATGCCGGGGCCGGACAGGCACAGCCCCTCCCCCTCCGCGAGCGCGTCGAGGGCGAGCACCAGCGTCGTGGCGGTGTCGGGATAGGCCGGCGTCCCGGGAGCGAATCGGCTCAGCGGCGGGCAGCGCGCCGGGTCGCTGACCAGCGCGAAGGCCGCCGCGGCCGGGTCCCCGGTGAGCGGCGCGCCGGTGTGGAAGCGCAGGTATTCCGCGACCTCCGGCGCCGCGGCGAGGGCCGGATCGAGCCAGACCGGCGTGTCGGCGTCGGTGAGCGTCAGCGCGACGGCGGCCAGTTCCGGCGTCAGGGGCGCGGGCGGCGCGAGGTCCGGCGTGAGGGGCCGGACGCGTCCGGGGCGGGCGAGGGCGTCCATCACGGCGCGGAACGTGTCCTGCGCGTCGTGAACCGGGTCGGCGAAGCCGGGGGCGAGCATGCTCAATCCTCTCCGCGGGCGAGGGTCAGGAAGTCGACCCGGGTGGCGGCCGTGCGTCGAGCCGCCCGCGCGCGGTGCTCCGCGAGCCGCCGGGCGGCGGGCTCCAGGGCCGCCTCGACCCGGGCGCGCCGGCCGGGATCCTGCCAGAGGGCGTCGAGGATCGCGGCGAGCCGCGCCTTCGCGCGGTCGCGGCCGAGATGGTAGGCGAAGCCCGCCGGACCGTCCGCGAGGCGGATGGCGGCCCGGGTCACGCTGACCTCGCCGAGATTGAACGGGCGACCGTCGCCGCCGATCCGGCCCGACGCCATCACGAGACCGGTCTCGGGCGGCCGCAGGTCCGCGGCCGCGGGCGCTTCGAGGCCCGACACGGCTGCCTCGAGGGCCGCCTCGAGATCCGCGCGGCTCGCCTCGGCACAGAGGGCCATGACCGCCTGGCGCGCCGCGGTCTCGCCCTCGGATCCCGGATGTCTCGGGGTCGTCGTCATCGCGAATCCCTTCGTCGCTCGGTTGTCTAGGTGTATAGACAACTGGCGTGCGCCGCACAAATGAAGTTTGGATGACAGGATGGATGCGCAGGAGCAGGCGGCCGGCCTCGTCCGGGGCGAGGGGCTGACGGCGTGGCGGCAGATCGCCGACGCGCTGACGGCCGAGATCGCGGCGGGACGCTACGCGCCGGGACAGCAGCTCCCCGCCGAGGCCGCCCTGGCGACGCGGTTCGCGGTGAACCGGCACACGGTGCGGCGCGCCCTCGCGGCGCTGGCCGAGGGCGGGCTCGTGCGCGCCAGCCAGGGCCGCGGCACCTTCGTGGAGGAGGCGCCGCTCGCCTACCCGATCGGGCCGCGCACGCGCTTCTCCGAGATCGTCGCCGGGGCCGGGCGCGAGGCCTGGGGCGACCTCGTCGCGGCGACCACGGTCCCGGCCGGGACCGAGCAGGCGGCGTCCCTGGCCCTCGCCCCCGGCGCGCCGATCCTGGAGCTGCTGACGGTCCACCGGGCGGACGGCGCCCCGCTCTCGACGGCGCTGACCTGGCTGCCGCTGCCGCGCTTCGCGGGTTTCGCCGAGGCCTACGCGGCGCGCGGCTCGATCACCCGGGCCTTCGCGACCTGCGGCGTCCACGACTACACCCGGCTCTCGACGCGGATCCGGGCCCGCCCCGCGGATCCCGCGGAGGCGCAGCGCCTCGACATCGCGCCGGCGCGGGTCGTGCTGGTGGTGTCGAGCGTCAACATCGATCCCGCCGGCGTGCCGATCCAGGCGAACCGCACCCTGTTCGCCGCCGACCGCGTGGAGCTGGTGATCGGCGGGTGATGCGATGTCCGCGCGACCTCCGCGCGACCTCCGCGCTATGTCCGCGCGATGTCCGCGCGACGGCCTCGGCACTCCGTCCTCGCGAGCGGAGCGAAGCGACCCGGGGCAGCGCGACCCTGGATCATTGCGCTCAGCGCGTGATGCCGGAAAGCCGAGGCTCCCTCAGCGCGCCGCCGGCCCGATTATCGCCCGGCGCAGGCGGGTCGAGACCCAGTCGATCGCCGCCACGGTCACGAGGATCATCAGCACCAGGAAGGCGACCTGCTGCAGCTCCAGCACGCGGATCAGCTCGGTGAGGTACTGGCCGATGCCGCCCGCGCCGACGATGCCGATGATCGTCGCCGAGCGGGTGTTCGACTCGAAGAAGTAGAGGACCTGGCTCGCCAGCACCGGCAGCACCCCGGGGATCAGCCCGAAGCGGATGCGGTGGAGCGCCGAGCCGCCCGAGGCGACGACGCCCTCGCCGGCCCGCTTGTCGCAAGTCTCGATCGCCTCCGAGAACAGCTTGCCGAGCGCGCCGAAATCCGAGCACGCGATCGCGAGCGCCCCGGCGAACGGGCCCAGGCCGACGACGTTGATCCAGATCAGCGCCCAGATCAGCACGTCGACGGAGCGCATCACGTCGAGGCCGCGGCGGACCGCGAACCGCGCGAACGGGTTGGGCACGACGTTCCGCGCCGCCAGGAACGCCACCGGGAAGGCGAGGATCGCCGCCGTCAGCGTGCCCAGGAAGGCGATGCCGAGGGTCTCGCCCAGCGCGTGCAGGAAGGTCCAGAACTGGCCTTCCGGCGATGGCGGCAGCATCAGAACCGCGAAGGTGCCGAGGCGCCCGAGCCCGTGGAGGATCCGCGCCACCGAGAAGTCGAGGCGCCAGTAGCCGAGCGCCGCGAGCCCCACCAGGACGACGAGCAGGGCGGCGAGCCGCGCCCGCCCCGGCCAGTCGGCGCGGAACTGCGCGGGGTAGTGCGCGCGCAGGCGGCCGAGGTCGGCCCGGGCCGCCGCCCGCAGGGTCTCGGGACGCGCGCTCATCGGGCGTGCTCCGCGCCGATCAGGCGGTGGCGGACCCGCTCGGTGACGAGGTCGATGCAGAAGACGGTCAGGATGATCAGCACGAGGATCGCGCTCACGTCCGCGTAGTAGAAATTGCGGATCGCCACGAGGAATTCCTGGCCGATGCCGCCGGCGCCGACGAAGCCCATCACCCCGGCGCCGCGCACGTTGATCTCGAAGCGCAGCAGCGCGTAGGAGGCGAAGTTCGACAGCACCTGCGGCAAGACCGCGAAGCGCACCGTCTGGACCCAGGTCGCGCCCGAGGCCGACAGGCCCTCGACGGGCCGCATGTCGATGTTCTCGACCACCTCGGAGAACAGCTTGCCCAGCGCGCCCGTGGTGTGGATCGCGATGGCGAGCACGCCCACCATCGGGCCGAGGCCGAAGGCGATGACGAAGATCAGCGCGAACACGACCTCGGGGACGGTGCGGCACAGTTCCAAGAGGCGCTTGGCGCCGACGCGCAGCACGCGCGACCGCACGAGGTTGGCGGCGGCCACGAAGCTGAGGGCGAAGCCCGCCAGCCCCCCGAGCAGCGTCCCGAGATAGGCCATGAGCAGGGTCTCGCCCAGCAGGCCCAGCCATTTGGGCAGGCCCCAGTACCAGGCGCGCACGTCCTCCAGCGGGTGCTCGAGGCTGATCGGCGGCAGGATCTGCTGGATGTAGGCAGTGAACTTGCCGATGTTCTCGGCGAAGACCAGCGGCCGCACCTCGGCGATCAGGCCCGCGACCACGGCGAGCGCCGCCACCAGGGCGAAGCCCGCCAGCGTGCGGCGGCGGGCCTCGCCGGTCGCCGCCGCGTAGAGGCCGGAGAGGGCGGCTGCCCGCTCCGGCGACAGGGGTGTCAGACCGCGCAAGGCAGGCGGCTCCGGATCAGGACTTCCGACGCTGCTCGTCGTTGAACCGCAGCATGTCGATGATCGGCTGGTAATCCTTGAGGGTCACCGGCGTGAGATCCTGGTCCTTGCCGTCGGAGAGCCGGTCGAACGCGGCCTTGTCGGCCTTCGGCAGGGCCACGAAGGCGTCGCGGATCTTGGCCTTCAGGTCGTCCGGCAGGCTCGCCAGCACGGCGAAGGGCCCCTCCGGCAGGAAGTCGGACTTGAACACGACCCGGAAGTCCGACTGCTGCATCGGCGTGCCGTCGGGCTTCTTGAGCATGCCCTTGGCGGCCATGCGGGTGACCATCGTGTCGGTCTCGGAGTTCCACAGGTTGGCGGCGGCGTCGGCCGTGCCCTGGGTGAGCGCCAGGACGGCGTTCTCGTGGCTGCCCGCGTAGAAGGTCTTGCCGAAGAACTTCTCGACGTCGTAGCCGGCCCGCTTCAGGAAGAAGCGCGGCGCCTGGTTGCCGGAGGTGGAGTTCGGATCGACCAGCGCGAGGTTCTTGCCCTTGAGATCCTCGACGGTCTTGTAGGGGCTGGAGGCCAGCACGTAGACCACCGAATAGTAGCCCGAGGCGCCGGTCTCGTGCTTCTGGTTGACGATCGGCTCAATCTTGACGCCGGTCATCACGGCCCGCGCGAACGAGGCCGGCCCGTACCACGCGATCTGGATGTTGCCGGCGCGCTGGCCCTCGATCACCGCGGCGTAGTCGCTCGCCACCCGCAGCTTCACCGGCACGCCGAGGGTCTTGGTCAGGTAGGCGGTGAGCGGCGCCCAGCGGTCGGCGGTGCCCGAGGCGTTCTCGGCCGGGATCACGCCCAGCGTCAGCTCCGGATACTGGGCCTTCCAGTCCTGGGCGGCGGCCGGCAGGCCGAGGAGGGCGAGGGCCGCGGCGGCGGCGAGGGTGCGTCGGGTGATCATCGGGTCGTCCTTCGTGGCGTCGGCGAGGTTCGGCCGGCCGGAGGCCGGTCGGGCGTTTCCGAACAGTTTCGTTGGCGGTTTCTGTTGGGGCCCGGGGCCCGGGTCAGGCGCCGAGGGCGGCCTCGCGGACCGGGCGTACCGGTACGAGACCGGGCCGGCCCGGCATCGCGGCTCGCTGCTCCGCCTCGCGCTGCGCGGAATCGTCCAGAACCTCGCCGGCCTCCAGGCCGTAGAGCCGGCGCGCCACGTCCTCGGTGAGGTCGAAGGGGCCGCCCTCGAACACGACCCGCCCGGCCGCGAGGCCGACGAGGCGGTCGCAGTAGGCGCGGGCGAGGTCGAGGGAGTGCAGGTTGCACAGCACCGTGATGCCGTAGCGCCGGTTCACGTCGGCGAGCGCGTCCATCACGAGCCGCGTGTTGCGCGGGTCGAGCGAGGCGACCGGCTCGTCGGCGAGCAGGATCTCGGGTTCCTGCACGAGGGCGCGGGCGATGGCGACGCGCTGCTGCTGGCCGCCCGACAGGCCGTCGGCCCGCTGGCCGGCGAACTCGCCCATGTCGAAGCTCTCCAGGGCGGCGAGGGCCATGGCGCGGTCCTCGGCGGACCATTGCCGGAGCAGGGCGCGGTGGGTCGGCACGTGGCTGAGGCGCCCCATCAGCACGTTGGTCATGACGTCGAGCCGGCCGACGAGGTTGAATTGCTGGAAGATCATGGCGCAGCGGGTGCGCCACTCGCGCAGCGGACGGCCGCGCAGGGTGGTGACCTCGCGGCCGTCGTGGAGGATGCGCCCCGAACTCGGATCCACCAGCCGGTTGATGAGGCGCAGCAGCGTGGACTTGCCGGCACCGGACCGGCCGATCACCCCGACGAAGCTGCCGGGCTCGATCCGGAGCGACACGCCGTCGACGGCGCGTCGGTCGCCGTACTGGCGCGTGAGATCCTCGATAACCAGCATGCCACCATCCGCCGGGGAACGGCCGCACGTAGACGCCGGTTTGACGACGATTGGATGACGTATTCGGAACGATTATATTTGCCGGCGCAGCATCTCGGCTTTTCGATAGCCGACTTAATCTTCGTGGCGCTCCAGGAATGCTTCGATGGGCAGCCCGCGGAAATCCGGCAGCGCCCGGCGCAGGCGCTCGTGGTCCCAGTCCCACCACGCCAGGCGGGTCAGACGGTCAGCGACCACCTCGGGGAAGCGGCGCCGGACCGGCCGGGCGGGATTGCCGACGACGATCGTGTAGGGCTCGACGTCGCGGGTGACGATGGCGCCCGCCCCCACCACCGCGCCGGTGCCGATCGTGCGCCCGGGCAGGACGACCGCGCCGTGGCCGATCCAGACGTCGTGGCCGATCGCCACCGGGCTCGCCCGGCGCCGGTCGAAGAAGGCGGGCTCGTCCAGTTCCTCCGGCCAGTAGGCGCGCGCCCGGTAGGTGAAGTGCGCCTGCGACGCCCGCTCCATCGGGTGGTTGCCGGGATTGATCCGCACGCTGGCGGCGATCGAGCAGAACTTGCCGATCGCGGTGTAGATCACCTCGCCGTCCTCACCGATGTAGGAATAGTCGTCGAGGGTCGTCTCGGTGAGGCGGGTGCGGGCGCCGACCTCGGTGTAGCGGCCGAGGCGGCTGTCAACGACCCGGGCGCTCGGATCGAGCGCGGGTTCGAGGCCGAGGGGGCGGTCAACCACGGGCCTCTCCGAAGGGCAGGCGCGCCAGGAGCCGGAACGGTCCCGACCCGTCCTGGGTCAGGAGGCTGACGGCGTCGATCCGCAGGGGCTCCGGTCCCGCGGCGGCGTAGGCCTCGGACAGGCGCCGGTGCCAGAGGTCGCGCTCCGCCTCCGGCAGGGCGTCGGTCAGGGTCATGTGGAAGCGGAAGGCCTCGAACACGTAGGGGTAGCCCCAGCGGTCGAGGAGCGCGCGGCCGCGCGGGTCGAGGCGCTCCGGCCGGCGCTTGGCGCGCTCGGCCTCCGTGAGCGGTGCCCGGAACGGGTCGAGGGCGGCGACGCACTCGGCGGCGAGGAGCCCGAGTTCCGGCGGGGGTGTCTCCGGCACCAGGGCGAGGAACGGCCCGAGGGCGGCGACCCGGAGCGGCCCCACCGCCACCGGCGGGTGCGCGGCCGCGAGGGCGCGGGCGGCGGCCACGAGGTCGGCCTCCCCGGTGCCCGGGGCGAGGCGCAGCGGCGCCTTGAGGGTGGCGTGGAACCCGTAGACCCGCGCGCCCGCCGTGACGGGTGCGAGATCGCCGAGCCCCTCCGGGTGCGGGACCGGCAGCCCGGTGACGTTGTCGGTGCCGAGGATCGCCCGGCCGAAGCCTTCGAGGCGCGAATCCGGGGCGGGCAGCCAGTAGAGGGCGTAGCGGCGCGACACGTCAGGGCCTCCGATCGCCGGGCGGTCAGGCCGTCGGCGCGTAGGTGCGCGCGTCGGCGGCCCGCCGGGGGCGCACGTCCATGGCATTGCCCCGCCACACGATGGCGCTCCGCATCCAGGCGCCGACCCAGATCGCCGGGATCAGGGCGTCGCGCGCCAGGAAGGCGGCCAGCGTGCGGGGCGAGCGGTGCCAGCCCGCGCGGAGAGCGAGCCGGTGCTCCGCGGCATAGCACAGGGCGGCGAGGCCTGCAGCGCCCGCGAGGCCCGCGAGGCTTCCGGCCCAGAGGGCGACGAGGAGCGCCGGCAGCAGGACGCCGCTGCCGATCTCGGGGGCGAAGAACAGCGGGAAGGTCACGCGGCGCAGGCGCGCCCAGCGCAGCTGCCGCGCCCAGACCTCCCGGAAGCCGCGCGGGCCGAGCGGCTGCTCGAACGGGCTCGCCACGAGGTGGACCCGCTTGCCGGCGGCGCGCACGAGCTTGGTGGCGGCCGCGTCCTCGGCGATCTCGGCCGCGAGCGCCTGGAGGCCACCCTGCGCCTCCAGGAAGGGCTTGTGCCAGAGCATGCTCTTGCCCTGCGCGAAGCCCAGCCCGAAGGCCTCGGCGGCGTATTGCCAGCGCGCCTGCAGGGTGTTCAGGAAGGCGCACTCCACCTCCGCCATGAAGCTGCCCGGGCGGGCGCCGGCCGGGGTGGAGCAGACGAGGCCGGTATCGGCGCGCCACGCCGCCTGGAGGCGCTGGAGGTAGTCCGGCGGCATCGCCACGTTGGAGTCGGCCAACACCACCCAGTCGTGGGCGGCGGCGCGCCAGCCGCGCAGGCAGTTGTTGAGCTTCGGGTTCGCGCTGACGCGCTCGTCGCCGAGGATCAGGCGGGCGGGCACGTGCGGGTGGGCCTCGATCAGGCGCTCCACCATCGGGACGATCGGGTCGGCCGGGTCGGCCACGCAGAAGATCAGCTCGTAGGACGGGTAGTCGAGGCGGAAGCTGCGGAGGAGCATCTCCTCGCTGTAGGCCTCGACCCCGCGCAGGGGGCGGACCAGGGAGACGGGCGCGCCGTCCGGGAACCGCGACGGGCCGTGGTCCCGGCCGAGGCGCCGGGCCGCGACGGCGATGCTGCCGATCTGGACGACGGCCAGGAGCGCGCCGAGGGACAGGGCCGGCACCGTGGCGTCAATCATGCGGATCCCTCGTGCGATCGGGCGAGCGGTCCGGTCCGCTAGCGGCCGGACCGCGTCAGGCGTGTGACAGCGCCGCCCGACGCTCTCGGACACGCTCTAGGACACGCTCTCGGACACGCTCGCCGACGCGCGGCGTCGCGGGCCGTCACCCAACCGTCACCGCGCGGTTTTAATCCCCGCTCACCACGAAAGATTCCGCGCGAGGGTTCATGTCCGATACCGCCGTGATGCCGTCGGGGGCGGTGAAAGGCCGGCAGGCGGGCGGCCCGCGCCTCGACCACGGGATGCATCTCGGCGGTGTCGTCGCGTTCCTCCTCGTCCTCGTGGCGGGCCTGGGCTACGCGGTGGTGAGCCTCATCGCGGACATGAACGCGGTCGGGGAGGCGCCCCTGGCCTACGGCGCCTTCGCGCTGCTCGGCCTCGCCCTGCTGATCGCCCTCGCCTTCGAGTTCGTGAACGGCTTCCACGACACCGCCAACGCGGTCGCCACGGTGATCTACACCCACTCGATGCCGCCGCTCGTCGCGGTGATCTGGTCGGGCGTCTTCAACTTCCTCGGCGTGATGCTGTCCTCCGGCGCGGTGGCCTACGCGATCGTCACGCTGCTGCCGGTCGAGCTGATCCTCAACGTCGGCTCGCACGCGGGCTACGCGATGATCTTCGCGCTGCTGCTGGCGGCCATCATCTGGAACCTCGGGACCTGGGCGTTCGGGCTGCCGAACTCGTCGTCCCACGCGCTGATCGGCTCGGTGCTCGGCGTCGGCCTCGCCAACCAGCTGATGAACGGCGGCGACGGCACTGCTGGCGTCGACTGGACCCAGGCGCTCAACGTGTTCAAGGCGCTGCTGTTATCCCCGGTCTGCGGCTTCGTGCTCGCGGCGCTGCTGCTGCTCGCCCTGAAGGTCACGGTCCGCCGCAGGGACCTCTACGAGGCGCCCGCGGGCGAGGCGCCGCCGCCCCCGTGGATCCGCGGCCTGCTGATCCTCACCTGCACGCTGGTCTCGTTCTTCCACGGCGGCAATGACGGGCAGAAGGGCATGGGCCTGATCATGCTGATCCTGATCGGCGCCGCCCCCACCGCCTACGCGCTTAACCGCACCATGGCGGACGACACGACGCCCGCCTTCGTGCAGGCCTCGACGGCGGCGAGCGCGGTGTTCTCCGCCCGCGCCCCCGGCGCGGCGGTTCCGGACGCCGCGGCCGCGCGCCGGACCGTGACGGAGGCGCTCAAGACCAAGGCGCTGAACACGCCGCCCGTCTACGCGGCGCTGGCGGCGCTCTCGGACGACATCGCCGCCAGCGTGAAGAATTACGGCGCGATCCGCACGGTGCCGGCCGCCCAGACCCAGAACCTGCGCAGCGACATGTACCTCGCCGCCGACGCGGTGCGCGTGCTGCCGGGCGCCGGGGCCGACTTCTCGGAGGCCGAAAAGGCCGACCTGAAGCGCTACGCGGGCCTGCTCAACGACGGCACGCGCTACATCCCGGGCTGGGTCAAGGTCTGCGTCGCCCTGGCGCTGGGTCTCGGCACCATGGTCGGATGGAAGCGCATCGTCGTCACGGTGGGCGAGAAGATCGGCAAGACCCACCTGACCTACGCGCAGGGCGCCTCGGCCGAGATCGTCGCCGCCGGCACGATCGAGCTGGCCGAGCTCTACGGCCTGCCGGTCTCGACCACCCACATCCTGTCGTCGGGCGTCGCCGGCACGATGGCGGCCAACGGCTCGGGGCTCCAGATGTCCACGGTGCGCAACATGGCGCTCGCCTGGATCCTGACCCTGCCGGCGGCGATCACCCTCGCAGCCGCTCTGTTCTACCTCCTGCGCCACCTGTTCTGACGCGGGTCCGGCCGGACGGGCCGGAGACCGCGCTCCGCCCCCCGACGAAGCGACCCGGTCTCCGGCCTCCCGCAGCGCGCCCCGGCGCTTCAGGAACTCGCCATCGCCCGCACGAAGGCCAGGCAGGTCCGGCGCGCCGCCGGACTGTCGATCGCCACGAAGGCCGAGACGAGGTCGGCCGCCTGGGTCATGGCCGCGTCGGGCCGGTCGGCATCCGGGTAGAAGCTCGCCACCGGCACGTCGAGGATGCCGGCGATGCGGCTCAGGGCGTCGCTCGTGCGCGCCGCCCCCGGTAACGGCGCGCGGTCCCGGGCCGGATCCGCGGAAGCGTCGGGCGTCATCGCTCAGGCCGCCTTGTGGCCGAGCTGGATCGCCCGGGCGATCTCCGAGCGCCGCGCGGCGTAGCCCGGGGCCACCATCGGGTAGTCGGCCGGCAGGCCGTACTTGGCCCGGTACCGCTCGGGGGTGAGGCCGTGCGCGGTGAGGTGGCGCTTCAGGGTCTGGTAGGACCGGCCGTCGATGAAGCTGATCAGGCCGTCCTGCTGGATCGAGGCATCGACCTGCGACTGGCTCAGCCCGACCCCGCCGAACTCCGACGGCGCGCAGCGGAGCACCGCGATCGCCGTGTGCACTTGGTCGATCAGCGCCGGCAGCGCCGTGACCTCGATCGCGTTGCGCGAGACGTAGGCCGCGACGATCGCGCCGACCTTCTCCAGCATGAAGGTTGAACGGTGGTCGGTGAGGTGGTCCATCTGAGACATCGCTGTTCGAGGGCGTCCCGATCCTCGTGCCTCGTCTCCGGTGGGTCCGCTCGCGCGGGCTTTGCGGGACGAAACCGAGGCGACGGGCCAGCCGAGGGATTTCTACCTCAAGTTGATTTCACTCCGTTTCTTGAGGTTGCAGATAATATACAATATGAGCGGTCGGCGGTTTGTCCGGCAGCGCGAGGTTTTTTGCTCCACCGCGCAACCGGCGGCATTCCCGCCATGGTTACTGATACGTTCACTGATTTCGGCCGCTGAGATCGGCGTCTGAACCGGATATCGGCATCGGCCGATCCCGGCGGCGCGCAACCTCGGGGGGCCCCCGGCGCCGATCCGGGGCCGCTCGGTCGCGGTGGTCGCGCGCCTGACCGATCCCGCCCGCGCGGCGTGCGGCCACGCCCGTCTCGCCCCGCTCCGGGGCCAGGCGCGACCCGCCGCCCTGGCCGCGCCGGGGCGGCGGGCCGTCTCACGCCGCGCGGTCGCTCCGGCGCAGGCTCGCCGGCATGGCGAAGAGCGCGAGCCCGGCGGCGGCGAGGCAGAGCACGCCGATCCCGTAGAGCGCGGGCGTCGTCGAGCCGGTGAGATCCTTCACCCAGCCGACCATCACCGGGCTGACGATGCCACCGAACTGCCCGAGCGTGTTGATCAGCGCGATCCCGCCCGCCGCGCCGACGCCGGTGACGAGCTTGGCCGGCAGGGTCCAGAAGGTCGGGATCGAGGCGACGATGCCGGCCCCCAGCAGCGCCAGGGCGAACATCAGCGGCACGATGTGCTTGTCGAACAGGCCGGCGCCGAAGAAGCCGAGCGCCGCCGCGATGGCGAGGCCCGCGACGAATTTCGGCCGCTCGCCCGAGGCGTCGGACAGGCGCCCGATCACCACCATGCTGATCGCCCCGCAGATGTAAGGGATCGCCGTCAGGAAGCCCACCGAGGCCGCCTGCCCGCCGCTCGCGGTCTTGATCAGGTCCGGCCCCCAGAAGTTCAGGCCGTACGAGCCGATCTGGAGCAGGAAGTAGATCAGCGCGATCATCAGGAAGCCGGGCTGCTTGATCGCCCCGATCAGCGAGTGGTCGCCGATGTCCCGGTTGTGGTGTGCGATCCGGCTCGACAGGAGCGCCTTCTCGGGCTCGGACAGCCAGCGGGCATCAGCGATCCGGTCGTCGAGGCGCGTCAGCACGAGCATTCCGAGCACGAGGCAGGGCAGGCCGCCGGCCAGGAACAGCCATTGCCAGCCGGCGAGGCCGCCGACGCCGTTGAGGCCGCCGAGGATCAGGCCCGCCACCGGCGCCCCGAAGATCCCCGAGAAGGCCGAGGCCACGAACATGAACGAGGTGATGCGGCCGCGATGCGAGGCCGGGAACCAGATGGTCAGGTAATAGAGGATGCCCGGCGCGAAGCCCGCCTCCATGGCGCCGATCAGGAAGCGCAGGGCGTAGAAGTGCCACTCGCTGCGGATGAAGATCATCAGCGCGGTGGCGATGCCCCAGGAGATCATGATCCGGGCGATCCAGCGCCGCGCCCCGACCCGGTAGAGGAACAGGTTCGAGGGCACCTCGAAGATCACGTAGCCGACGACAAACATGCTCGCGCCGAGCCCGTAGGCGACGTTGCTGAAGCCGAGGTCGCTCTGGAGCTGGAATTTGGCGAAGCTGATGTTGATGCGGTCGAAGAACGCGAACATGTAGCAGATCATGATCAGCGGCATGAGCCGCCACGCGACCTTGCGGACGACGCCGGTCTCCGTCACCGCGCCGGCCTCGGCGGCGGCCGGCGACCCGGACAGGGCTGCAGTCATGGTTTCCTCCGTGGTGTGTTCTTGAGGGACGTGTCGTGGGCGGTGCCGCCTTCGGGCGGGCGGCTTCCCGCGAAGTCAGGTTCGGTCGCAGCTCACGGCACACGACGGCGACGCCGCCTTCGCCGGATGAGGCGCGGGTCCCCTCTCCCGTGCGGGAGAGGGACAGGGTGAGGGATCAGGTCTGTCCGGATGAGAAGCGTCCTGCCGGCGCGTCGACGGTGTGCCGCATCCGGAGAGTTCTCATCCCTCACCCCGACCCTCTCCCGAACGGGAGAGGGAGCGCGTCGCGTCCAAAGCGTGGGGCGGGCCATTGTGAGCCCGCCCCTCCCCGTCTCCGGCTCAGGCCGCCCGGGCGGGGGCCGGATGCAGGTCGCAGGGCCGTCCGGCCTTGGCGACCTGGCCGGGCACGTCGTGGCCGACGAGGCGCGGCAGGTCCCGCGACAGGCCGATCAGCGCCGGGAGGTCGAGGCCTGTCGGCAGGCCCATCTCGTGGGCCATGCTGACGAGATCCTCGGTGCAGATGTTGCCGGTGGCACCGGGCGCGAACGGGCAGCCGCCCAGGCCGCCGAGCGCCGCATCGAAGCGCCGGGCGCCCGCGTCGTAGGCCGCCAGCACGTTGGCGAGGCCGAGGCCGCGCGTGTTGTGGAAGTGGAGCGTCAGGCGCCCGGGACCGACCAGGGGCAGGACCCGCGCGACGAGGCGGCTCACCTGCCGGGGATTGGCCATGCCGGTCGTGTCGGCCAGCGTCACCCCGTCGACGCCCAGCGACAGGTAGCGCTCCACCTGCGCGACGACCCTGTCGGCCGGCTGGTCGCCCTCGAACGGGCAGCCGAAGGCGGTCGCCACCGTGGCGTTGGTGCTGAGCGGGGCGCCGCGCACCGAATCCATGATCCGCGCGAAGCCGGCGATCGAGTCGGCCGGGCTCATGCCCATGTTGGCGCGGTTGTGGGTCTCACTCACCGAGGCGACGAGGTTGATCTCGTCGACCCTGGCGGCGAGCGCCCGCTCGGCGCCCTTCGGGTTCGGCACCAGGGCGACGTAGACGGTCCCGGACCGGCGCCGGATCCCGGAGAAGACCTCGGCCGCGTCGGCGAGCGCCGGCACCGCCTTCGGCGAGACGAAGGACGAGACCTCGATCCGGCTGAAGCCGGCCGCCGCCAGGGCATCGATCAGGCGGATCTTCTCCGCCGTTGGCACGAAGACCGGCTCGATCTGGAAGCCGTCGCGGGTCGCGACCTCCTGGACGATCAGCGCGTCGCCGCTCATGCCACGGCTCCCTTCTCGCGCAGCGCGGCGATGCGCGCCGGGTCGAGACCGAGTTCGGCGAGCACGGAATCGGTGTGGGCGCCGAGGGCCGGCCCCTGCCAGCGGACCTCGCCGGGCGTGTCGGAGAGCTTCGGCACGATGCCGGGCATCTTCACCGCGGTCCCGCCAGGCAGCTCCGCCTGCAGGATCATGTCGCGCGCCTGATAATGCGGGTCGGCCACGATGTCGGCCACCGAGTAGATGCGGCCAGCCGGCACGTCGGCGGCGTCGAGGGCGGCGAGCGCCTCCTCGACCGTCTGCGTCTTCGACCAGTCGGCGATGGTGCCGTCCAGCATGGCGGATTGCCTGGAGCGGCCCTCGTTGTTGCGTAGCGCCGGGTCGTCCGCGAGGTCGGGACGGCCGATCGCCGCCATCAGGCGGCGGAAGATCGGGTCGCTGTTGCCGGCGATGACGACGTAGCCGCCGTCCCGGGTCGGATAGGTGTTCGACGGGGTGATGCCCGGCAGCGCGCCGCCGGTGCGGGTGCGGACCTCGCCGAGCAGGTCGTACTCGGGGACGAGGCTCTCCATGACGTTGAACACGCTCTCGACGAGCGAGACGTCGATGACCTGACCGGCACCCTGCCCGGTCTTGACCCGCAGCAGGGCCATCAGCGCGCCGATGACGCCGTGGAGCGAGGCCAGGGTGTCGCCGATGCTGACGCCGACCCGGGCCGGCGGGGCCTCCGGGCTGCCGGTGGTGAAGCGGATGCCGCCCATCGACTCGCCGATGGCGCCGAAGCCGGGCCGGTCGCGGTAGGGGCCGGTCTGGCCGTAGCCGGAGATCCGCACCATCACGAGCTTCGGGTTGAGGGCGGAGAGCACGTCCCAGCCGAGGCCGAGCTTCTCCAGGCCGCCGGGACGGAAGTTCTCGACCACCACGTCGGCGCTCGCGGCGAGCTGCTTGACGATGTCGAGCCCCTCGGGCGACTTCAGATTGACGGCGATCGACTTCTTGTTGCGCGACTGCAGGTACCACCAGAGCGAGGTGCCCTCGTGCATCTTGCGCCACTTCCGGAGGGGATCGCCCTCACCCGGGGGCTCGACCTTGATGACCTCGGCGCCGAACTCGGCCATCAGCCGCGTCGCGAAGGGCGCGGCGATCAGCTGACCGAGCTCGAGAACGCGGATACCGCTGAGCGGACCGGACACGGCTTTCCTCCATCGTTTGTTGCCCCGGAGATAGGGCTCTTCCGATAGCCAAGTCCAAACGCCATGCACCACCGTGCGTTCGCCGCAGGAGAACGCACGCTCAGCGACCGGCGGCCCGGAGATGCTCCAGCAGGAGGGCGGCCGCGGGTGACAGGGCGCCCGGGCGGACGACGAGGCGCAGCGTGCGCACGGCCCAGGGATCGGTGAGCGGCACCGCGGCGAGCCGCATCGGGGGGCCGAGCAGGGTGTAGACGCGCTCCGGCACGGTCCCGAGGCCGAGCCCGACCTGCGCCATGCGGCAGATCGCGTCGAAGCTCGGGACGTGCATGCGCAGCCGCAGCGGCCGGCCGAGGCGCCGGGCCTCGTCGCGCAGGGCGGCGTAGATCGAGCTCTCCGCGTGCAGCCCGACATGGTCGTAGTCGAGGGTGTCGGCCAGCGCGACGGCGCCGCGTCCGCTCAGGGGATGCCCGGCCGGCATCACCAGGACGAGGCGGTCGCTCCGGTACGGGTAGGCGGTGAGGCTGCGGGTGTCGGTGTTGTCCGCGCAGAGGCCGAGATCGGCGAAGCCCTCCTCGACGCCGGCGACGACGCCGCCGCTCGGCCGCTCCTCCAGGTCGACCCGGATCCCGTCCTGCGCCGCCAGGAAGGCCTGCAGGTCCTCGGGCAGGAACTCCACGATGGCCGAGAGGTTGGCGAGCACCCGCACGAATCCGCGCACGCCCCGGGCGTGCTCGGCGAGTTCCAGGGCGATCTGCTCGGCGCTCGCCAGCATCCGGCGCGTGTGGTGCAGCAGGGTCTCGCCCGCCGGAGTGAGCCGCATGCCGCGCGGCTCGCGGGTGAGCAGGGTGCAGCCCAGCGCGTGCTCCAGCTCGGCGAGGCGCTTGCTCACCGCGGAGGGCGCGATCGCCGCCCGGCGGGCCGCGCCGTTCAGGGTCCCCTCCGCGCAGATGGCCGCGAACAGCCGGAGCGTCTTCAGGTCGAGGCGGCTCAGGGTCGCGGCCGCGGGCAGGTCGGCGGACATCGGGCGGCTCGGTCCGGGGGCGCCCTCAGTCGCGCGATCCGACCGGCTGGCCGTAGGTGCCGAGTCCGGCCTTGGCCCCCTCCCGGTTGACGAGGCCGAAGCGCAGCACAGCCTGCTCCAGGTAGTCGATCGCGTCGACGAGGTGGGCGCGCGCCGCGGCGACGCTCTCGTCCCCCTCCTCGACCGGCGTCTCGGCGAGCTTCACGGCGGCGATCAGGACGCGGTCGCGCTCGTCCTCGATCCGCGGGTCGCGGGCGAGGTGGCCCCGGACCCGGGCGTCGAACGTCGCGATGACCGACCAGGGCAGCGCGTCCTTGCCGGACGGCGCCCGGTACGCCCGAGCGTGGCGCCGCGCGTCGGCGCTGGCGGCCCTGACATCGTCGGCGAGTGCTGCATCCATTCCCGGCCTCCGCGGCGCCGCGCCGATCGGTCCTCGGCCGGACCATCTGCTCGAGGGTCCGAACGTGCGCCGGCCCGGTCCGTTGCCGACGCCCTTAGCGGGCCGCGCCACAAACCTTCAAGACCCGTCGGGCGAGGGCCTTACCTTGGCGGTTCCGGCCCTTATCTCTCGGGCTCGTGATCAAGCGGCCGAGTCTCGGCCGGCAGATGGGGGACGATATGGGAACGACGCTGACGGCCGGCGCGGTGCGCCGGACATCGCCCGCGGCGCGCCTCCTCGGCGTGCTCTCGGTGATCCTGGTGGCCGCGGGTCTCTCCGGCTGCGGGGCGGTCAACCGGGTGCCGACGCTGCAGGAGCAGGCCAAATCCGCGTGGAGCGAGGTGCAGAACCAGTACCAGCGGCGGGCCGACCTGATCCCCAACCTCGTCGAGACCGTGAAGGGCTACGCCCAGCAGGAGAAGGACGTGCTGATCGGCGTCACCGAGGCGCGCGCCAAGGCGTCCAGCGTGAAGGTCGACGCCTCCACGGTCAGCGATCCGCAGAAATTCAAGGAGTACCAGGACGCCCAGAACCAGCTCTCGGGCGCGCTCGGACGCCTGCTGGTGACGGTGGAGCGGTATCCCGACCTCAAGTCGAACCAGAACTTCCTCGCCCTGCAATCCCAGCTGGAGGGCACCGAGAACCGCATCGCGGTGGCGCGGCGCGACTACATCACGGCCGTGCAGGCCTACAACACCGAGGTGCGCACGATCCCGGGCCGCTGGATCGCGGCCGTGCTGTACCCCGACGCCAAGCCGATGGAGACCTTCACGGCGACGCCGAACGCCGACCGGCCGCCGAACGTGAAGTTCTAGGATGCGGCGCGTGGGGCGGCGCGTAGGACCGACCATGACCCGGACCCGGGGCGGGATCCTGCCCGACCGGGTGCGGCTCGCCCTGTCGCTCGCCGTCCTGGCGGCCTGCCTGACGGTCTTCGCGCTCGGGGCGCTGGCGGCCGAGCTGACCTTCCCGGCGCTGACCGGCCGCGTCGTCGACGCGGCCGGCATCCTGACGCCGGAGCAGCGCGGCACCCTCGAGGCCAAGCTGAAGGCGCACGAGGACAAGACCTCGGACCAAGTGGTCGTCGCCACGGTGCCGAACCTGCAGGGCACGACCGTCGAGGACTACGCCAACCGCCTGTTCCGGGACTGGAAACTCGGGCAGGCCAAGACCAACAACGGCGTCCTGCTGCTGGTGGCCCCGAGCGAGCGGAAGGTCCGGATCGAGGTCGGCTACGGCCTGGAGGGGGCGCTGACCGACGCCCTGTCCAAGGTGATCATCGCCGGCGCCATCACGCCGCGCTTCAAGACCGGCGACTATTTCGGCGGCCTCGACGCCGGCGTCGACGGCATCCTGTCGATCCTGGCCGGCGACGCGCAGGACTGGCAGCGCGAGCCGCAGGTGCGGTCCGACGAGGTCGATCCCGCCCAGGTGGCGGTCTTCGTCGTCCTGCTCCTGATCGTGGTGTTCGTCGCGTGGCGCATGAGCCGGGGCGGCCGGTCGGGACCCGGCGGCCTCGTCATCCTGCCGGGCCCCGGCTCGGGCGGGTGGGGCGGCGGCTTCTCGGACGGCGGGTCGGGCGGCTCCTCGGGCGGTTTCGACGGTGGATTTTCCGGCGGCGGCGGCTCGTCGGGCGGCGGAGGGGCCTCCGGTGACTGGTAGACGCGCGGCTGTCCTGACTCCGGAAGCGCGGGAGCGGCTCGCCCAGGCGGTCGGGCGCGCGGAGGCCGGGACCTCGGGCGAGATCGTCGTGATGGTGAGCCGGCGCGCCGGCGCCTACCGCTCGATCGTGCTGCTCACCGCCCTCGTCGCGGCGCTGGTCCTGCCCTGGCCGCTGATCGCCCTGACCGCCTGGAGCGCCGCGTCGATCCTGCTGGCGCAGGCGGCCCTCGTGGCGGCGATCCTCGCGGCGAGCCAGAACGAGCGGCTGCGCATGGCCCTGGTGCCGCGCCGCCTGCGCCGCGCCCGCGCCCGGGAGGCGGCCCGGCGGGCCTTCTGGTCGCGCGGCCTGAGCCTGACGCGCCGGCGCACCGGCATCCTGCTCTACCTGTCGCTCGCCGAGCGGCACGCCGAGATCGTCACCGATCTCGGCGTCCTGCGGGAGATCCCGCCCTCCGCCTGGGACGGGATCCTCGCCGAGCTGATACCGGCGCTCGGGCGCGGCGCCATCGAGGACGGCCTGACGGCGGCGGTCGCGCGCGTCGGGGCCTGCCTCGCGGAGCACCTCCCCGCGGGCCCGGGCGATCCCGACGAGCTGCCGAACCGGGTCGTCGTGGTCGACTGACGGCGCCGCCGGCCGTCGCGTTCGGGCGTCCGTGACGCGTCATCCGAACGGTGGACGCGCCCAAATCCGGCAGGCCGCACGATCGCTGTGGCCTGTGACACTCCGATATTGCGTCGGACTTCAACCGGATGCCATGGTGCGGCGCCGCACCAAGCACCTTGGGGTTGTGTAACTGCGCTGGACCGGCCGCGATTTCCCCTGTGAGTCCGGCGCGCCGGGGGCCACGGGGCACCCGCGCGTGAAGGCGCCGGCACCCGAGCAGGAGCGACGCCGGCCCGACCGGCGGCGCTCGAGGAGGCCGTGATGAAGATCCTGATCGCCGCGACGCCGCTCACCGGCCACGTGAACCCGCTCCTCGCCATCGGTCGGACGGTGGCGGCCCGGGGGGACGACGTCCTCGTGCTCACCGACCCGGTCTTCCGGCCGAAGGTCGAGGCGGCGGGCCTGCGCTTCACGCCCTACGCCGACAACCACGCGGCCGAGTACCGCGAGACCGAGCTGCCGGCCGGCCCGGAGCGCTACCGCCGCGAGTTCGAGCGCCGGTTCGTGGATCCGATGCCGGTCCAGGCCGCCGCCCTGCGGGCGCTGATCGCGGCCGAGGCGCCCGACGTGATCCTGGCCGGCAGCATGTTCCTGGGCGCGCTGCCGCTGCTGCTCGACAGCGCGCCGCGGCCGCCGATCGTGACCGTCAACGTCAGCATCCTGTTCCTCGACCGGCCCGACCACGCGCCCGTGGGCCTCGGCCTGCCGCCGGCCCGCGACCGGGACGACCTCGTCCGCTACGCCACCCTGAAGGCCGGCATGGACGCGGCCTTCGTCAACCCGGTGCGGGCCTACACGGACGCGAAGCTCGCCGCGCACGGCCTGCCGCCCCTGCCGGCGTCCCTGCCCCACTCGATCGTGGTCCTGCCGGACCTGTTCCTGCAGCCGACCGTGCCGGGCTTCGAGTACGAGTACGGCACCCTGCCGCCCGGCCTGCGCTTCATCGGCCTGCTCGATCCGCCGACGCCGCCCGCGCCGCTCCCGGACTGGTGGCCCGATCTGGAGGCGGCGAACGCGGCGGGTCGGCCCGTCGTGCTGGTCACCCAGGGCACGCTGGCCAACGCGGATTTCGGCGAGCTGGTCGAGCCGACACTGACCGCCCTGGCCGACCGGGACGATCTGCTGGTCCTGGCCACCACCGGCGGCCGCCCGGTGGACGCGCTGAAGGTTCCGGTCCCGGCCAACGCCCGGGTGTCGTGCTTCCTGCCGTTCCGCGAATTGCTGCCGCGGGTGAGCGTGCTGGTGACCAACGGCGGCTACGGCAGCGTCTCGCAGGCGCTCGCCGCCGGCGTGCCGATCGTGTCGGCCGGCCTGACCGAGGACAAGGCGGAAGTGAACGCGCGCATCGGCTGGTCCGGCGTCGGGATCAACCTCGGGACCAACGCGCCGGCCCCGGAGGCGGTCGGCGCCGCGGTGGCGCGGGTGCTCGGCGAGCCCGACTTCCGGGCGCGCGCCGGGGCGCTGCGGGACGCCTTCGCGGCCCGGGACGCCATGGCGTCGATCCTGACGGCTCTGGACGATCTCGCGCGCGCCGGGACCGATGCCGGGACCGCGCGCCGGCTGGCGAGGTCGGCGTGATGCCGGCCTCCGACACCGCGGCGCTCCGGGTCGTCGTGGATCTCAACCGCTGCCAGGGCTACGCCCAGTGCTGCTACGCCGCGCCGGACGCCTTCGCGATCCGCGGCCACGAGATCCTGTTCTACGATCCCGCGCCGCCGGCCGACCGCCGCGGCGCCATCGAGCGGGCGGTGCAGGCCTGCCCGGTCCGCGCCATCAGCCTCCAGGCCGGCCCGGACGACGGAGACGCGCCGTGACTCCCGAACCCGCCGGCATCGTCGTGGTCGGCGCCTCCCTCGCCGGCCTGCGCGGCGCCGAGGCGCTGCGGCGGGGCGGGTACGACGGCCCGCTCACGCTGGTCGGCGCCGAGCCGTACCGGCCCTACGACCGCCCGCCCCTGTCGAAGCACGTGCTCGCCGGCGAGCTCGCCGCCGACGCGACCCGGCTGCCGGAGCTGGCGGATCTGCGCGCCCGCTGGCGTCTCGGGAGCCCGGCCGTCGCCCTCGACCGGGCAGCCCGCACGCTCCGGCTCGCCGACGGGTCGGCGCTGGCCTACGAGGCCCTGCTCATCGCCACCGGCGCCGAGGCCCGGCCCTGGCCGGCCGAGACCGGCGGCGGGCTCGCCGGCATCTTCACCCTGCGCGGGCGCGATGACGCGGCCGCCCTGCGGGACGCCCTGCTGGCGCGCCCGCGGCAGGTGCTCATCGTCGGCGGCGGCCTGATCGGCTGCGAGGCGGCCTCCTGCCTGCGCGACCTCGGCCTGCCCGTGACCCTGGTCGACCCGAACGCCGCGCCCCTGGCCCGGGGTCTCGGGACCTTCGTCGGCGGCGTGATCGCCGAGCGTTTGCGCGAATCCGGCGCCACGTTCCGCCCCGGCACGATGGTGCGGGCGTTCGAGGGCGACGCGGCGGGGCACGTCGCCCGGGCCCGGCTGGCGGACGGCAGCACCATCGAGACCAACTTGGTCATCGCCGCCCTGGGGGCGACCCGGGCGACGGGCTGGCTGCGGGGCGCGGGCCTGCGTGCGGATGCCGGCGGCGTGACCTGCGACGCCGCCTGCCGGGTCCTCGACGCCGACGGGGTGCCCTGCCCGGACATCTACGCCGCGGGCGACGTCGCCCGGTGGCCGATCCCGCTCTACGGCAATCGCCTGATCGCCGTGGAGCACTGGGGCAACGCCGTCGAGCAGGCCGCCCACGCCGCGCGCAACATGCTGGCCGGCCCCGGCGAGCAGCGCCCCTACGGCCACCTGCCGGCTTTCTGGTCGAGCCAGTTCGGGATCAACATCAAGCTCGTCGGCCTCCCCGACGGCGCCGATTCCGTGGCGGTGGTGCAGGGTTCGCGGGCCTCCCGGCGCTTCCTCGCCGTCTACGGCCGTGCCGGGCGCAGCATCGCGGCCGTCTCGTTCGATCAGGCCCGCTGGCTGCCGGCCTACGCGGAGGCGATCACGGCCGGCGACCCGTTCCCGCCGATCACCGACGCCACCGACCGGCCGCGCGTCGAGATGGCGGCACCGGGCTTCCCGCCGCCGCACCGCGCCGCCCCGGTGCGGCCTTCCGCCGAGACCGTCCATGTCTGACGACGCCCTGTTCGCCGCGGTGATGGATCCGGCCAACCGGGCCGACCCGTACCCGCTCTATCGACGGATGCGGCAGCAGCCGGTCTCCCGCCAGCGCGACGGCAGCTACGTCGTCTCCACGCACGCGGCGATCCGCAGCCTGCTGTTCGACCCGCGGCTCAGCTCCGAGGATCTGCCACCGCCCCGGCGGCCCCGCACCGGCAATCCGGTCAAGGACCTGATCCTCAACCCGATCAAGAACCGCATCAGCGCCACGCACCGCCCGTTCATCTTCCGCGATCCCCCGGACCACGACCGGCTGCGCAGCCTGGTGATGCGGGAATTCTCGATCGCGCGGGTTCAGGCGCTGCGGCCGCGGATCGCCCGGGAGGTGGACGGCCTGATCGACGCCTGCCGGGACCGGCGGGAGGTCTGTCTCGTGAGCGACCTCTCCTACCCGCTGCCGGTGACGGTGATCTGCGAGCTGCTCGGCGTGCCGCGCGAGGACGAGCCGCGGTTCCAGGCCTGGGCGACGCAGCTCGCCACGGCCGTCGAGCCGGACGCGCGCCACGACGACGCGACCCGGCGCCAGATCGTCGGCGCCTTCGACGAGATCGCCGCCTACATGCGCGACCTCATCCGGGAGAAGCGGCGGCGCCCGGCCGACGACATGCTGAGCGGCCTCGCCGCCCCCGGTCCGGACGGCCGGAAGCAGATGAGCGACTTCGACCTCCTGTCGACGGCGGTCCTGCTGCTGGTCGCCGGTCACGAGACCACCGTGAACCTCATCACCAACGCCATGCTGACCCTACTCCGGCACCCCGAAGAGCTGGAGCGGCTCCGGGCCGATCCGGAGCGCGCGCCGCGGCTGATCGAGGAGGTCCTGCGCTACGAGCCGCCGGTGCACTTCCGGACCCGCAAGGCTCTCGGCGCGATCGCGGTGGCCGGCGAGATGATCCCCAAGGGGGCACCCGTCATCCTGATGTTCGCCGCCGCGAACCGCGATCCCGACCGGTTCGCGGATCCCGACCGCTTCGATCCCGACCGGGGCGACATCGAGCATTTCGGCTTCGGCGGGGGCCTGCACTACTGCGTCGGCGCGCCCCTGGCGCGGCTCGAGGCCGAGATCGCCCTGGTAGCGCTGAGCCGCCGCCTCGTCACCCCGCGGCTCGCGGTCGATCCGCCGCCCTACCGGCCGGGCGCGTCGCTCCGAGGGCCCGAGCAGCTCGGCATCGGCATCGACGGGATCGCCTGATCCGGACCGGGCCGGCGCGAGTCGTAAAGCGACAGTGAACGGGGCTGTTTCACGTGAAACATTCGTAAACCCCTTCGCCGCGGTCGCCCGGACGGCGTCGCAGGAACTTGGCCGTGCCGAGGTGGGCTTTACGGGAGAGCGGCCGAGACGGCCGCAATCCCGAGAGCTTCCGGAGAGACGACGCCATGAAGGCATTGTGCTGGCACGGCCGCAACGACATCCGCTGCGACACGGTCCCGGATCCGGTCATCGAGGATTCCCGCGACGTCATCATCAAGGTGACGAGCTGCGCGATCTGCGGCTCGGACCTGCACCTGATGGACGGCCTGATGCCGACCATGAAGAGCGGCGACGTCCTCGGCCACGAATTCATGGGCGAGGTCGTCGAGGTCGGACAGGGCTTCACCAAGTTCAAGAAGGGCGACCGGATCGTGGTGCCCTTCAACATCAATTGCGGTGCATGCCGGCAGTGCAAGCTCGGCAACTTCTCGGTCTGCGAGCGGTCGAACCGCAACGCCGAGATGGCGGCCGCGCAGTTCGGCTACACGACGGCCGGCCTGTTCGGCTACTCGCACCTCACCGGCGGCTACGCGGGCGGCCAGGCCGAGTACGTGCGCGTGCCCATGGCGGACGTCGCGCCCATGAAGGTGCCGGACGGCATGGACGACGAATCCGTCCTGTTCCTCACCGACATCCTGCCCACCGGCTGGCAGGGCGCCGAGCACTGCGAGATCCGGGGCGGCGAGACGATCGCGGTTTGGGGCACCGGCCCGGTCGGCATCTTCGCGATCCAGTCCGCGAAGATCATGGGGGCCGGGCGGATCATCGCCATCGAGACCGTGCCCGAGCGGATCGCCCTGGCCAAGAAGGCCGGCGCCACCGACGTCATCGACTTCATGAACGAGGACGTGTTC
Source organism: Methylobacterium sp. NPDC080182 (assembly GCF_050281105.1). Classification (NCBI taxonomy): domain Bacteria; kingdom Pseudomonadati; phylum Pseudomonadota; class Alphaproteobacteria; order Hyphomicrobiales; family Methylobacteriaceae; genus Methylobacterium; species Methylobacterium sp. NPDC080182. Next base: position 31,284 of record NZ_JBNNWO010000014.1, read on the forward strand.
GAGCGGATCAAGGAGATCACCAAGGGCCAGGGCGCCGACGGCGTGATCGACTGCGTCGGCATGGAGGCGAGCGCCGGCCACGGCGGCCTCACCGGCATGCTGTCGACGGTGCAGGAGAAGCTCACCGCCACGGAGCGCCCCTACGCGCTGGCCGAGGCCATCAAGGCGGTCCGGCCCTGCGGGATCGTCTCGGTGCCGGGCGTCTACGGCGGCCCGATTCCGGTCAACATGGGCTCGATTGTCCAGAAGGGCCTGACCCTCAAGAGCGGTCAGACCCACGTGAAGCGCTACCTCGAGCCGCTGACCAAGCTGATCCAGGAGGGCAAGATCGACATGACCTCCCTGATCACCCACCGCTCGCAGGATCTCGCGGAGGGCCCGGACCTCTACAAGACCTTCCGCGACAAGAAGGACGGCTGCGTGAAGGTGGTGTTCCACCTGAACTGAGGCGGCGGCGTCCCGGTCGGCGATCGGCCGGGACGCCCCTCTCCGCCGGGCTGGGCGCGGCGTCCCGAAAGCGTGTAGAGCCGGCAACGCGCTCACCGACCACGCGGGGTGTCCATGTGCAATCTCTACAGCCTGCGGACCGGCCCGGCGGACCTGCGCCGGGCCTTCGAGATCGCGGAGGATCGCACCGGAAACCTCCCGCTGTTGCCGGTTATCTTTCCCGACCAGCTGGCGCCTGTGGTCCTGAACGGCGCGACCGGCCGCGACCTCGCGATGATGCGCTGGGGCATGCCCGGCCCGAAGGCGTTCGGCGAGCAGCCGATCACCAACGTGCGCAACGCCGCGAGCCCGCACTGGCGGCCCTGGCTCGGCGTCGCCCACCGCTGCCTCGTGCCGGTCACCGCCTTCAGCGAGTACGCCGACACCAAGCCGCGCAAGACGCCCGTCTGGTTCGCCCTCGACGAGGACCGGCCGCTCTTCGCCTTCGCGGGGATCTGGCGGCCCTGGACCGGCGTGCGCGGCACGAAGCGCGAGAACCCCGACCGCGTCGCCGCGGAGCACCGGCTCTTCGCCTTCCTGACCACCGAGGCGAACGGCGTCGTCGGGCCGGTCCATCCCAAGGCCATGCCGGTCCTGCTCACGAAGCCGGAGGAATGGGCGACGTGGCTGGAGGCGCCGACCGCGGAGGCGCTCCGGCTCCAGCGGCCGCTCCCGGACACGGCGATGCGCGAGGTCGCCCGCGGCGCGCGCTCGGACGGGCCGGAGGCCGAAGCCGAGGCGTGAGGGGCGCTAGCCGCCGGCCGGCTCGCCGGAGGACCCGTCGGGCGCGGCCGACCAGCCGCGGGCCCGCCAGCGCGACACCACGGCGGCGTTGAGCCGGGCGATGCGCGCCCGGTGCGCCTCCCAGAACGACATCGGCTTCGCCGGGACGGCGGCGACGCGGGTCCGCTGGACGGGGCCCGTCGGCCGCGCGGCGAGGCGGTCCGGCGCGGCCGCGCGGGCGCTCGCCCGGACGACGCGCGCCTCCGGATTTCTGAGGATCGCCTGGGCGCGGGCGCAGTAGAGTTGCGACAGCGGCGACATCGCCTCCGAACCGTGGCCGGCCCGGTACTTCATCAGGGCGCGGCAGAGGTCGCCGTCGGCCCGGCGCCACGCCTCGGCGAGGTAGCGGACGCCGTAGCGGACGTTGATCTCCGGCGACGCCAGTTCGGCGACGGTGCCGCGGAAGCCGAGCATCGCCGCGGTGGTCGGGCGGACCTGCATCAGACCGACCTCGCCGACGCTGCCGACGACGGTGGGATCGTAGCCGCTCTCGATCCGCGCGACGGCGTCGGCCACCGCGAGAGGCAGGCCGGTGCCGGCGGCCTCGCGGGCGATGAGCGGCAGGTAGCGGGCGCGGGCGTCGGCGGCGACCGGTGCGGGTGCGGGCACGGCCGCAGGCGCGGGCGGGACCGGCGGCAGCGAGGCCATGCCGACGGCGTGCACCGCCAGGAAGGTGGCGGGCCGGGCCTGCGCGGGGGCGGCGCAGGTCAGCAGCAGGAGAAGCAACGGAGCGCGCATCGGCCGCCACGGAGAGGAACCGGAACCTGTCTATCCCGGCCGCCTCAACGAAGCCTTTCGCCGGCACGCGCCCTACTGGATGGGGCCGCGATCCCGCGCCTGCAGCAGCCGCAGGGCCTCGCCCAGGACCGCGTGGAGGTCGGCCGCGCCCTGCTGGCTCAGCGGCAGGCCGACCCGCTGCCCGTGGATCGTGTCGAGGACCAGCATGGCGAGGTCCTCGCCGATCAGCAGGTTGGATCCGGGCAGGCAGAGCGGCAGGACGAAATCGCCCTCGACCTCGCCGAGGGCGTCGACCGCGTCCGCGGGCCGGAAGGGCGGTTTCCGATCGGTCATCGCTCCCCTCCTCGCATTCCTCCCGGCGCCGGTCCCCGGCGCCGCGGCTCAGTCGCGGTCCGGCATCCGCACCGACCGCACCGTGAGCGTGTCGATCTCCAGCGAACCGACCTCCAGGGTGCCGACCCGGGCGCGGCCCACCGAGAGGCGGCCGATCGCGAAGGCGCCGACCGCCACGACGCCGAGGGCCGCGGCCCCGAGAGCCAGCGCGCCCAGGGCCGACGCCCCGATCGCCCCCGCGCCGACGGCGCCCGATCCCAGGATCGCCGTGTCGTGGGACGGGATCACCCCCGTCCCGTCGGGGCGGCTCTGCGCCTCCGGAACCCTCGAACGCGACATGCGGATTCCTCTCCGAGCGGGCGACTCCGGAGCCAGCTATACCCGACGTTAACCGCGTTTTCACGCCGCTCGGAGACGATGGCGCTCGATCCCGGCCGGCCCGGACCGCGCGTCCGCCGCCAGAGAGGACGTCGCCCGTGCAGCACCTGTTCCAGGCCGTCGCGATCTTCGCGTTCGGCTGCCTGCTGATCCATGCCGGTCGCGCCTATGCCCGGGCGACCACGCTCCTGCTCTCCGCGACCGCGCTGATGCTGAGCGTCACCCTCGGCACCGTGCTCTGCCAGCGGATCGGCCTCCCGGGGCGCTCCGTCGCGGCCGGCCCGTCCTACACGGTGGCGCTCGGCCGGCCCGCTCCGTAGAGCCGCGTCCGGTCGGACGGGATGCGCCCGAGGCTCGGGACGGTGTCGCGCGGTGGGGCCGCGCCGGTCGAGCGGGATCAGGGCCAGACGCGGATCGCCACCGGGCGGCGCAGCAGGTCGCGGTCGGAGGTGATCGTGCAGCCCTCCGTGCGCAGGCTCGCGTAGGTCAGCAGCGCCCGGTCGCCGACGTCGTCGAAGTTGCGGCCGCGCGCGTCCGGGTCGAGCAGCGACGGGTAGGCGAGGAGCGGCACCGTCGCCGCGCACGGGTCGTCGTAGAGGGTCGCGCCCTCGAGCAGCAGGCGCGGGCTGTCCCAGGCGATCAGGTCGCGGGAGGTGGTCCAGTAGAAGCCCGACCGGGGAAAGCCCTCCCCCGCCTTGGCCATGAACACGGCGATCCAGGCGCCCGTGCCGCGGTGCCGGACGACGGCGCCGACCGGGCCCGGGAACGGCCCGACCGGCCGGCAGGTCGCCGTGTTCGGGCGGGCAGCGCGGTAGGGGTCCGGGAAGGCGGCGGTGAAGCCGGTGCCGGTCCAGGCCCGCCAGCGGGTCGGATCGGCCGGGTCGTCGCTGCGGAACAGGCAGACCCCGGCCTCCTGATCGCTGCCCGGTCGGGTCCAGCCGGTGGTCGAGGCGAGGAAGTACCGCCACGTCCCGTCCGCGACGATGTTCGACGGGTTGAAGAAGCCGCGGTGGCGGCCTTGGTCGATCTCCTGCCGGAACGGCGCCCCGGCGACCACGACAGGCGGGCTCTGCCGCTTGAAGCTGCGGCCGCCATCCGTCGAGGCGGCCGCCGTGATCGTGTTGTACCAGCAGGCCATGTAGCTGGCCGCCGGGCAGCGGCCGGGATGCTCGTTGGCCTGGTACTCGTGGTGGAGGAGCGCGGCCACGCGGCTCCCGTCCTCGGTCCAGGTGGCGGTGATCCAGGAGCGGTCGTCGTAGGTGGCCGGATCGGGCTTCTCGCCCGAATCGAGCACCACCGCGCAGTCGATCTTGAGATGCTCGAGGTCGGGACCGCGCAGCGCCCGGTTGCGGTAATGCATCCCGTAGAGCGCCACCGCGCCCGACGCGTCCTGGAAGGCGCGCGCCGGCGCGTCGGGCACGTCGGCGCCGTCGCAGGCGTCGCGCCCCGCCTTGAAGACGAGCGCGGCCGGCCCGACCAGCGTCAGCGCCGAGAGCGGCGGCTCGGGCGCGGCCGCGGCAACGCGCGGGAGGAGCGGCAGAAGCACCAGGGGGAGCGCCAGGGAGAGCGCCAGGGAGAGCGCCAGGGAAAGCGTCGGCAGGATCCGGCGCGCCGCCGTCCCGGAGCCGGTTGGGCGCGCGGCGCGCGCCCGTCCGGCGATCCCGTTCGCCCAACCCATGATCGCCACCCGGCTGCGTCCCGGCCGCGCCTGGACAAACAGGCGGAGATTCGCTTGAGAACCATTACAGAGTGCTTGCCGCCGACCGGACGCGCGCGGCCCGACCGAAAGTCATCCATGGTTCTCCTGATCCTCGGGCTGGTGCTGTTCCTCGGCACGCACGCCTTCTCGATGGCCCGCACCCGCCGCGCCGCGATCGTCGGCCGGATCGGCGAGGGCCGCTACAAGCTCGGCTACACCGCCCTGTCGCTGCTCGGGCTCGTGCTGATCGGGATCGGCTTCCACGATTACCGGCTCGCTGGCTACATCCCGGTCTGGGACCCGCCCGTCTGGACGCGCCACCTCGCCCTGACGCTGGTCTGGGCCGCCTTCGTGTGCCTCGCGGCCGCCTACCTGCCGGGCCATATCCGCGCCAAGGCCAAGCACCCGATGCTGCTCGCCGTGAAGATCTGGGCGACGGCGCACCTCCTCGCCAACGGCGATCTCGGCTCGATGCTGCTGTTCGGCGGCTTCCTTGCCTGGGCGGTGACCGCCCGGATCAGCGCCAAGCGCCGGGGCCTCGCCCCGGGGGCGGTCGCGGCCCAGCACGGCGGTCCGGCGGCGGCCCCGCTGGGCTGGCGCAACGACGTCCTGGCCCTGGTGATCGGCACGGCCGCGTGGTTCGTCTTCGCCCGCTACCTGCACTACCCGGTGATCGGCGTGCCGGTCTGGCCGGGTACCCCGGCCTGAGCCGGCCCCCGAGACGACACCCGAGGCGGCCCCGAGACATGGCCTGTCGCCAACCCGGCGCCCGTGTGTTAGGCGCGGGGCCCGAACGCGACGAGGTGGCCCGCTGAGATCATGCGGGCCGGGATAGAATGGCCGAGAACAACGAGTTCCTCCGCGAGGTCGACGAGGATTACCGCCGCGACCGGATCCTCCAGATCTGGAAGCGCTACAGCGGCGTGATCATCGCGCTCGCCGTGCTGCTGGTGGCGGGCGTCGCGGGCTGGCGCTACTGGCAGGCCCAGCAGCGCGCGGCGGCCGAGGTGGCCTCGGTGCAGTTCGACGACGCCAACCGCCTCGCCAAGGACGGCAAGGTCGCGGAGGCCGACAAGGCCTTCGACGCCCTCGAGGCGCAGGGCCCGGCGGGCTACCGCCTGCTCGCCCGGTTCCGCGCCGCGGCCGAGACCGGCAAGCGCGACCCGGCGGCCGGGGCCGCGGAGTTCGACAAGCTCGCCGACGATACCGGCCTCGGCGACGGCCTGCGCGACCTCGCGCGCCTGCGCGCGGCGCTGCTGCGCCTCGACGGGGCGAACCCGGATCCGGCGCTCGCCAATCTCCAGGGCCTCGCGGCCGGGACGCCGTTCCGCCACACGGCCCGCGAGATGCTGGGCCTCGCCGCCCTGAAGAAGGGCGATTACGAGGACGCCAGCCGCTGGTTCGACCAGATCGTGGCCGATCCCGACACGCCGCGGAACCTGCGCGAGCGGATCGAGGTCTACGCGGCGATCGTGGCGGGCGGTCCCGTGACGGTGACCGCGGCCAAGCCCGAGCCCGCCGCGCCGCCCCCGCCGATCACGCGCTGATTTCATCGTCCGGACTGTCTCGAGAACCACCATGGATATGCCGACCGTCGCGATCGTCGGGAGGCCGAACGTCGGCAAGTCGACCCTGTTCAACCGCCTCGTGGGCAAGAAGCTCGCGCTGGTCGACGACCGCCCGGGCGTGACCCGCGACCGGCGCGAGGGCGACGTCGCGTTCGGCGGCCTCCAGTTCCGGGTGATCGACACCGCCGGCCTGGAAGAGGCCGACGAGAAGACCCTCACGGGCCGGATGCGGATGCAGACCGAGGCGGCGATCCTCGCCGCCGACGTGGTCCTGTTCGTGATCGACGCCCGCGCCGGCGTGCTTCCGGCCGACCAGCCCTTCGCCGAGCTGGTGCGCCGCGCCGGCTGCCCGGTGATCCTGATCGCCAACAAGGCCGAGGGCGGCGCCGGCCTCGCCGGCGCCTACGAGGCCTTCACCCTCGGGCTCGGCGACCCGATCCCGTTCTCCGCCGAGCACGGCGAGGGCCTGGGCGAGCTGCACGAGGCGCTCAAGGGCGCCCTGCCCCAGCGCGACGAGGACGAGGAGGCCGACGATGACGCCCCCGGCGGCCGCGCCCTGAAGGTCGCGATCGTCGGCCGCCCGAATGCCGGCAAGTCGACCCTGATCAACCGCATGCTCGGCGAGGAAAGGCTGCTCGTCGGCCCCGAGGCCGGCATCACCCGCGATTCGATCTCGCTGGACTGGGAGTGGCGCGGGCGGCGGATCAAGCTGCACGACACCGCCGGAATGCGTCGCCGCGCCCGGATCGACGACAAGCTGGAGAAGCTCGCTGTCTCGGACGGCCTGCGTGCGGTGCGCTTCGCCGAGGTGGTGGTGGTGCTCCTCGACGCGACGATCCCGTTCGAGAAGCAGGACCTCACCATCGTCGACCTCGTCGAGAGCGAGGGCCGCGCCCTGGTGATCGGCCTCAACAAGTGGGATCTGGTCGCCGACCAGCCGGGCCTGCTCAAGCAGCTCCGCGAGGATTGCACCCGGCTGCTGCCGCAGGTGCGCGGCGTCGGGGTCGTGCCGCTCTCGGGTCTCGCGGGCGACGGTGTCGACAAGCTGATGCAGGCGGTGGTGCAGGCCGCCGAGGTCTGGGACCGGCGCGTCTCGACCTCGCGCATCAACGACTGGCTGAACGAGGCCACCTCCCGCAACCCGCCGCCGGCAGTATCGGGCCGGCGGATCAAGATCCGCTACGCCACCCAGGTGAAGAGCCGGCCGCCGCACTTCGCGCTGTTCGGCAACCAGCTCAACGCCCTGCCGAAATCCTACACGCGCTACCTCGTGAACGGCCTGCGCGAGGCGTTCGACCTGCCGGGCACGCCGATCCGCCTGTCCCTGCGCACCTCGCAGAACCCGTTCGACAAGGGCTGATCCGAGCTCCGGTCGTCCTTGCGAGCGGAGCGAAGCAACCCAGTCACGCGCCGCGCTGGTCGAGGTCGCGGCACCCTGGGTCACGTCGCTGCGCTCGTGATGACGGCGCGGATGCGGCAGTTCTCAGCGCGCCGCGTCGGCGATCCAGTCCACCGCGGCCGCCAGGGCGGCGCGCTCGTCCTGACCCGCCGCGAGCGCGGCCTCGTAGGCCGCGATCTGCCCGTCCGCGCTGGTCCCCTCGGCCACGATCGCCCGCGCGCGGGCCACGTCCGCCGCGCAGCCGAGAGCGTCAGCGTCCTCGGCCACCAGCGTGAGCACCGCCTCCAGCGCCTCGGCGAACGGCACGGCCTCGCCGCGCGCCTCGTCGATCAGGGACGCGGCGACGCCGCTGTGCTGGGCGCGCCAGAGGTTCTCCGAGGCCAGCGCCCGCGAGACGCCGTCGAGCCCGGCATGGAGGTCCGGCCGGCGCGCGCACAGGCGCACGAGGCAGCGGAACAGCGCGGCGACGCAGAGCGAATCGTCGAGGCGCGTGCAGGCGTCGGCGATGCGCAGCTCCAGGGTCGGGAACTTGATGGAGGGCCGCAGCGACCACCACAGGAAGCTCGCGTCCGCGATGGCGCCCGACCGGCTCATGATGGCGACGAACCGCGCGTGGGCGGCGGCGTCGGCGAACAGTTCCGGCAGGCCGGTGCGCGGCAATTCCCCGAAGACGCTGAGCCGGTAGGCCCGCAGGCCCGTCGCCTCGCCCTGCCAGAACGGCGAGGAGGCCGACAGCGCGAGCAGCAGCGGCTGGAACGGCAGCAGCCGGTTCATCAGGTCGACCCGGGCGTCGGGGTCCGGAACCTCGACGTGGACGTGCATGCCGCAGATCAGGGCCCGCCGCGCCGCGATGCCGACATCCGACAGGATGCCCTTGTAGCGCGCGCCGTCGGTGGCGGTCTGGCGCGACCAGCGCGCGAGGGGGTGCGTGCCGCAGGCCAGCAGCCGGAGGCCGTTCTCGGCCGCGATCCCGGCGAGCTGTGCCCGCTGGCCGCCGAGGTTGTCGCGGGCGGCCGCCGCGTCGGTGAGCGGCGGCGTGCAGACCTCGACCTGCGCGGCGACCAGCTCGCGGCCCGTCTCCGGGAGCTCCGCCTTCACCCGCGCGTGGAAGGTGGCGAGGTCGCCCCGCGGCGTCCCGCGGGTCTCGGCATCGGCCAGGAAATACTCCTCCTCGATGCCGAAGCGGTAGCTCGGGGCGCTCATCGTGGTCTCCGGAAAACGCGACGCGTGCGCGCCAACGCGCCGGCGGGGACGAAGGTGCCGCTCAGGGCGTCCGCAGCGGCCCGCCGACCAGCCAGGCGGGGTCGAACCAGCGGTCGGCCTCGCCGTCGTAGGGCAGGCGCGTGATGTCCCAGTTCTGGATGTACCGCGCGTAGACGTTCCACACCGCGATCCCGCCGCCGACGAAGATCCGCCGCCCGGGATAGCGCTTGAGCACCGCCTCCGGATCCTCGTGGCTGCGGATCACGTCGATCGTGCGGTCCTTGAAGGCGAATTCGGGCACCGAGGCCACGGTCTTCGGCCCGGCGATCAGCACGTGGCCCATGGTCAGCGCGAAGAAGCGCGTGACGTCCTCCACGAAGAGCGGGTCGGTGTTGCCCTCCCAGGGCAGGTGGCCGTTGAGGCCGAGCTGGCCCCGCAGGCCGATCGCGCAGATGCAGCGGACGTCGATCATCGTGATGAACTCAGAGAGGAAGATCAGGCCCGTCCCATACAACCCCTCATCCCGAGATGCCCGCGCGAGCGGACCGCGAAGGAGGGCTCCAGGGATCGCGCGACCTCCGGGCCGTTCTCTCGAGGCCTCCGCTTCGCTCCGGCACCTCAGGATGAGGCAGGCGGTGGGATGTGCGTTCGAATAACAGCGCAGGGGCTCACTCGGGTGCGCGGAAACTCAGCACCCGGTCGGTGGGGAAATCGTAGAGCTTGCCGGTCTCGGTCCAGTCCGGGGACGCGAGCCGCACGAAATGGGGCGCGAGTTCCTCGGGCGTCCGGAGGGTCTCGGGATCCTCGCCGGGCATGGCCGAGCGGCGCATGCCGGTCCGCAGGGGGCCCGGATTGAGCAGCATGGCCCGGATCGCCGCGCTCTCGTTCTCGGCCGCGTAGGTCCGCACCAGGGCCTCCAGCGCCGCCTTCGAGACCGAGTAGGGTCCCCAGTAGGGCCGGCACTTCGCGGCGGCCCCCGACGAGACGAAGATCGCCCGGCCGGCGTCCGACATGCGCAGCAGCGGGTCGAGGGAGCGGATCAGGCGCCAGTTGGCGGTGACGTTCACGTCCATCACCTGCCCCCAGATCTTCGGGGTGATGTGGCCGATCGGCATGAGCGCGCCGAGGATGCCGGCATTGGCGACCAGGATGTCGAGGCGCTTCCAGCGCTCGTTGATCGCCGCGCCCAGGCGGTCGATCGCGTCGTAGTCGGCGAGGTCGAACGGCACCAGGGTGGCGCTGGAGCCGGCCGCCCGGACGGCGTCGTCGAGCTCCTCGAGGGCGCCCACGGTCCGGGCCACCGCGATGACGTGCGCGCCGGCCCCGGCCAGCGCCAGGGCGGCGGCGCGCCCGATGCCGCGGGACGCGCCGGTGACGACCGCGACGCGGCCTTCCAGGATTCTCTGAGACTCAGCCATGGCGTGGACCTAGCGCATTTCCGCGCGCAGGGGATGTCCGATCGCGCGAAACGGCCGGATCCTGTCAGTCGGCCTCGGCCAGCATGGCGAAGCGCTTCGGGCCGGCGATGGACAGGTCGGTCAGGCCCGTCGGGTAGTCGCCCGTGAAGCAGTGGTCGGTGTATTGCGGGCAGGCCGCGTTGCGCGCCTCCTCGCCCATCGCCCGGTAGAGGCCGGGGATCGACAGGAAGGCCAGCGAATCGGCGCCGATATACTTGCGCATGGCCTCGAGATCGTGGGTCGCGGCGAGCAGCTTCTCCCGCTCGGGCGTGTCGATCCCGTAGAAGTCCGGGTAGGTGATCGGCGGAGAGGCGATCCGGAAATGGACCTCCGCGGCGCCGGCCTCGCGCATCATCCGGACGATCTTCACCGAAGTCGTGCCGCGCACGAGGCTGTCGTCCACGAGGACGATGCTCTTGCCCTCGATCGCCGCGCGGTTGGCCGAGTGCTTCATCCGCACGCCGAGCTCGCGCACCGACTGGGTCGGCTGGATGAAGGTGCGGCCGACATAGTGGTTGCGGATGATGCCCATCTCGAACGGGATCCCGGTCTCCTGCGAGAAGCCGAGCGCCGCCGGCACGCCGGAATCCGGCACCGGCACGACGATGTCGGCGGGCGCCGCGGCCTCGCGGGCCAGCTCCCGGCCGATCGCCTTGCGCACCGCGTAGACGCTCTTGCCGTTCACCACCGAGTCCGGCCGGGCGAAGTAGATGTACTCGAAGATGCAGGGCCGCATCGGCACGGCGTCGGCGAAGCGGATCGACTCGATCCCCTCCTCGGAGATCACCACGATCTCGCCGTTCTCGATGTCGCGCACGAAGCGGGCGCCGATGATGTCGAGCGCGCAGGTCTCGGAGGCCAGCATGTAGCGGCCGTCGAGCTCGCCCAGCACCAGCGGGCGGATGCCCAGCGGGTCGCGGGCGCCGATCAGCTTCTTGTTGGTCAGCGCCACGATCGCGTAGGCGCCCTGGATCGCCTGCAGGGCGTCGATGAACCGCTCGATGATCCGCGGCTTCCGCGAGCGGGCCGCGAGGTGCAGGATCACCTCGGTGTCGGAGGTCGACTGCGTGATCGCGCCGTCGCGCACGAGGTCGCGGCGGATCGACAGGGCGTTGGTCAGGTTGCCGTTGTGGGCGACCGCGAGGCCCCCGCTGGCGAGCTCGGCGAAGAGCGGCTGGACGTTGCGCAGGATCGTGCCGCCGGTGGTCGAGTAGCGCACGTGCCCGATGGCGGCGCGGCCTTTGAGGCGGGCGATCGTGTCGCCGTCCGAGAAGGAATCGCCGACGAGGCCGGGGCGGCGCTCGGAGTGGAACACCGAGCCGTCGAAGGAGACGATGCCGGCCGCCTCCTGGCCCCGGTGCTGCAGGGCGTGCAGGCCCAGCGCGACGATCGCCGAGGCGTCCGGATGGCCGAAGATGCCGAAGACGCCGCACTCCTCGCGGAGCGTGTCGCCGTCAAGATCGAGATCGAAGGTGTCGGTGGAGGCGGCGGCGTGTGACATGGGGCTGTCGATCACTCACAGATCCCGGCGGCGACGGGCCGGCGCGCCGGTCGTCGCGGAAGCAATCCGTACACCACCGGAACCGCTATCTAGGCGTTCCGCGCGACGAGACCTACGGCGAATACCGCAGATCAGCGTCGCGTCGGGGTCGGCGCGGTCTCGGTCCGGCGCTGCGGCGCCGCGTCGGTCTCGGCCGGGGCGTCGGCGGAATCGCTCGGCGGCGCGCCGGTCTTCGGCTTCTTGAACTGCTTGAGGAAGCCTTCCGGATTCTCGGGCAGCTGCGCCACCAGGGCGTCGCCGGACTTCTCCAGCATCGGGCGCGTGCGGGCCTGGGCGGCCCAGTCCGGCACCTTGCCCTGCACCAGCCACGACAGGAACACCCAGCCGATCACGCAGATCAGGAAGCCGCGGGCCGCGCCGAACAGGAAGCCGAGGGAGCGGTCGACCGCGCCGATCCGCGAGTCGAGCACGACGTCGGAGATCTTCACCGTGATGATCGACACGACGATCAGGGTGCCGAGGAAGATCGCCGCGATCGAGGCGACGAGCGCCACGGTGTCGCTGTTCACGTGCTGCTTCACGGTGGGCAGCAGCATGGGGTGGAGCGTCCACGCGACCGCGGCGGCCGCCACCCAGGCGACGATCGCCAGGACCTCGCGGGTCACACCACGCACGGCCGCGAGCAGCGCGGAGACCGCGACGATGCCGAGCACGGCGAGATCCAGGACGGTAAACGGCATCGTTGAGCTTTTTGGTACCCGCGGGGATAGCGCGTCGGCCGTGCGGCTCCCCCGGGCCGCGGCGGATTTATACCAAGCCAGACCTCGGCCGTCACCCTGGCGCGCCCGCCTGATCGCGCGCCTGTGCCGTCCGTGCATCAGACCGTGCATCGGACGCGCCGATCACCGTGGCGCGCGCCGCCGCGCGGAATGCCCGGCTCCACCCGGGCACCGTCCCGGTGCTATGGGTCGCGCCCGGGGTCCGGTCCGCGCGTCCGGACTCCCGGTGGCGAATGGATGGAGGCGTTCCGCGTGTCCGAGGCCGGACCTGTGACGGAGATCGGCGCCCACGGCGCCCGGCTGACGATCGACCTCGGGGCGATCGCGGCCAACTGGCGGATCCTGGCGGCCCGCGGCGCAGGCGCCGACTGCGCCGCCGTGGTGAAGGCCGACGCCTACGGCTGCGGCGTCGGCCGCGTCGGGCCGGCCCTGTGGGCCGCCGGCTGCCGGACCTTCTTCGTCGCGCACCTGTCCGAGGGCGTCGCCGCCCGGGCCGCCCTGCCGGAGGCCGCGATCTACGTGCTGAACGGTCTGCCCCCGGGCGCCGCGGCGGCCTTCGCGGCCCACGGTCTGCGCCCGGTGCTCGGCAGCGTCGAGGAGCTGTCGGACTGGGCAGCGTTCCCGGGGAACCGGCCGCCCGCGGCGCTCCACGTCGATACCGGCATGAACCGGCTCGGCCTGTCGGTGCCCGAGGCGCTGGACCTAGCCGGGGACGCGCGGATCGCGGCGGCCGGGATCGACCTGCTCCTCAGCCACTTCGTCAGCGCCGAGAAGCCGGAGGACCCGGTCAACGCCCGGCAGATCGCCGATTTCGCGCGGGTCCGGGCCGCCTATCCCGGGCTCCGGGCCTCGCTGGCGAACTCGTCGGGAATCTTCCTCGACGGGGCCCGGCACGACCTGCTGCGGCCGGGCTACGCCCTGTTCGGCGGCAACCCGACGCCGGGCGCCGCGAACCCGATGCGCCCGGTGGTGCGGCTGGAGGCGGCGATCGCGCAGGTGCGCGGCGTCGCGGCCGGTGCCACCGCGGGCTATAACGGCCGCTGGACCGCCGCCGCGCCGAGCCGGCTGGCGACGCTCTCGCTCGGCTACGCCGACGGCTTCCCCCGGGCGATCAGTGGCCGCGGCCACGCGCTGGTCGGCGGCGTCCCGTGCCCGATCCTGGGCCTCGTCTCCATGGACCTGATCATCCTCGACGTCACGGCGGCGCCCGCGGCCCGGCGCGGGGCGGAGGCGGTGCTGATCGGCGACAGCCTCGACATCGACGCGGTCGGCCGCGCCGCCGGCACGATCGGGTACGAGATCCTGACCGGGCTGGGTTCTCGGTATGTTCGAACTTATGTAGGCTGACGCGACTCCACCCTGACACGCCGGATCGCCGGCGCCCGGACCCGTATGGCCAAGATCCACCAGACCTTCGTCTGCCAGTCCTGCGGGGCGGTCTACAATCGCTGGCGCGGCCGCTGCGAGGCCTGCAACGGCTGGAACACGATCGTCGAGGAGGCGCCCTCGGCGCCAGGTCAGTCGGGTCCCGCCGCGACCCGGCCGTCGCGCAACCGCGGCCGGGTCTTCCCCCTCGAGGGCCTGACCGGCGAGGCCAAGGAGGCGCCGCGCATTCCCTCGGGGATCGGCGAGCTCGACCGGGTGACCGGGGGCGGCTTCGTGCGCGGCTCGGTGATCCTGCTGGGCGGCGATCCCGGCATCGGCAAGTCGACCCTGCTGATGCAGGCCTCGGCCGCCATGGCGGGCACGGGCGAGCGGGTCGCCTACATCTCGGGCGAGGAGGCGGTCGGGCAGGTGCGCCTGCGGGCCGAGCGGCTGGGCCTGAGCGCGCGCCCGGTCCAGCTCGCCGCCGAGACCAACGTCGAGGACATCGTCGAGACCCTGAGCCAGGGGCGGCCGCCCGCGCTCGCGATCATCGACTCGATCCAGACCATGTGGACCGAGACGGTGGAATCGGCCCCCGGCACGGTCACGCAGGTGCGCTCCTCCGCGCAGGCGCTGATCCGCTTCGCCAAGACCACCGGCACGGCGGTGATCCTGGTCGGCCACGTCACGAAGGACGGGCAGATCGCCGGTCCCCGCGTGGTGGAGCACATGGTCGACGCGGTCGCCTCCTTCGAGGGCGACCAGGGCCACCATTTCCGCATCCTGCGCGCCGTGAAGAACCGGTTCGGGCCCACCGACGAGATCGGCGTGTTCGAGATGACCGACGCGGGCCTCAGCGAGGTGCCGAACCCCTCCGCCCTGTTCCTGGCGGGCCGCGACCATCAGGCGGCGGGCACCGCGGTCTTCGCCGGCATGGAAGGCACGCGGCCGCTGCTGGTGGAGATCCAGGCGCTGGTGGCGCCCTCCTCGCTCGGCATGCCGCGGCGCGCCGTGGTCGGCTGGGACCCGAACCGGCTGTCGATGGTGCTCGCCGTGCTGGAGGCCCACGGCGGCATCCGGCTCGGCAGCCACGACGTCTATTTGAATGTTGCCGGAGGCTTGCGCATCACCGAGCCGGCAGCGGATCTGGCGGTGGCGGCAGCGCTGGTCTCGTCGCTGTCGGGGGCCGTGCTGCCGCCCGAGACGGTCTATTTCGGCGAGATCGGCCTGTCGGGGGCGATCCGGCCCGTGGCGCAGGCCGGCTCCCGGCTGAAGGAGGCGCAGAAGCTCGGCTTCGCCAAGGCGCTGATCCCGCAGGGCCGCGGCGAGGGCGAGAAGGCGCTCTCCGTGGAGACGCTCCGCCACATCGCCGACCTGGTGGCGGGGATCAGCGCGGGCGCGCCGCGGCGGGGATCCGGCCAGCGCGGGCGGCAGCAGGCCCGCTACGCCGACGAGGAGATGTGAGCGCGCCCGTCCTTGCGAGCGCAGCGAAGCAATCCAGGGATGCGCTACGTCCGGGAAGGGCCAGCTGCCCTGGGTTGCTTCGCTGCGCTCGCAAAGACAGAGACGGTCAGCCCCCCGTCACGCTCATGTGCCGCGGCACGGCCGCAGGCCGCTGACGCTCGATGACGAAGTCGTGGCCCTTGGGCTTGCGGGTGATCGCCTCGACCACCGCCTGGGCCAGCACCGCATCGTCCTGGGAGGCGCGCAGGACCGCCCGCAGGTCGGCCGAATCCTCCTGGCCGAGGCACATGTAGAGCTGGCCCGTGCAGGTCAGGCGGACCCGGTTGCAGCTCTCGCAGAAATTATGGGTCAGCGGCGTGATGAAACCGAGCTTCCCGCCGGTCTCCTCGACCCGCACGTAGCGCGCCGGGCCGCCGGTGCGGTCGGGCAGCGGCGTCAGGGTGTAGCGGGTCTCCAGGCGCTGCCGGGCGACCGACAGGGGCAGGAACTGGTCGGTCCGGTCCGCCTCGATCTCGCCGAGCGGCATCACCTCGATCAGCGTCATGTCCATGCCGAGGCCGTGGGCCCAGGCGATCATGCCGGGGATCTCGTCGGCGTTGACGTCGCGGAGCGCCACCGCGTTGATCTTCACCTTCATCCCGGCGGCGCGGGCCGCCGCGATGCCGTCGAGCACCACCTTGAGGTCGCCGCGGCGGGTGATCTCCCGGAACTTGTCCGGATCGAGGGTGTCGAGCGAGACGTTGATCCGGCGCACGCCCAGGCTCGCCAGCTCGTCGGCGTAGCGCGTGAGCTGCGTGCCGTTGGTGGTGAGCGTCAGCTCCTCCAGCGCCCCCGAATCGAGGTGGCGCGAGAGCCGGCGGAACAGGTGCATGATGTCGCGGCGCACCAGCGGCTCGCCGCCGGTGATCCGGAGCTTGCGCACGCCCCGGGCGATGAACACGCCGCAGAGCCGGTCCAGCTCCTCCAGGGTCAGCAGGTCGCGCTTGGGCAGGAACTCCATATGCTCGGACATGCAGTAGGCGCAGCGCAGGTCGCAGCGATCCGTCACCGAGATGCGCAGGTACGAGATCGCCCGCTGGAACGGGTCGATCAGCGGCGCGGGCCCGGCGGGCGCGCCGAGAGCGGACGTCTGCGGCGTCAGGGAGCTGTCATCGAGCATCGTCCGGCATATGATGCCACCGGCGGTCGCGGGCAAGCCGATCCCGCGCCGCAGTCCCGGATTGCGTGAGGAGTGTGACCCGTGAGCGAGGATCTGTGGCCGACCGAGATCCGCCTGTCGGCCGACCGGCGGGTGCTCAACGTCGCCTTCGAGGACGGGGCGCGCTACGCCCTGCCGGCCGAGTACCTGCGGGTGTCGAGCCCCTCGGCCGAGGTGCAGGGCCACTCGCCGCTGGAGCGGAAGGTGATCGGCGGCAAGCGCGCCGTGGCGATCCTGGCGGTGGAGCCGGTCGGCAACTACGCGGTGAAGCTCGGCTTCGACGACATGCACGACACCGGCATCTACGGCTGGGGCTACCTCCACACGCTGGGCCGCGAGTACGAGACGCGCTGGAACACCTATCTCGGCGAGCTCGCCGAGCGCGGCCTCGACCGCGAGACCGCGCGCACCGCCCCGGTAAAGCAGGGCGGGGGCTGCGGGTCGGGCTCGTGCGGCTGCCACTGAGGGCAGCCGCTCCCGCTCACTCCGGCCCCGAGCCTCGTCTTTGCGAGCGGAGCGAAGCAATCCAGAGTGGCGCCACGATTTTCGGCGTCGCGCACCCCTGGGTCGCTTCGCTGCGCTCGCGATGACGGCGGAGTCGAGCCGCGCACCTGTCAGCCCGCACCTTCGGAGCCGCCATGGCCTTCGCCTGCACCATCCCCGCGACGCCCACGATCCAGCAGGACGACGCCGCCGTGCGCATCACCCGCTGGGACTTCCCGCCCGGCGGCGTGACCGGCTGGCACGAGCACGGCTGGCCCTACTTCGTGGTGATGCTGGTGGACGGGATCCTGCGCGTCCACGACGGCGCGGCGGTCAGCGAGACGGCCCTCGCGGCCGGGCAATCCTACATGCGCCCGGCGGGCATTCGGCACGACGTGATGAACGGGTCCGACCACCCGATCGCGTTCGTCGAGATCGAGGTGAAGCGTCCGGACGCGCTGGTCACGCTGCCCTGATCCGGTTTCCGTTTGAACGCTTCGGTTGATGTGCCTATCCCGTCATCACGAGCGAAGCGAAGTGACCCAGGGCAGCGCGACCTCTGCAGGGGTGGCGCCGCTGGATTGCTTCGCTCCGCTCGCAAAGACGGCCGCGCCGAAGCCATCAACCGGAAACCCTACGAAACGCGAAAAGGGCCGACCTCGCGGCCGGCCCCCTCGTCGAAGCTCCGAAAAGGAATCAGCGCTGGACGATGACCTTCGTGCCGACCTTGGCGCGGGTGTAGAGGTCCGTCACGTCGTCGTTGGTCATGCGGATGCAGCCCGACGAGACGGCCGTGCCGATCGTCTCCGGCTCGTTGGAGCCGTGAATGCGGTAGATCGAGCCGCCGAGATACATGGCGCGGGCGCCGAGCGGGTTCTCGAGGCCGCCCTTCATGTAGCGCGGCAGGTCGGGCCGGCGCTTCAGCATGGTCGACGGCGGGCGCCAATCCGGCCACTCGCGCTTCATCGTGATGGTCTGCACGCCGCCCCAGGTGAAGCCCGGCCGGCCGACGCCGACGCCGTAGCGCAGGGCCTGGCCGCCGCCGAGCACGTAGTAGAGCCGCCGCTCGGCGGTGGAGACGACGATCGTGCCGGCGCCGTAGGGGCCGTTATACGCTACCGTCTCGCGCGGGATCGCCGACATCTGCGGGACCGCCGCGTCGGCACTCAGCGGGTCGGCGGGGTTCAGGGAGGCGTTGGCCACCGGCACCGCGACGGTCTCGACGGCCTGCGGGCGGACGCGCACGGTGAGCGCGTCGTTCAGCGGCTGGCGGGTCAGCGGATCGATCTCGTAGGCCAGTGCCGGCGCGGCGCAGGCGGCCGCGCCGAGAAGCCCGATCAGGGCGGGGAGAAAACGACGCATCAAAGCCTCTCGGGGCAGGCGCGGACTATGGCGGGAACGCGGCGAAGACCGCGGCACGATGCCGTGCCGATCCTCGCCAAGGGGTAAACGCTCGCGCCTCAAATCCAAGCCTCAAACCGCCCGGCCGGGGCGGTTCCGCCCGCCCGTGACTCGATGGCAACACTGTGGCAGCTTGGCCGTAAGAGCCGGGATGACGGGCGCGGATCCGCGCGTTCGCGCCCCCCCGTCAGGCCTCGTCGGCGGCGAGCCAGATCGCCGGCTCGCGCGCGGCCGGGCGGAGCGGGGCCAGCGCGGCGGGCAGGCCGCGCAGCTGGGCGAGTTCGGCGAGCTCCGGCGCCTGCGCGGTGTCGTCGGCGTTCAGGAACAGTCCCCGCGCCCGGGCGGCGCGGCCGAGATCGGCCCGGCTGGTCCAGACGCTCTGGGCCGGGCTCGTGAGCAGCGCCAGGGCGACCGGCGCCAGCCAGAGGGCGAGCCACGGGTTCCCGACGAGGACCAGGGCGAGCACCATCAGCGCGCCGACCACCACGGCGTCGGCCTGGAGCCGGAACGCCTCCGCCCAGGAGACCTGCCGGTCGTCCCGGTCCTGCGTCTCCCAGCGGACCACCCGGCCGAAGAAGGTCGAGACCACGGCGCCGGCGGTGAACAGGGTCAGGACCGGCCACAGGATCACCCACACCGCCTGCTCCAGGGCGGCGCTCGCGAGCAGCGCCCGCGCGCCGCCGAAGGCCGCCCGGCGCTCCGCGGAGGCGAGGACGTGGCCGAGGCTCAGGAGCTTCGGCAGGGCCAGCACGGCGACGCTGAGGGAGGCGAGCGCGTGGGCGGCGGCGCCCTGCCCGGTCAGCCCGTAGGCCAGGAGGCCGAGATCGCCGGTCCGGGCGGCCTGCCACGCGGCGAGGCCCAGGAAGGCGATCCAGAGCGGCAGCACCCCGTAGGAGAGGATGCCGACGAGGAGGTGCCAGCGGCTCGCGCCGTGAAGGCCCGCCCAGGGCAGCACCCGCAGGTGCTGGAGGTTGCCCTGGCACCAGCGGCGCTCGCGGCCGAGCAGGTCGACGAGGTTGGTGGGCATCTCCTCCCAGGTGCCGCCCATCTCGGGCAGCAGCCGCACCTCCCAGCCGGCGCGCACCATCAGCGCGCCCTCGACGATGTCGTGGCAGAGGATCTCGCCGCCGAGCGGCTCCCGGCCCGGGAGCTTCGGGAGCTGCGCGTTCTCCGCGAAGGCCTCGACCCGCAGGATCGCGTTGTGGCCCCAGTAGCTGCCCTCCGGGCCCTGCCAGGTCTCCAGGCAGCGCAGGGCCAGCGGCGCGTAGAGGCGGACGGCGAATTGCTGGATGCGGGCGAAGAGCGTGTCCCGGCCGGCCGCGTACGAGACGGTCTGGATCAGGCCGGTGCGCGGGCTCGCCTGCATCAGCCCGACGAGCCGGCCCATGGCCGCGCCGGTCATCAGGCTGTCGGCGTCCAGCACGATCATGAAGGCGTACTCGCCGCCGTAGGTGCGGCAGAACTCGCCGATATTGCCGGCCTTGCGGCCGACATTCTCCGTCCGGCGCCGGTAGCGGATCCGCGGCAGCGCCGGGTCGGAGGCTGCCCAGGCCTGGATGCGGGCGTACTCGTGCTCCTCCACGGCGGCGATCGCGCCGTCCCGTGTGTCGGAGAGGACGAAGATGTCGATGCCCCGCGCCTCGGCGCGGGCGAGCGACCGGGCCATCACCCGCAGGCGGGCGAAGACCGCGACCGCGTCCTCGGCGTGGATCGCCACCACGGCGGCGGTGCGTCCGGCCCCGGCCGGCACGGCGCCCGCCTGCCCGGAGCGGCGCTCCAGCGCGGACTTCGCCCGGTCGCCCAGGAGGGCCGCGACGAACCCGTAGACGTACTGGCAGGCGACGAAGGCCTGCCAGCCCATCACGAGGCCGAACAGCACCAGGACCGCCCAGGCCAGCGGGCTGACACCCGCCGGGTAGGCGAGCGCGGCGAGCCAGACGAGGCCGCCGGCGGTGGCGAGGCTCGGGACGGCCAGGGCGAGGCGGCGGGCGCGCAGGGCGCCGCGCGGCGCGTCGGTCCAGACCTCGCGGCAGGCTGCGTTCTCCGACGGATCGGGTATGGCGGGAGCCGCGTTCCGGTGCGACCGCTCGGCGGAGGAGGTGACGCGTGACGACATGGCGCGAGGAACTCGACCGTGGAAGGCTGCCGGCCGCCCGGCCGTGCGGGGCCGGGAACCGATGACCGTGGATACCGATGTGCGGGGTGAGGATACGGAGCCGAGCCGGCAGCCCAGGCTGCCGGAAGCCGAACGGATCAATCCCCCCTCCCGGCGCCGCGTTCTTCGAACAGTCCTGGCCGCGGCTGCCGGCACGGTTCTACCTAGCGCGACGGATCTGAATGGGTCCAGAACGTGGGCCGGGCCGGCGCTTCCGCCGCAGGGCGACGCGATGACCTTCGAGAGCCTGTCGGCGCAGGCGGCGCAGCGCGCCGCAGTGCCCTACGCCCCGCCGCCCGAGGACCTGCCGCCGGCGCTCGCCGCCCTCGACTATGACGGCTACCGGGCGATCACCTTCCGGCCGGACGCGGGCCTGCGGCTCGGCGCGCATTTCAGCGCCCAGCTGTTCCACCGCGGCTTCCTGCAGCGCCGGCGCGTGGCGCTCCACCTCCAGCCGCTCCGGGGGCCCGCGCGGCCGATCCCCTACGACACGGGGCTGTTCGACCTGGGCACGCGGCTCGCCGGCCAGGGCTTCCCGGCGGATCTCGGCTTCGCGGGCTTCCGCCTGCACTACGCCTTCCCGGACACGCCGGCCTGGCGGCCGAAGGGCTTCCAGGAGGAGTTCCTCGTCTTCCTGGGCGCCTCCTACTTCCGCCTGCGGGCGGCGAACCAGGAATACGGGCTCTCGGCCCGGGGGCTCGCCATCGGCACCGGCGCCCCGGAGGGCGAGGAATTCCCCGACTTCGTCGCCCACTGGATCTGCGAGCCGGAGCCGGAGGCGCGCACCCTCACGGTGCTCTCCCTCCTCGACAGCCCGAGCGTGGCCGGCGCCTACCGGTTCGAGATCGCGCCCGGCGACCCGGCCCGGATCGCCGTCACGGCGGCGCTCTACCCGCGCCGGGCGCTCCCGAAGCTCGGGCTGGCGCCGCTCACCAGCATGTTCCTGTACGGCCAGAACGGGCCCGGGGCCCGGGGCGCCAAGCCGTTCGACGATTTCCGGCCGCAGGTGCACGATTCCGACGGGCTGTGCGTCGCGGCCGGGGCCGACCCGGCGCGGATCGACCGGATCTGGCGGCCCCTGGTCAACGGGCGGGCGCAGCCGCAGATCTCCGCCTTCGCGGCCCGGCCTCTCGCCGGCTTCGGGCTGCTGCAGCGGGAGCGGAGCTTCGCGGCCTACCTCGACGTGGAGGCGCGCCACGAGGCGCGGCCGGGCCTGTGGGTGGCGCCGGATTCCGCCGGGGGCGCCTTCGCGGACGGCGCCGTGCAGCTCTTCGAGATCCCGTCGGGCGAGGAGTACATGGACAACATCGTGGCGGCCTTCGTGCCGGCGGCCCCGGCGCAGCCCGGCGCGCCGCTGCACGTCAGCTACGGGCTGACCACGGTGGGGGCCGAGCCCGTGCCGGCGATCCCGGAGACCGCCCTCGCCCGGGTGACGTCGACGCGGCTCGGCTCGGCGGAGCGCCTGCGCCCGTCGAACCCGCCCGACCCGCGGCGGCGGCTCTGCGTCATCGACTTCGAGGGTCCGGGCCTGCCGAAGGGTCCCGACGACGCGGTCGCCGCGGAGGTCTCGGCCAGCGCCGGCACGCTGCACGATCCGGTGGCCAACTTCGTGCCGCAGACCGGAGGCTGGCGGATCTACGTCGAGTGGCGCCCGCCGGAGCCGGTGCCGCCGGGCGACGTCGTGCTGCGCGCCCGGCTGGTCCGCGGAACCGTCCCCCTCAGCGAGACCTGGGACGCCGCCGTCTAGGCTCCGTCATCGCGTCGCCGCGCTCGCGAAGACGGCGTGTCTCAGGCGGTCCGGCGCTCCTGCTCCAGGCGCCGGGCCAGGCGGGTGGCGCCGTAGACCTCGCTCAGGCGGCGGCGGGCCGCGCTGACCGGCGGGGCCTGCCGCTCGTCGTGGGCGGCCGCGATGACGCGCAGGGCGGCGGCGACCGAACGCTCCAGGCGACGCTCGGCCTGGACGGCCGCGTCCCGATGATGGTCCAGCATGTGATGATCCCTCGTGCTGCGCCGTCTCCACCCTCTGGCGGGGCGGTATCCGGCAGCGCCGACAGATTTCACATCCGGCTTGACGGTATCAAGGCAGCTTGGCCGTGGGCCGCCGAACGTGCTTACCGCAGCTCCTCGTGCCAGGTCCGGCCGTCGCGCTCGATCAGCGCGATGGCGGCGGTCGGGCCCCAGCTCCCGGCCGGGTAGGGCCGCGGCGCCTCGGGCCGGTCGGCCCAGGCCTTGAGCACGCCGTCCGCCCAGGCCCAGGCGGCCTCGACCTCGTCGCGGCGCATGAACAGCGTCGCGTTGCCGCGGACCACGTCCATCAGCAGGCGCTCGTAGGCGTCGGGGTAGCGCTGCTTGAAGGTCTCCTCGAAGGAGATGTCGAGGTCGGTCGGGCGCAGCCGCAGGCCGCCGGGCCCCGGATCCTTGGTCATCACCTCGAGCTTCATGCCCTCCTGCGGCTGCAGGCGGATCACGAGGCGGTTGGGCTCGCGGCCGAAGGCCTCCTCGGGGAAGATCGAGAACGGCGAGGCGCGGAACTGCACCACGATCTCGGAGAGCTTCTGGGGCAGGCGCTTGCCGGTGCGCAGGTAGAACGGCACCCCGGCCCAGCGCCCGGACTGGATCTCGACCTTCATGGCCACGAAGGTCTCGGTCCGGCTCTCGTGGCCGAGCTCGGCGAGGTAGCCCTCGACCGGTTTGCCGTCGACGGCGCCCGCCACGTACTGGCCGCGCACCGTCACCAGCGGGATGTCCTGGCTGGTGATCGGCTTCAGGGCGCGCAGCACCTTGAGCTTCTCGTCGCGGACGGAGTTCGCCTCGAGATTGAGCGGGCTCTCCATGGCGGTGAGGCAGAGGAGCTGCAGGATGTGGTTCTGCAGCATGTCGCGCATCGCGCCCGACGTGTCGTAGTAGCCGGCCCGGCCCTCGACCCCCACCGTCTCGGCGACCGTGATCTGGACGTGGTCGATCACGTCGGAGGTCCAGAGCCGCTCGAAGATCGTGTTGGCGAAGCGGAGCGAGAGCAGGTTCTGGACCGTCTCCTTGCCGAGATAGTGGTCGATCCGGAAGATCTGCGATTCGGGGAAGACCTCGCCGACCGCGTCGTTGATCGCCCGGGCCGATTTCAGGTCCTTGCCGATCGGCTTCTCCAGCACGACGCGGGACTTCTCCCCCACGAGCCCGTGGGCGGCGAGGTTGCGGCAGATCGAGCCGTAGAGGTCGGGCGAGGTGGCGAGGTAGTAGGGCCGGACCTGGTCGGGCCGCTCGTCGAGCTTGGCGACGAGGTCGGTCCAGCCGCTGTCGCCGGCCCCGTCCACCGCGACGTAGTCGACGTGGTCGAGGAAGCGGTGGAGCATGTCGTCGGACAGGTCGGCCGCCGGCACGAAGCGCTTGAGCGCGTCACGGGCGTGCTCGCGGAAGGCGTCGAGGGACAGTTCCGAGCGCGAGGCGCCGATGATCCGGCTGGTCTCGGGGATCTGGCCGTCGCGGAATCGGTAGAACAGGGCCGGCAGGAGCTTGCGCGCGGTCAGATCGCCGGTGGCGCCGAACACGACGCAGTCGAAGGAAGCGACGGGGATGATCGTGGCCAAGTGCGGCTCCCGGTTGTCGTGCGCTGGTCTCGTGCGGCGGCTGCGTCGCACTGACCTAGCCCGTGTGCAAGGGCTTCGCCAGACGAGGGGCGCAGGCCAGCGCTGTCCGGTTCAGGGGGCGGCTGGGACAGATCCGGGCAAGTCCACGCTGCCACGCTCCGTCCTTGCGAGCGCAGCGAAGCAACCCAGGGCAGCGCGGCGGCGCCGAAGGACAGCACGATGCGCGAGCCGGCCGTCTACATCATGGCGAGCCGCCGCAACGGCACGCTCTACACGGGCGTGACCGCGAATCTCGCCAAGCGGGTCTACGAGCACCGGGAGGCGCTGCTTCCCGGTTTCACGAGCCGCTACGCTTGCAAGCGCTTGGTCTGGTACGAGCCATACCCGACCATGGCCGAAGCCATCACCCGCGAGAAGCAGATCAAGGCGGGCTCACGGAAGAAGAAGCTCGCCCTGATCGAGGCGATGAATCCGGACTGGAACGACCTGTATCCCGATCTCGCGTGAACGGGTCCGGCGTCGCGGATCCCTGGATTGCTTCGCTGCGCTCGCAAAGACGGCGTTGTCTGGCTCATCGCGGCCCCCCAGGCCGCCTTCACACACTCCGTCATCACGAGCGGAGCGAAGTGACCCAGGGCAGCGCGAGGCCGGCTGGGTCACCCCGCCATGTACCGCTTGAACGCCTCGGCGTGGTCCGGATGCCAGCGCGAGAGGGCGGGCCGGTTCTCGACGATGTCGCCGGACGCCCAGGCGATCCGCTTCGCGTCCTGGGCGCGCGTGGTCTCGTTGTCGGGGCAGAGGATGTAGAAATCGCCGGCGGCGAGCCGCTCCAGCAGGAAGGCCACGGTCTCGTCGGGCGTCCAGGCCCCGGCGGGCTTCTCGGCGACGCCGCGGGCCTTGGTGAGCCCGGTATAGACGAAGCCCGGGATCAGCAGGTGGGCCGTGGTGTGGCAGCCCTCCCGGTTGCGCAGCTCGTGGGCGAGCGCCTCGGTGACCGCCTTCACGCCCGCCTTCGAGACGTTGTAGGGCGCGTTGCCCGGCGGGGTGGTGATGCCCTGCTTCGAGCCCGTGACGACGATCGCCCCGGGCCTGCCGCCCTCGATCATCCCGGGCGCGAAGGCGTGGATGCCGTTGACCACGCCGCCGAGATTCGTGCCCAGGATCCGCGCCCAGGTATCGGCGTCGGAGAACAGCGTTCCGCCGGCCTCGATCCCGGCATTCAGCATCACCAGGGCGGGCGGCCCGCCCTTGGCGACGGCGGCCGCCAGCGCCTCGACGGCGCCCCGGTCCGACACGTCGGTGGGCACGGCGCGCACCTCGACGGCGGCGAGTTCGGCGACGGCGGCCCGGGCCGCGTCCAGGGCCGGGCCCGGCAGGTCGGCGAGCCAGACGTTCATGCCGGCCCGGGCGAAGGCCTGCGCGGCGGCGAGCCCGATGCCGCTCGCAGCCCCGGTGACGACCGCGCTGCGGCCCGGACTGATCGCGGGGTGCTGGCTCATGACGGATCCTCGGCTGACGGGCGCCCATCAGATGGGGCGCCCCGGGCGGAAGGCGAGTTCGCGCCGCGTCCCCAAGCGGGCCCGGCAGAACCAGCGGATCGCCGCCGCGGCGGCTTCTGCTAGGGTGGCGGGCACGTCACGGAACGAAGCACCCGGATGCCCCCTCTCCCGCACCGCCGGTCGATCCTCGCCGGCGCGGCCGCCCTCGGCCTCGCCGGCGCGGCGCGCGCGGCCGGCCCGGCGGGGTTCGGTCCCCTCGGCCGGCCGTCCTGGTCGGCCGACAGCCTCCAGGCCGCCGCGGCCGCCAAGGGCCTGACATACGGCTGCGAGGTGCCGTTCCACCGCTTCGACGCGACGCCCGCCTACCGGCAGGCGGTGGCGCGGGAATGCGGCATCCTCGTCTGCGGCACCGAGATGAAGATGGAGGAGGTCCTGCCGGCGCCGGGCAAGACCGACTTCGCCCGCGGCGACGCCATCCTGCGCTTCGCGAGGGGAAACGGCCAGCGCATGCGCGGCCACACGCTCGTCTGGCACGCGGCGCTGCCGCCCTGGGTCGGACCGCTGCTCGGCCGGGCGAGCGCCGTCCAGGCCGAGGACTTCATGCGGCGCTGGATCGAGACGGTGGCGGGCCATTACCGCGGCCAGATCGTCGCCTGGGACGTGGTCAACGAGATCCTCGGCAACGAGTCCGACCCAGACCGCGGCGGCGGCCTGCGCGACTCGCCCTGGCTCGCCTCCATCGGCCCCGGCTACGTCGACCTCGCCTTCCGGATCCTGCACGAGACCGACCCCGCGGCCGCCGGCACGTGGAACGAGGACGCGGTGGAGCAGGGCGTGCCCTGGATGGAGGCCAAGCGCACCAAGGTCCTGCGCCGCCTGGAGGCGATGCGGTCCCGGGGCGTGCCGATCCGGCGCTTCGGGCTGCAATCGCACCTCACCAGCACGATCCCGATCGACCAGGGCCAGCTGCGGCGCTTCCTGCGGGAGATCGGCCAGATGGGGCTCGGCATCGAGATCACCGAGCTCGACATCGACGACCGCGCCTTCCCGTCCGACGTGGCGACCCGCGACCGGATGGTGGCCGATTACGCCCGCCGCTACCTCGACGTGGTGCTGGACGAGCCCGCCTGCCTCGACGTCCTGACCTGGGACATCTACGACCCGGACACGTGGCTGAACGACCACCCCTACCGCAAGCGGCCCGACGGCCTGCCGCAGCGGGCGCTGCCGCTCGACGCGCAGTTCCGGCGCAAGCCCCTGTGGCACGCGATGAAGGCGGCCTTCGAGGCCGCGCCCGATCACAGGGCCGCCCGCGAGAAGCTCAGGCGGGCGTGACGCCGGCCCGGCGGCCGTCCTCGGCCAGGCTCGGCTCCGGCGGCCGGTCCGCCAGGAGCCGGCGTCGGAGGCGCGCGCAGGGGCGCTCGACGAGGCCGTACATCCCCCAGCACCACAGCAGGGTCCCCGGGAAGGCCGCCAGCATCAGGCCGACGCCGTGCAGCCCGGGCCGCAGGTGCAGCACCAGGGCCACCACGGTCATGTGCGCGAGGTAGAAGCTGTAGGACCAGAGCCCGAGCCGGCGCATCGGCCGGCTGGCCAGCAGCCGCACCAGAGGTCCCTCGCCGTGCAGCAGGTACGCGAAGGGCACGAACAGGGCGGCGCTCTGGAGCGTGTAGCGCAGACTCTCCCGGAAGGCGGGATCGCGGACCGCCAGGGTCCCGAGGATCACCGCGAGGCTCGCCGCGACGTGCCAGGGCGCGGGGCGCCACGCGCGGTCGGCCGGGACCACCGGGTTGTTCCACAGCCCGAGGCAGCACCCGAACAGGATCGCGTCGATCCGGGTGTGGGTCCAGCTGTAGTTCAGGCTGTAATCCGGCAGCCGCCAGACGTTGACGCACCGGATCGCCAGGACCGCCGCGCAGAGCCCCAGGCAGGCCAGGGCCGCGCGGCGCGGCCGCAGGCGCCCGAGCCAGAGCAGGAAGACCAGCGGGAAGACGAGGTAGAAATGCTCCTCGATGGCGAGGCTCCAGAGCGGCACCGGCAGCACCGCCTCGGTGCCGAACAGGCCGGGATAGTTCGTCAGGAAGGTCGCCTGCCCGAGGACCGCCGCCGGCGCCACCGGCATCCAGTCGAGCCACCCCGCCGCGTACAGCGCGCCGGAGGCGAGCAGGGTCAGGTACATGGGCGGCAGGATGCGCAGGCTCCGCCGGAGGTAGAAGGCGGGAAGCGACACCGTCCCGGTCCGCGCCCGCTCGATCCGCAGGAGCGTGGTGATCAGGTAGCCGCTGAGGAAGAAGAAGACGGTCACGCCGAAGCCGCCCGGCACCACGTGCCCGTAGCCGCAATGGGCCGCGAACACGATCAGGATGGCGAGCGCCCGCACCCCGTCGAGCTGCGGCAGGTAGGGCATCGTCTTCGGGATCGGATCACCGGAATCCGGCATGCTGGGGACCGATCTCCTGTCCGGGCCTGGGCAGCCGTGGCGGCCCGGCCATGCGGTGTCCGACGGAACGCTTCGATGAAGGTGTCCTACTCCGCCATCGCGGGCGGAGCGAAGTGACCCGGGGCAGCGCGACGACGGGCGGCGTCGCGCCGTCTGGATCGCTTCGCTCCGCGCGCAAAGACGTGGGCGCCGGAGCCAGCAACGCATGAATGTATGAGCGCGACGTTGACGCCGACCGACATCCGCGACGTCACACGCGGATGAATCAATGGCGGGATCGTAAATCCCGATCCTGCCCGCTCTCGGGGTCGGAGGAGATTGGTAACCACGCCGGCCCATCATCCGGCCCGGTCGCGCCGCCTGAGCGCGTCGGGAGTGTTGCGTATGGTCCCGGTCCAGCCCCGCCGTCACGCCCGCCCGCACGCCGCGCTGGGTGCGGGCCTGTCCCTGCTGGCCCTGCTCGGAGCGCCCGGCGTCGCCCTGGCGCAGGGGACCGGCGCGGCGCAGGGCGGCCCCGCGCCGGTGCCGCCGCTCGCCGCGCCGGTCGCGGTGCCGCCCGCCGCGGGCGAGACCGCGAAGAGCCAGGAGCCCCGCGCACCGGAGGCGAAGGGTGAGGCGAAGGGCGCGGCCGGCAAGCCGGCGGAGGCCAAGCGGGCCGACACCAGGCCGGCCGAGACCAGGCCGGCCGAGCCCCGGGCGACCGAGGTCGCGCCGGAGCCCGTCCCGGCGCAGGGCAAGGCGCAGGACGCGAAGGCACAGGACGCGAAGGCCCAGGACAGCAAGGCGTCGGACAGCAAGGCGTCGGACGCCCGATCGGCCGAGACCAAGTCTCAGTCGGCCAAGCCTCAGGAAGCGGCGAAGAGGTCCCGCGAGCCGGCGCCGCTGGTCTACGCCAAGGTCTCCGCCGACCCGAACCCGACGCTGACGCCCCGGACGTTCCTCGACACGCTCCGGGCGGCCGAGCGCTACGCGGCCTTCGCGGAGGCCGGGGGCTGGGAGCGGCTGCCAGACGATCTCGCGCGCCTCAAGCCCGGCGAGCGCCACCCGGCGATCCCCGCCCTGCGCCACCACCTGACGCTGACCGGCGACCTGCCGGCGGATGCCCCCCCGAACGACCGCCTCGACCCGCCCCTGGTGGCGGCGATCGCGGCGTTCCAGGGGCGTCACGGCCTGCCCGACAGCGGTATCCTTGGCCGGCTCACGATCAACGCGCTCAACGTGCCGGCCGCGGTGCGCCAGCGCCAGCTCGCCGCCTCCGCGGCCCGGCTGATGGGCTCGAAATTCCCGTTCGGCGAGCGCTACGTGGTGGTCAACATCCCGTCCGCCGCCGTGGAGGCGGTGGAGAACGGCGCCGTGGCGCGCCGCTACGTCGCGGTGGTCGGCTCCCCCGACAAGGCGACGCCGTCCGTCGAGACGCGGATCACCGACATCAACTTCAACCCGACCTGGACCGTCCCCGCCTCGGTGGTGAAGAACGAGATCATCCCGGCGATGCGCAAGAACCCGGGCTACCTCGCCAAGAACCGCATCCGGATCCTGGGCCCGGCGGGCGAGGTCGACCCGACCCGGATCGACTGGGCGGGCCAGAAGGCCGTCAACTACACGCTGCGCCAGGATTCCGGCCTCGACAATTCGCTGGGCCAGGTGCGGATCGACATGCCGAACCGCTTTGCCGTCTACATGCACGATACGCCGGCGAAGTCGCTCTTCGCCGCGAGCGTGCGCTTCCACAGCCACGGCTGCGTCCGGGTCGGACAGGTGAAGGAGCTGGTCGGCTGGCTGCTGCAGGGCACGGACGGCCCCAACGGGCCGGGCACGAGTTGGGGGCCGATCGAGATCGAGACCGGCATCGCCGACGGCGAGCGCCGCGACATCAAACTCACCAAGCCGATTCCGGTCACCTTCGTGTACCTCACCGGCTTCGCCACGCCGGACGGGAAGGCGCATTTCCGCGACGACATCTACAACCTCGACACGCCGGCGCCCGAGCCCGCCGCCACCGGCGCGATCCCGCCCGCGGCGGGCGCGGACGCCGCGAAGCCGGCCCCCGCCACCGCGCCGGCCCCGCCCCGGCCCGGTGCCGCCCACGACGCGAAGCCGGCTCCCGCGCGGGCTGCCGCGGCCAAGCCCGCGACGGTCGGGCCCGCGACGGTCGGGCCCGCGCCGGTCAGGCCCGCACCGGCGAAGCCGTCGCCGGAGCGGCCCGTTACCGAGCACCGCAGTTTGGAATCCGTCGAACCTACCCGCTAAAGCCAACCCAGCTATGCGATTCTCAGCACGCCGGAACATCCTGGCGGGCCGGCCATTGGCCTGCAGAAGGCGCGTTCGCCCCTCCGCGGCGTGACGGAGCGGCGCGCCGAGCCAGCGAATCGCATTGGAGACGACCATGGCCAAGGCCAAGCCGAGCAGCCGCATCGAGAGCGCGCGCCTCAACACCCCGACCGACCTCGATCCGAGCGACGTCCGGACGATCGCCGAGGGCCTGACGGTCCTGAGTTCGGACCTGTTCGCCCTCTACATCAAGACCAAGAACTTCCACTGGCACATGAGCGGGCCCCATTTCCGCGACTACCACCTGCTGCTGGACGAGCAGTCGGCCCAGATCTTCGAGATCATCGACGCGGTGAACGAGCGCGCCCGCAAGATCGGCGGCACGGTCCTGCGCTCGCTCGGCCAGGCCAAGAGCCTGACCCGCGTGGCCGACAACGATGCCGAGTACGTCTCGCCCCTCGACATGCTCAAGGAGCTGCGCGACGACAACAAGGCCCTCACCGCCAACATGCGGACGCTCCACGGGGTCACCGACGAGGCCGGCGACGTGGCGACCACCTCGCAGCTCGAGGAGTGGATCGACCAGTCCGAGGAGCGGACGTGGTTCCTCTACGAGACCACCCGCAACGCGACCGACAGCGGCCACTGAGCCGCGCCCCCCGGCACCGGCGCGGCCGGCGCCGGGTCGGGCCTCGCCGCGCCGCTAGCCGGTTGCGAGATCGAGGTGCACCTTCACGAGGCCCGGATCGTCCGGGTCGCGCCCCTGCGTGAAGCCGAGGCGGCGGCACACCGCCAGCATCGGCCGGTTCTCGGCGAGCACCGTGCCCTCGACCCGGCCGATCCCCTCGGAGCGCGCCCAGTCGATCATCAGGCGCATCAGCGCGAAGGCGAGGCCCGTCCCGCGGGCGTCGCGGCCCACCGCGATCGCGTACTCGCCGCTCTCGTGGTTGGCGTCGGCGTGGAGCCGGACCGCACCGAGCATGCGCTCGCCGCCGCCCGGCCCGATCTCCGTGGCCACGAACGCGATGGCGCGGGCGTAGTCGAGCTGCGTCAGGCGGGCCAGGAAGGCGTGGCTGAACTCGCGCACCGGCCCGAAGAACCGCAGCCGCAGGTCCTCCGGGTCAAGACCCTTGAAGAAGGCCAGGAACAGGCCCTCGTCCTCCGGGCGCACGGGCCGCACCCGCACGGTCCGGTCCTTGAGGTTGAGCGTGCGGATCCACTCGGCCGGATAGGGCCGGATCGCGAAGCGCGGGTGGCCGCGGCCGTGGACGCTGCCGTGGTCGCCGCGCTCGGCGCGCCCGATCCGGACCCGGGCGTCGAGGGCCAGCACGCCGGTCTCGTCGGCCAGGAGCGGGTTGATGTCGAGCTCGCGCACCTGCGGCAGGTCGGCGGCGAGCTGGGACAGCTTCACCAGCGTCAGCGCGATCGCCCCGAGATCGGCCGCCGGCACGTCGCGGTAGGCCTCCAGGCGGCGCGCGACCCGGGTGCGGGCAATGAGATCGCGCGCCAGGGTCAGGTCGAGCGGCGGCAGGCCGAGGGCGCGGTCGTCGATCACCTCCACGGCGGTCCCGCCCCGGCCGAACACCACCACCGGGCCGAACACCGCGTCCTCCGCGAGCCCGGCGATCAGCTCCCGGCGCTGGCCGCGGCGGACCATCGGCTGCACGGCGAAGCCGGTGACCCGGGCGTCGGGCCGCTCCCGGCGCGCGCGGGCCAGGATGCTGCGGGCGGCCTCCGCGACGTCGGCCTCGCTGGTCAGGTCGAGATGGACGCCGCCGATGTCGGATTTGTGCACGATGTCCGGCGAGACGACCTTCAGCGCCACCGTCCCGCCCGCCGCGATGATCGGCCACGCGGCCGCCGCGGCCGCGTCCGTGTCGGGGGCGAGCGTGATCGGGACGGTCGGGATCCCGTAGGCCTGCAGGAGGCCGTTCACCGCCACCGGGTCGAGCCACGCGGCGCCCTGGCGCAGGGCCCCGGCGACGATCGAGCGGGCCCGCGCCGTGTCGGGGGAGAAGTCCCGCGGCAGCGAGTCCGGCGTGCGCATCAGGTCGTCCTGGGCCTCGCGGTAGCGCACGAGATGCAGGAAACCCTCGATCGCCTCGGAATCGGTGGTGAAATGCGGGATCCCGGCCTGCGCGAAGGTCTCGCGCGCCGCCTCCGCGTCGCCCAGCGTGACCGCGAAGACCGGCTTCTTGCGGGTCTGGCCGGCGCGGGCGGCCTTGACCGTCGCGGCGACGGCCTCGGCCACCGCGCCGGCCTCCGAGCGGATCGTCGGCACGTGGATCGCCAGCACGGCGTCGCTCGTCCGATCCGTCAGCAGCGGCGTCAGCGCGGACGCGAAGGCCGGACCGGCGGCGTCGACGCCGAGGTCGAGGGGGTTTCCCGGCGCGCGGCCCTCCGCCTCGGCGGGCGCCGCCAGGGTCCCGGCCCGCTCGATCAGCCGGTCCGCCGCGAGGAGGCCGATGCCACGGCCGTTGGACACGATCGCCAGCCGGTGGCCGGGGAACGGCCGCTGCCGCCCCAGGGTCTCCACGGCGGAGAACATCGCGTCGAGGTCCGGCACGGCCAGCAGGCCGGCCCGCCGGAAGGCCGCGGCGTAGACCGCGTCCGGGCGGGCCAGGGCGCCGGTATGGGTGACGGCGGCGCGGGTGTCGGGCCGGTGCCGGCCGGCCCGCAGGACCACGACGGGCTTAGCCCGGGCCGCGGCGCGGGCGGCCGACATGAACCGGCGGGCATCCGCGACCCGGTCGAGGCAGAGCAGGATCGCGCGGGTGCGGAAATCGGCGGCGAAGTGGTCGAGGCAGTCGGCCACGCCGATGTCGAGGACGCTGCCGAGCGACAGCACCGCCGAGAAGCCCGTGCCGTGGCGGGCGCCCCAGGCGACGATGGCGGCCGCGACCGTGCCGGATTGCGAGACGAGGGCGAGGTCGCCGGCCTCGGGCGCTTGGGCGAACAGGCTGGCGTTGAGCCTCGCGCCCGGGACCGCCAAGCCGGCGCTGTCGGGCCCGAGCAGGCGCAGGCCGTGGGCGCGGGCGATCCCGTGGGCGACCGGACCGGGATCCTCCGGCCCGGATCCGAGCCGCGCCGTGAGGATCACGGCCGCCCCGGCGCCGATCGCGGCGGCCTGCGCGACGACCTCGGGCACGCTCGGCGGCGGCACCGCGATCAGGACGAGGTCGGGGGCGGCGGGCAGATCCGCGACCCGCGGCACGCAGGCCAGCCCGTCGACGGTCGTTTGGTCGGGCTGGACCGGCATGATCGCGCCGGGAAAGCCCGCGGCGCGCAGGCTGTCGAGCACGCTGCGCCCCAGCGAGCCCTCGCGCCCCACCGCCCCGACCAGGGCGATCGAGCGGGGCGCCAGCAGCTTGTCGAACCGGTAGGTGCTCACGACCGGCGGCTCACGACATCGTCACGGGACGCGGTCCCGCAGGCCGTTCCTGGCGGCACGCATCTGGCCTCTCGCTCACGTCCGAACGGACGAGGCGCCGGGGCGCCCGCCGCCCTCCCAGATGGCGCGATCCGGCGCGCCTGCAACGCCCGGTCGGCACGCGCCGGCCGGAAATCGCGTGGTCGACGCGAGCGCGGTCTCCAGACCTCCTTTTGTTCAATATCGGGCGCCATTTATCCACTCTAAGACGGCACTTGTGGGCATGTGTGGATTGGACTTGCTATTGAATTCACACCACCATAGTAACTGCCCATTAACTACCCTGTATCGGGTCGAGCAGAGACAGATCCCGGCCGGCGTCGGTGGCCGGCTGGGATCGATTGGAGGTTACGGGATGGACGCCACGGGTGAAGGGCAACCGGACTATCTCACGCTGTCCGTCGACATCGTGTCGGCCTTCGTGAGCAACAATCCGGTCCCCGCGCCGGAACTGCCGGGGCTGATCGCGGCCATCCACGCGACGCTGCACGGGCTCGGCGAGCCGTCCGCCCCGCCGGCGGAGCAGCTGCGGCCGGCCGTGCCGGTCCGGCGCTCGGTCCAGCCCGACTTCATCGTCTGCCTGGAGGACGGCAAGAAGTTCAAGTCGCTGAAGCGCCACCTGCGGACGCACTACAACCTGACGCCCGAGGAGTATCGGGGAAAGTGGGGCCTGCCGCCCGACTACCCGATGGTGGCGCCGAACTACGCCGCGGCGCGGTCCAGCCTCGCCAAGAGCATGGGCCTCGGCCACCAGCGCCGGAAGGGCTGACGGCGCGGCGCTCTCATCCGCGTCCGCGTCCACAGCTTTCGGAGGCGGGTTAGGCATCGGGCAAGCCGCGCTTGCGAGGGTCGGGGGCCCGTCAGCGCCCCCGAGACCCGATGCCCGGCAAGCCCAGCCTCGTCGCCCGCCTGTTCTGGACGGCCGTGATCGGCCTTCCCTTCGGGCTCTGGTACGGCCGGCCGGCGCTCGCCGCGACGGGACTCGCCCTCGCGCTCGTCCTGCTGCGGCATCTCGGGCGCCCGCGCCGGTTCCGGGCCCGGGTGCGCCGGATCGCCCGCGCCCATGCCGAGACGCTGGCGCTGCGGCGGCGGCAGGAGAGCTACACCGACCCCTACGGCAACCGGATCGAAGACGGCTGGCTGCGCGAGCGCGATTATTTCCTCGAGCGGACCGTCCTGCCGCAGCTCGGTCCCCGCTTCGCCGACCTCGCCGAGGCGGAGCACGCGCGGATGCTGGCGATCGTCGAGGCCGAGGCCGCCGCCGTCGCGCTCCCGGAGGAGGACGAGGCGCCCGGGGACGGGCTGGACTACGAGCGCTACTGCGCCGAGCGCCTGGTCCGGGCGGGCTGGCGGGCGCACCGGACGCCGGCGAGCGGCGACCAGGGCGCCGATATCGTGGCGGTGCGGGACGGGCTGCGCCTCGTCGTGCAGTGCAAGCGGCTGAGCAAGCCCGTGGGCAACGCCGCCGTGCAGGAAGCCGCCGCGGCCCTGCGCTACTGGGACGGGGACCGGGCCGCCGTGGTGTCGAACGCCGGCTTCACGCCGGCGGCGCGCCGGCTCGCCACGGCCACCGGCGTCCTCCTCCTGCACCACGACGCCCTCGAGGCGATCGAGGCGTTCGACCTCGCGGAGACGTGATGCCCGTCAGGCGAGCGGGCCGGGGATGGCGATCTCCGCCTCGCTGAGCAGGCGCGCCTCGTGGCGGCGCACGAACAGCCACAGGGCCAGGCCGCCGAACACCACCAGGGCGAGCAGGGTCAGGCCCACCGGGCCGACGATGTGCTCGATCTGGCGCCCGCAATAGTACGAGCCGATGCCCATGCTGCCGGCCCAGACGATGCCGCCGAGGGCGTTGAAGGCGAAGAAGCGGCGCGCGTCCAGGCGGTTGACCCCGGCGAGCAGGGCCGCGTAGGCGCGCAGCATCGCGGTGAAGCGGCCGAAGAACACGATCTTCCCGCCGTGCTGGCGGAACAGGTACTGGCCGAGCTTGAGCCGCCCGTGATCGAGGGCGATGAGATGGCCGTAGCGGAGCAGCAGCGGCATGCCCCAGCGCCGCCCCGCCCAGTAGCCGACATTGTCGCCCAGGATCGCGGCCGTCGCCGCCGCGGCGATGACCAGGCCGATGTTCAGGTTCCCGGTGCTGCCGGCGTAGACGGCGGCCGAGATCAGCACCGTCTCGCCGGGGCACGGCACGCCGGCGCTCTCGAGAGTGATGATCACGAAGATCGCGATGTATCCGTAATTCGCGATCAGGTCGGCGATGGGCAGGTCGTTCAGGAAGGCCATGCGGTCCTCGGGCCGGTCTCCGGGCAGAGCCCGGCGACACAAGCGGACGGAACGTGGCCTTAAGAGGGCCGATCTGCGGCCGGCGGCGTCCTCAGAGGACCTTCAGCAGTGCTTCGGCGCCGGACGCCTCGGCCTTCGAGGGCGTCTCCTCGACGTTGAGGATCCGGACGACGCCGTCCTCGACCAGCATCGAGTAGCGCTTCGAGCGCATCCCGAGGCCGAAGCCGGTGCCGTCCATCTCCAGGCCGAGGGCCTTGGCGAAATCGGCGTTGCCGTCGGCGAGGAATTCCAGCCCCTCGGCGCCGCTCGCCTTCGACCACGCGTCGAGCACGAACACGTCGTTGACGCTCGTCACCGCGATGGCGTCGATACCGCGCCCGAGGATCTCGTCCCGGTGGGTGACGAAGCCCGGCAGGTGGTTGCGGTGGCAGCTGGGGGTGAACGCGCCCGGCACGCCGATCAGGACCACGCGCCGGCCCTTGAACACGTCGTCGGTGGTGCGCGCGATCGGGCCCTCGGGGCCGATCACCCGGAAGGTGGCCTGGGGCAGGTGGTCGCCGACCTGGATCATCGCGGGTCCCTCGTTGTCGCGCGCTGGGATGGCGCGCGTGAGCAGCGCGCCTGACCTAGCGTGGCAGGGGGTGCCTGTCGAGGATGCGGCCAGCTCCGGCTTGCACCGCCCTCACGGACCGATCAGCTTGATGAAGGCCGCCCCGGCCCCGAAGAAGGCCGCTCCCGCCGCCATGCCCGAGAGGGCCACCTGCCAGGGCGCCAGGGCCCGGTCACGGCCGAGCTTGGCCTGCTCGGCCAGCAGCTTCGCCTGCTCGGCGATCAGCTTGTGCTGCTCAGCGACGAACTTGCGGGTCTCCTCCTGGGACCGCTCGATCCGCGCCCGCTGCTCCTCGATGTCGAAGGTGGGAGCGGGTGCGACATCCGCCATGACCAGCGAGCCTCAACGGTGACCGCGCCGGCCGCGACGCGGACCGACCCGGGTATTGTGGGACAGGGATTGAGACCCGCACAAGCTTGGGGGAGGCTTGCTGCGTCCCTTTTGCCCGCTGGACAACGGAGGGGCGCGGCGTAGCATGGACGCATGGCGCACCCTCCGCACCGCAGGCCCGATCCCATGTCGGCAGCGTCGTCCCAGGCCGGGAAGGCGGCGCCGCTCCGCACAGAGCTGGCGGGCCCGCACTTCCTCGACGGGCAGTTCCTCGTGGCCATGCCCGGCATGGCCGACGAGCGCTTCGCGCGCTCGGTGATCTACATCTGCGCCCATTCCGCCGACGGGGCCATGGGCATCATCGTCAACAAGGCGGCGACCGACATCAGCATGCCGGACCTGCTGGTCCAGCTCGACGTGGCGCCTGAGGCGGACGCGATCCGCCTGCGCGAGCGGGTCGGCCACATGCCGGTCCTGATGGGCGGCCCGGTGGAGGGACGGCGCGGCTTCGTGCTCCACAGCGACGATTTCCACATCCAGCAATCGACGCTGATCATCGACGACGGCATCTGCCTGACCGCGACCGTGGAGATCCTCCGCGCCATCGCCAGCGGCGAGGGGCCGGCCAGCGCCGTGCTGGCGCTCGGCTACGCCGGCTGGCAGGCCGGGCAGCTGGAGAGCGAGATCATGGCCAACGGCTGGCTCAACTGCCCGGCCGACCCGGCCCTGATCTTCAACGCCGACCTCGACGCCAAGTACGACCTCGCCTTGCGGGCCAACGGCATCGACCCGGCGATGCTGTCGATGACCGCCGGCCGGGCCTGACCCGACCGCGCTCGCCGGGGCGGCACGCCGTCTTTGCGACCGGAGCGAAGCGATCCAGGAACGCTACGCCGGCCAGCCTCGCGCTACCCTGGGCTGCTTCGCTCCGTTCGCAAAGACGGTTGCGCCGGGCCGTTACGGGGCGGTCTTACTCCGGAACGGCGTCGCCGCCGCCGACCGCGTCCGGGTTCATGCCCTCGACCGCCGGCTTGGGCCGGGGCCGCCGGGGGGCCACGGCGGCGGTGGGCGTCGCCGTGTTGGCGCCGAGCCGGGTCGCCAGGGCCAGGGCGCGGTTCTCGGTCACCCGGAGATGGCAGAACCCGTGCGTGCCCTCGCGCGCGTAGGTGCGGCAGAGCTGCTCCCGGTCCGAGGAGAACGCCGCCTGCTCGCTGACGATCGGCCGCACGTCCTCGCGCCGGGCCCGCTGGGTCATCAGCTTGTAATTGTCCCGTACGGCTTTGTCGGCGACGCCCCGGGCCGTGTCGAACTCGCCGGCCCGCGGGATCAGGGTGGCGGCGCCCGGCCCCCAGAGGCCGACCGGCGTGGTCGCGCAATCCGCCGCCGAGAAGGTGCAGACCGGGCCCGAACCCAGGCTCGAGACCAGGACGCCGCCGTCGGTCACGTCGAAGCGCAGCGGGCACTCAGCCCCGGCGGCCTCGAAGCGGGGCACGCCCTCGGGCTTGCCCTCGGCGGTGAGCGGCACCGGATTGCCGCCCGCGAGCGGGACGGTGCACGAATCCGCCGGCTGCGAGATCTTGGTCCCGGGCAGCTTGATCCGCGCCGTGACGGCCGTGCCGGAGCGCTCCAGCTTCAGGGACCCGGACAGGCCGTTGAGCTGCAGCTCCTGGCCGATCACGCCGTCCTCGGAGGGCGTCTTTAGCACGACCGGGCGGGCCGGGGCGGGGGCGGGCCGGGGCGCCTCGGGAGCCGCCGCGGGCGGGCCCGGCTCGCCCGGGGCCCCCGGGACGGGCGCCGGCTCCGGCAGGCCGCGCGGCGGCACCGGCGGCCGTTCCGGCTTGATGCCGAACAGGCGCTCGAAGAAGTTCTGGGCCCGCGCGGGGGGCGCGGCGAGCATCCCGGGCGCCGCGACGGCGACCGCCAGGATCGGGAGCAGGAAGCTGCGGGTCGGGCGCATCGGACTCTACGACGGGGACACGAAGTGGCGGGGCCACGCGCAACCCCTTGTCGAAACGTTAACACGCCGTCGATGGCGCCGACGTGGCAGCGGAGCAACAAAATGCAGCCACGCCACCGGGCCGGCGCCGGCCGTGCGGCGAGATCCTGCCGGAATGCCAAGGGGATGGCGCGGATCCGCGGGGCCGATCCCGCCGCGCAGGCTTCGCCTTGCGGGCCCGGAACGGGCTTCTTATATCGCCCTCGACGCGGGATTGCGCGCTGGGTTTCAGCCGTTCACGGCCCTTGATCCGGCCCGGGTCCCATACTCACATCACCCCCGACACCGCCATGGGCCGAGCTGCTTCGGGGCTCGGCGGTCTGCTTGAACGCGACACAAAGAGGGATCCCACCATGGGTAAAGTTATCGGCATCGACCTCGGCACCACCAATTCCTGCGTGGCCGTGATGGAAGGCACGCAGCCCAAGGTCATCGAGAATTCGGAAGGCGCGCGCACCACGCCGTCCATCGTCGCCTTCACGGACGACGGCGAGCGGCTCGTCGGCCAGCCGGCCAAGCGCCAGGCGGTCACGAACCCCGAGCGCACGTTCTTCGCCATCAAGCGGCTCATCGGCCGGACCTACGACGACCCGATGACCCAGAAGGACAAGGGCCTCGTGCCCTACAAGATCGCCCGCGGCGACAACGGCGACGCCTGGGTCGAGGCGGACGGCAAGAAGTACTCGCCCTCGCAGATCTCCGCCTTCACCCTGCAGAAGATGAAGGAGACTGCCGAGTCGCATCTCGGCCAGCCGGTCACGCAGGCGGTCATCACGGTCCCGGCCTACTTCAACGACGCCCAGCGTCAGGCTACCAAGGACGCCGGCAAGATCGCGGGCCTCGAGGTGTTGCGCATCATCAACGAGCCGACCGCGGCGGCGCTCGCCTACGGCCTCGACAAGAAGAAGTCCGGCACGATCGCGGTCTACGACCTCGGCGGCGGCACCTTCGACGTCTCCATCCTGGAGATCGGCGACGGCGTCTTCGAGGTGAAGTCGACGAACGGCGACACCTTCCTGGGCGGCGAAGACTTCGACAACCGGATCGTCGAGTACCTGACGGCCGAGTTCAAGAAGGAACAGGGCATCGACCTGACCAAGGACAAGCTCGCCCTCCAGCGCCTCAAGGAGGCCGCCGAGAAGGCGAAGATCGAGCTGTCCTCGGCCACCCAGACCGAGATCAACCTGCCCTACATCACCGCCGACAACACCGGCCCGAAGCACCTCGCGCTGAAGCTCAGCCGCGCGAAGTTCGAGTCGCTCGTCGACGATCTGGTGCAGCGCACGATCGAGCCTTGCCGCAAGGCGCTCAAGGATGCCGGCGTGTCGGCCTCCGAGATCGACGAGGTGGTGCTGGTCGGCGGCATGATCCGCATGCCGAAGATCCAGGAGGTGGTGAAGTCCTTCTTCGGCAAGGAGCCCCACAAGGGCGTCAACCCGGACGAGGTCGTGGCCATCGGCGCCGCCGTGCAG
The DNA here is from genome assembly GCF_050281105.1 of Methylobacterium sp. NPDC080182. Taxonomy (NCBI): domain Bacteria; kingdom Pseudomonadati; phylum Pseudomonadota; class Alphaproteobacteria; order Hyphomicrobiales; family Methylobacteriaceae; genus Methylobacterium; species Methylobacterium sp. NPDC080182. The sequence goes on from NZ_JBNNWO010000014.1 coordinate 71,592, forward strand.
GCCGGCGTGCTCCAGGGCGACGTCAAGGACGTGCTGCTGCTGGACGTGACCCCGCTGTCGCTGGGCATCGAGACGCTGGGCGGCGTGTTCACCCGGCTCATCGACCGCAACACCACGATCCCGACCAAGAAGTCCCAGACCTTCTCGACCGCCGAGGACAACCAGAACGCGGTCACGATCCGGGTCTTCCAGGGCGAGCGCGAGATGGCGGCCGACAACAAGCTGCTCGGCCAGTTCGACCTCGTCGGCATCCCGCCGGCGCCCCGCGGCATGCCGCAGATCGAGGTGACCTTCGACATCGACGCCAACGGCATCGTCAACGTGACGGCCAAGGACAAGGCGACCAACAAGGAGCACCAGATCCGCATCCAGGCCTCGGGTGGCTTGTCGGACGCCGACATCGACCGGATGGTGAAGGACGCCGAGGCGAACGCCGAGGCCGACAAGAAGCGGCGCGAGCTCGTCGAGGTGAAGAACCAGGGCGAGAGTCTGATCCACGCCACCGAGAAGTCGGTGACCGAGTACGGCGACAAGGTCCCGGCCGCCGACAAGGGCGCGATCGAGACCGCGATGACCGCGCTCAAGACCGCGCTGGAGGGCGACGACGTCGAGACCATCAAGGCCCGGACCACGGACCTGATGCAGGCCTCGATGAAGCTCGGCGAGGCCATGTACGCCGCCAACCAGGCGGCCGGCCCGGATGCGGGTGCCGAGGCGGCGGCCTCCGAGAAGAAGGACGACGTCATCGACGCCGACTTCCAGGAGGTCGACGAGAAGGACCAGAAGAAGCGCGCCTGAGGCGCGGATCTGATACGACCGCGCGGGGCCGGAGCGATCCGGCCCCGCCTTTGCGTGAGAAGCGTATTCAGAAGCTCCGTCATGCCGGGCCTGCGGGGCCCGGAACCGGGAGCCGCCGGCCGATCGCGGATCCGCGTCGTCGGCGCCTCCGGTTTCCGGGCTCGTCGCGGCCTCCCGGAACGGCGGCGCGGTGGTAGAGAAGCGTCGCGGCCCGGGGTACGGGACGGGACGGGAAGGCACCTGAGGGCGGGATGTCGAAGCGGGACTACTACGAGATCCTGGGGGTCACCAAGACCGCCACGGAAGGCGAGATGAAGGTCGCCTTCCGCAAGCTCGCGATGACCTATCATCCCGACCGGAATCCCGGCGACAAGGACGCCGAGATCAAGTTCAAGGAAATCAACGAGGCCTATCAGTGCCTCTCCGACGGCCAGAAGCGCGCCGCCTACGACCGGTTCGGCCATGCGGCCTTCAGCCAGGGCGGGGCCGGCGGTCCCGGATTCGGCAACGAGTTCGGCGACTTCATGTCGGACATCTTCGACAATTTCTTCGGCGACGGCCGCGGGGCCGCCGGCGGTGGCCGCGGACGCGGCGGCACGCCGGGCCGCGAGCGCGGGGCCGACCTGCGCTACAACCTCGAGATCACCCTGGAGGAGGCCTTCACCGGCAAGGCCGAGACCATCAAGATCCCGACCTCGATCACCTGCGAGGTCTGCGACGGGTCCGGCGCGAAGCCCGGCTCGAAGCCGCGGACCTGCCCGACCTGCGCGGGCTACGGACGGGTCCGGGCGGCGCAGGGCTTCTTCGCCATCGAGCGGACCTGCCCCAACTGCCACGGCCGCGGCGAGATCGTCGACGACCCCTGCACCGCCTGCCAGGGCGCCGGGCGCGTCAACCGCGAGCGCACCCTCTCGATCAACGTGCCGGCGGGCGTCGATGACGGGCTGCGGATCCGGCTCGCCGGCGAGGGCGAGAGCGGGCTGCGCGGCGGGCCGGCGGGCGACCTCTACGTCTTCCTGTCGATCAAGCAGCACGAGTTCTTCCAGCGCGACGGCGCTGACCTGTTCTGCCGGGTGCCGATCTCGATGGTCACGGCCGCGCTCTCGGGCGAGATCACCGTGCCGGTGATCGACGGCTCGCAGACGCAGGTGCGCATCCCGGCGGGGACGCAGACCGCCAAGCAGTTCCGCATCAAGGGCAAGGGCATGCCGGTGCTGCGCTCGCGGGAGGTCGGCGACCTCTACATCCAGGTCTTCGTCGAGACCCCGCAGAACCTGACCAAGCGCCAGCGCGAGCTGCTCCAGGAGTTCGACCAGTCGGCCTCCCCGGAGAACCATCCCGAGTCCGCGGGCTTCTTCTCGAAGGTGCGGGACTTCTTCGGGGGCGCGGTCCGGCCGTGAGGCCGGATCCGAATCCCGGGAAGATCCGTTATGCAAGCGGCCGGCGTGGCTTGCATCCCCTAGGCGCGGCGCCGGCTTGACTGTAAGACAGCGCCGTCCCTAGCCATTCATTCTCATCCGGCATCAAGGAATCCAGGACTTGCCGCCGCTCCGCCGTCCCAACGCGAAGGCTCCTGCGGGCAGGAGCGCGATTTTCGGGCCGCGGCGCGACCCCCTCGAGGACGAGGCCCGGTTCCTGCGGTCCTGGCTGGAGCGCCCCCTGGTCACGGGGGCCGTGACGCCCTCGGGCAAGATGCTCGCCCGGACCATGGCGGCCTACGTCGACCCGCGCCTCGAAGGGCCCGTGGTCGAGCTGGGCCCCGGCACCGGTCCTGTGACCGAGGCGCTGATCCGGCGCGGCGTCGCGCCGGAGCGGCTGATCCTCGTGGAGTTCAACCCCGATTTCTGCCGCCTCCTGACCCATCGCTTCCCGGGCGTTCGGGTCATCCAGGGCGACGCCTACAACATGCGCGCGAGCCTCCAGGACGTGCTGACGGAGCCCGCCGCCGCGACGATCTCGAGCCTGCCGCTGTTCACCAAGCCGCTGGAGCAGCGGCTCGACCTGCTCAACACCGCCCACGACCTGATGCGGCCGGGCGCGCCGTTCGTGCAGTTCACCTACGCGGTCGTTCCGCCGATCCCGGCCCGCTGCGAGGCCGGCAGCTACACCGCCGATCGCTCCAACCGGGTCTGGCTGAACCTGCCGCCGGCGCGGGTCTGGGTCTACCGCCGACCCTGACCTGAACACGGCCTGAGCGAACAGGTCACGTTTGCGTCAACTGGAAAGGCGCACACCTGGGACACGGCCGGACGCCACAGGGCGACCGGCGTGGATCAGGAGAACGCCGATGTTCACCAAGACCGCTCGGACCCGTTTGGCCGCCGCCCTGGCCTTCGGCGGACTCGCCTTCGCGGCGCCGGCCATGGCCGCGCCCCTCGGCCGCGATGCCGGCCTGCAGGCGGAAGCCGGCGACATCCAGACCGTCCAGTACGGCTACGGCTACGGGCACCGCCACGGCGGCTGGGGTCACCGCGGCTACGGCCCGCGCCATCACCACCACGGTTGGGGCCGGGGCCACCATCACGGCTGGGGGCACCGCGGCTTCGGCCCGCGTCACCATCACCACGGCGGCTGGGGCCATCGCCACGGCTACGGCCGCTGGTAAGGGCTCCGAGCCCGCCGCGCCCGGCCACGGATCCGTGATGGCCGGGCGCGCCCGCTAGCCGGCGCCCACCCGCTCGAGGACGGGTGGGCGCTCCGGCGGCGCGTCGCCCATCCGGTAGGCCGCCCGCAGCGCGGCCTCCGCCCGCTCCGCGGCGGCCTCGTCGGCCGCGTGGACGATCCCGAGCAGGCCACCGGACGATCCGGGACCGGCGAGATCCGTGAAGCCGACGCGCGGGTCGACCGGATCCTCCGGCCGGGTGCGGCCGCCGCCGAGCCCGATCACCGCCAGGCCCAGCGCCCGCGTCGCGATCCCCGCGACGGTCCCGTCCTGACGGACCGCCCGGCGCACCGGCGCGGCCGGCAGGTGCGCGGCCGGCCGCTCCAGGAGATCGCCCGGCCCGCCGAGCGCCGCGACCATGCGGGCGAAGCCCTCGGCCGCCCGGCCCGAGGCGAGGGCCTGCTCCAGCCGCTCCGCGGCGCTGTCGCGGTCCGGCGCCAGGCCGCCCACGACCAGCATCTCGGCGCCCAGCGCCACCGTGACCGCGTGGAAGCGCGGCTCGCGGCGCGCGCCCGTCAGGTAGTCGAGCGCGTAGGCGACCTCGACGGCGTTGCCGGCCGCGCTGGCGAGCGGCGCGTCCATGTCGGTGATCAGCGCGGCGGTGTGCAGGCCGGCCCCCTCCGCAACCGTGACGACGCTCTGGGCCAGCGCCCGCGCCTCGGGCACGCCCGCCATGAAGGCGCCGGAGCCCTGCTTCACGTCCATCACGAGCCCGTCGAGCCCGGCGGCGAGCTTCTTCGACAGGATCGAGGCGGTGATCAGGTCGCGGGACTCGACCGTGCCGGTGACGTCGCGGATCGCGTAGAGGCGCCGGTCCGCGGGCGCGAGTTCGGCGGTCTGGCCGATGATGGCGCAGCCGACCTCCGCGACGACCCGGCGGAACGCGTCGAGCCCGGGCGTGGCGTCGTAGCCCGGGATGCTACCGAGCTTGTCCAGCGTCCCGCCGGTATGGCCGAGGCCGCGTCCCGAGATCATCGGAACGTAGCCGCCGCAGGCCGCGACCATCGGGGCGAGCGGCAGGCTCACCGCGTCGCCGATGCCGCCGGTGGAGTGCTTGTCGAGGACGGGCCCGGGCAGGTCCCAGGCGAGGATCCGGCCCGATTCCGCCATCGCGCGGGTGAGCGCCACCCGCTCCGGCAGCGACAGGCCGCGGAAGAACACCGCCATGGCGAAGGCCGCCGCCTGCCCCTCCCCGACCGTGCCGTCGGTGAGGCCGCGGATGAAGGCCTCGATCTCGTCGGGATCGAGGGGCTGGCCGTCGCGCTTGGCCCGGATCGTCTCCTGAGGCAGCCGCACGCTCACAGCGTCCGCGCCCGCATCAGGGTCTCGAACAGGCTGCTCGCCCCGAGCCGGAAGGTTCTCGGGCTCACCCAGCCGGGACCCATCAGCCGGTCGGCGAGGTCGAGGTAGGTGGCAGCGTCGGCGACGCTGCGCAGGCCGCCGGAGACCTTCAGGCCCGCGGGGCGGCCGCCGGCGCGGATCTCGGCCAGCATCGCCTCGGCGGCTTCCGGGGTCGCCGAGACCGGGCTCTTGCCCGTGGAGGTCTTCAGGAAGTCGGCGCCCGCCTCCAGGGCGATCCGGCTGGCCTCCCGGATCCGCTCCGGCTCGGCGAGCGCACCCGTCTCCAGGATCACCTTCAGGGTCGCGGATCCGCAGGTGTCGCGCACGGCCTCGACCATGTCGCGGGCCACCGCCGCCTCGCCCCGCAGCAGCGCGCCGTAGGGCAGGACGAGGTCGATCTCGTCGGCGCCGTCGCGCAGGGCCTCGGCGGTGTCGTCGGTGGCGCGGGCGCAGTCCTCGCCGCCCGCGGGGAAGTTGATGACCGTGGCGATCCGGATCCCGGTGCCCGCGAGCGCCCGCGCGCCCTGCGCGACGAAGCGCGGCCAGACGCAGATCGCCGCGACGCCGCCGCGCTTCGCGTCCCGGCAGAGGACGTCGATCCGGGTCTCGGTGCAGGTCTCGCCGAGGTCGGTGAGGTCGAGGAGCGGCAGGGCCCGGCGTGCGACCGCGCCGGCTTCGGGGTCAGTCATCGGCTGTCTCTCCGTCGGGCAGGCCGGCCACGAACGCCCGGACCAGGCGGCCGAGATCCTCCGCGGCCCGGGCCGCCACCGCCTTCGTCTCCGCGTGGTGCGGCGCGCCGCCGGCGATGCCGGCCGCGAGGTTCGTCACGACCGAGACCGCCGCCACCGGCAGGTCGAGGAACCGGGCGAGGATCACCTCGGGCACGGTGGACATGCCCACGAGGTCGGCGCCCAGGATGCCGGCCATCCGCACCTCCGCGGGCGTCTCGAAGCTCGGGCCCGAGAACCACGCGTAGACCCCCTCCCCCAGGGGCACGCCGCAGGTCTCGGCCGCCGCGCGGAGCCGCGCCCGCAGATGCGGGTCGTAGGCCTCGGTCATCGGCACGAACCGGGCGTCGCTGGCCTCGCCGATCAGCGGGTTCAGGCCGGAGAGGTTGATGTGGTCGGCGAGCAGCACGAGGCTGCCGGGCCCGGTCCCGGGCCGCAGCGATCCGGAGGCGTTGGTGAGGAGGAGGCGCCGGGCGCCGAGGTGCCGGGCGCAGGCGAGCGGCACCCGCATCGCCGCCGGATCGCCGCGCTCGTAGGCGTGGGCCCGCCCCTCGAAGATCAGGACCGGCCGCCCGGCGAGGCGGCCGCGATGCAGCCGGCCGCCGTGGCCGCTGACGCCGGGCCCCGGAAATCCGGGGATCGCCGCGTAGTCGACGGCGCTCGCGTCCGTGAGGGCCGCCGCGATCCCGCCGAGGCCGGTGCCGGTCACCACCGCGCAGGCGTAGGGACCCGCGAAGCCGGCGGTGCGCAGCGCGTCGCGGGCGGCCGCCTCACTCACCGAGCGTCTCCGGGCCGAAGGATTCCGGCAGCAGCTCCGCCAGCGTGAAGGTGCGGGCGACCCCACCCGGACCGGCGGCGTGGATCGGGGTGTCCGGCCCGGCGAACTCGCGGATGCGCTGGCGGCAGGCGCCGCAGGGCGTCACCAGCCCGGCGCCGTCGCCGCAGACCAGGATCGCCGCGATGCGCCGGCCGCCGGCCGCCACCATGGCGGCGATCGCCCCGGCCTCCGCGCAGGTCCCGACCGGGTAGGCGGCGTTCTCGACGTTGCAGCCCGCGTGGATCGCGCCGCGCTCGTCGCGCAGCGCGGCTCCGACGGGGAAGCGGGAATAGGGGGCGTGCGCGTGCGCGCGCACCGCGCGCGCCGCATCGAACAGGGCTGCGAGCCCGTCATCGTCCCGTGCCGGGTCCCGTGCTGGATCCGTGGCCTGCATGGCCGATCTTTGGCACCCGCCGGGGCGCCCTGTCGAGGCCCCGGGCGGGAGGCCGGCGCGCGCTCAGCGGGTCGCCGGACCGGCGCCGAGGAGGCTCGCCGCCTGCCGCAGGTCCGCGTCGCTGCGCGGACCGCTCAGGGCGTAGGCGGTGTCGCCCGCGTTCCACGAGACGACGTCGCCGTCGTCCGAGCCGGTGATGAGCGTCGTCGGTCCGCCGCGGATGCCGCGGGTGGCGAACAGCGACGCCTCGCCGAAGCGCTCGGTCTCGAGGGCGACCTCGATCCCGGTGCCGTGTCGGGCGGGGAAGACCTGGATATCGCGCACCCGCCAGCCGTCGGGCAGGGCCGGCAGGTCGATGCCGGTCGCCGAGCGGAGGCGCGCCCGGTCGTAGACCGGATCGTCGGCCTGGCCACCGATGCTCTTGCGCAGCTGCGCCACGACCCGGGCCTGCCGCGCGTCTGCGATCAGGGCCGGATCCGGGGTCGCCGCCAGGGTGTCGGGAACGCCGAAGCGGCCGATCTCGTCGTGGGCCAGCCAGCCCGCGCCCACGAGCACCGCGATCGCGGCGGCCCGCTTCAGGCGCGAGGCGACGCGGCGCCAGCGCAGGTTCCGGTCGAAGCGGCGCGCCAGGACCATGTTCCGGTCCGGCCCGGGCCCCGGAACGCGCTCGAAGCAGGCCCTAAGAGCGTCGCGATCGTGCATCTCGGCCATCACCCGGGCCGCGGCCTCGGGATTGGCCGCGAGGTGCGCCTCGACGTCGAGACGGCGCATCGGGTCGATCTGGCCGTCGACGAAGGCGATGAGATCGTCGTCTGTGATCGGATCGATCATCGTGAAGTCCTCGAATCCAGCGTGCCCGGAGGCGATCCGCCGGTCGCAATCGTCAGTCGGCACCGGCGCCCGCGGGTGCCGGTCCTTCATCAGCTCCGCGCTCAGCTCTCTCCGACGGCGCGTCGCAGAGGCCAAGCGGACCTTTCCCGCGGCTCGTCGGACACGACGAGCCGGAGGGTGGAGGGCGGTCCGCGCCGCGTCTCGGGTGTCTTGGCGGGCTCCGCCTCGTCGGAGCCGCGGTCGGTCCGCGTCCCCTCCTCGAAGGCCCGCAGGGCCGCCCGGCCGCGGCCGAGACGGGACATCAGCGTGCCGATTGGGATGCCGAGCACGGCCGCCGCGTCGGCGTAGGCCATGCCTTCCAGGGTGACGAGGTGGAGCGCGGCGCGCTGCTCCTCCGGAAGCTTGAGGAAGGCCTGCCGGATCTGGGCGAGGCGCACCTGACCCTCCTGGGCCGGCGGCGCCATGTCCTCGGTCATCCGGACCAGCGTGTCGGCGTGCCGCGCCTCCACCTGCCGGCGGCGCTGCTCGTCGATGAAGGCGTTGTGCAGCACCGTCATCATCCAGGTGCGCAGATTGGTGTTCGGCCGGAGCGAACCCTGCATCTCCAGGGCCCGCACCAGCGTGTCGTGCACGAGGTCGTCGGCCCGCAGCGTGTCGCGGGTGAGCGACCGCGCGTAGCGCCGCAGGGGCACCAGCAGGTCGAGGAGGTCCGCGCGCTTGTTCTTGTCCGATGCCATGATGTGTGAACGCGGGGGCCGCACGTTTAATCCCGCCTGCCGGCCCGGCGTCGCGGTCAGGCCTGGTCGAGGGTGGCGGCGATCCCCGAGATCACCCGCGGATCGGTCGGCTCGACCTGCGTGGCGAAGGCCGCCGCGAGGCTGCCGTCGCGGGCGATCAGGTACTTGTGGAAGTTCCAGCGCGGCGTCTCGGCGGGACGCTCGGCCGCCGCCCAGCGGTAGAACGGGTGGGCGCCCGGCATCTTCACCCGGGTCTTGGCCGTGAGCGGGAAGGTGACGCCGTGATTCCTTCGCGCCGCCTCCGCGATGGCCGGGCCGTCCAGGGGTTCCTGGTTGCCGAAATCCGGCGACGGGACGCCCAGCACGATGAGCCCGCGATCGCCGAACCGCGTCCAGAGCGTCTGCAGCCCGGTGAGCTGCCCGGCATAGCCGCACGCTGTCGCGGTGTTGACCACGAGAATCGGCTTCCCCGCGTAGGCGGAGAGCGGCATCGGCGCGGCCTCCGGGGTCTCGAAGGCGAAATCCGTGGCCCGCGCGGTGCCGGCGGGCTGCTCCGCGGCGCGGGCGCCGCCGGCGAGACCGGCACCGATCAGGATCAGGGCCTCGCGGCGCAGCAGCGTCATGGCGGTGACCTCTTCGCGACCTCGTCGCGCCACTGAGCGCGCAATTTTCCGCGCGGCAACGCGCCCGACCCGCCACGGTTTCATGCGCCGCGACGGTCGTTTCGACGCAGGCTCGACCGCCGGCGGATCGGAAGGCCGGCGGGCGGCCTCAACCGGTCCGGACCGTGTCGAGGAAGCGGCCCACTTCCGCGTCGAGCTGTTGAGCCTGCCCCAGCAGCCCGGACGCCGCCTCGAGCACCTGTGCGGCGGCGCTCCCGGCCTCCTCCGCCGAACGGGCCACGGCCGTGATGTTGTTGGTGACGGCTCCGGTCCCGAGTGCCGCCTGCCCGACGTTCCGGACGATCTCCTGAGTCGCCGAACCCTGCTCCTCGACCGCCGCGGCAATCCCGCTCGACACTGCACTGATCTCGTTGATGCGGCTGACGACCCGCGTGATCGCGTCGGAGGCGTCCCCGGTCCAGGACTGGATCTCGCCGACCTGTCGGGCGACCTCGTCGGTGGCTCTCGCCGTCTGCTCGGCCAGTTCCTTGACCTCGCTCGCGACCACCGCGAAGCCGCGACCCGCCGCGCCGGCGCGGGCCGCCTCGATCGTGGCGTTGAGGGCCAGCAGGTTGGTCTGGCCGGCGATGCCCGAGATGAGGCCGACCACGTCGCCGATCCGCGTCGCGCTCTCCCGCAGGCTGCGCATCAGGTCCGCGGATCGTCCGGCCTCAGCGACGGCCGTGTCGGCGAAGTCGGCCGCCGTCTGCACCTGACGGCCGATCTCGTGAATGGTCGTGCCGAGTTCCTCGGCGGCGGCGGCCACCGTGCTGACATTCGTGGCCGCCTGCTCGGCCGCCGCCGCGACCGTCGTCGACTGGTCGGCCGTCTCGGCCGCGGCGAAGCTCATGCGCGCGGCCGTGGATTCGAGTTCGCTCGCCGCCGACGAGACGGCCCGCACCACGCCGCCGACCGCCGCCTGGAAGCCGTCGGCCATCTCGACCATCGCGGCCTTGCGTTGCGCATCGAGGGCGGCACGGGCCTGCGCAGCCTCGGCTTCGAGGGTCGCGGCTCGGACGAGGCCGTCGCGGAAGACTCGGACCGCATCGGCCATGGCACCGATCTCGTCACCGCGGCCGACTCCGGGCACTTCGGTCCGGAGATCGTTCGCCGCCATCCGGGTCATCGCGGCCGTGATAGCGCGGACCGGCTTGGCGATGCCGATCTGCAGGAGCGCCAGACCGATCAGCCCGATGCCGGCCATCAGGCCGAGGCCGATCAGGCTCGCTGAACGCGTCGCCGCGATGGCCGTCGCCGCGGCCTGAGCCCGGCCGTTCATCAGCGCGCGCTCCGTGTCGGCGATCTCGGCCGTCTTGGCGCGGATCTCGTCCATGATCGCCTTGCCGACGCCCGAGATCATGATCCGGCGCGCCTCTTCCCGCGTCGCGGCATCGCGCATCAGGGCGATCTCGCGATCCGCGAACGCGCTGCCCCAGCGATCAGCCAGCGACTTCAGGTCCGTCAAGCGTGCCTGCTGCGCGGGGTTGTCCGCCACCAGCCGCCGCATCTCCGACCAGGCCGCCGCGAAGGCCTCACGTCCGGCCGTCTCGGGCTCGAGGAAGCGCGGCTCCGCGGCGATCAGGTAGCCGCGCAGGCCGGTCTCCCGATTCACCATCGCGAGGCTCATCCGCTCGACCTGTTCCAGCACCGCCTGCGTATGCTCGATCCGGTCCTGAGCTTCCCGGATGTCACCGATGTTCCGCAAGGTTATGCCGGCCACGACCAATGTAACGATGAGCATCGCGCCCATGACAAGAGCGATCTTGATGCTGATCCTGTAGTCAGACATACGAAATGACATGTCTCGGGCTCTCCCCGCGGTGAGTGAGTCGCCGCCTCATCAACCGCGCTCTGCCCGTAGACGCTTCATCGTCGCTTATGAAGAAAAATTTTTATTAACTCGAAGTCAGACCAAAATACATATACGCAAACTCCCTTCCTTCCACCGAACATCAGGCCGATAATCTGCCAGATCCGACAATCTTTGACAGATCTCGACAGAAAATTGTCTTGATATCAATTATTCGTACACGGCCCGAAGGGCCCATCACTGATACGTCTGCTGAAGGTCGACCGTGCAATCCCGGCCGATCCGCTCGTAGTTCTCGGCGAGCCAGGCCTGCGCGGCGGCGCGGCCCTTGTCGCGCAGGCGCTTGAACACGGTCCAGCGCGCGTCGAGCTTGGAGGCGGCGTTATAGTCTTCGAGGGCGTCGGTGCCGTCGATCCGGTGCACGAGGACCCGGCGGTACTGGCCCTGGCCGAGGGTGCCCTCCTCGATCAGCCCGTCCAGGAAGTCGATCGCCCGCAATTCGCGCATCAGATTCGCGTTGAACGTGATCTCGTTGAGCCGGTCGCGGATCTCGGCCTCCGTGCGCGGGGTCTCGCGCCGCTCCACGGGGTTGATCTGCACGAGCAGGATGTCGCGGGTCTGGGCGCCGCGGTGCAGGGGGTAGAGCGGCGGGTTGCCGAGGTAGCCGCCGTCCCAGTAGGGCACGCCGTCGATCTCCACCGCCTGGAAGACCGTGGGCAGGCAGGCCGAGGCCATCAGGTGGTCGACGGTCAGGCGCTCGCGCTCGAACACCGCCAGCTTGCCGGTCCAGACGTTGGTCGCCGAGACGAACAGGCCCGCCGTGTCGGCCTCGCGGAGGCGGTCGAAATCGACCTGCTCGGCGAGCGCCTTGCGCAGCGGATTGATGTTGAGCGGGTTCGACACGTAGGGGCTCGGCGCCAGCATCTTGGCCCAGAACTCGGCCACCGGGTTGCCTTTCCACAGGCTGAACAGGCCGCTCACGAGGTTGCGCTGGGCCGGCCCCAGGTCGCCGTCGAGGCTGACCTCGCGCCAGAACCGCTCCAGACCCTCGCGGGCCCCGTCCGGGCCGCCCTTCAGCCAGCCATCCACCAGGACGACGGCGTTCATCGCCCCGGCGCTCGCCCCCGTCACCGCCTCGAAGCCGAGGCGGCCGTCCTCGATGAGCGCGTCGAGCACGCCCCAGGTGAAGGCGCCGTGCGCGCCGCCGCCCTGGAGGGCGAGCGCCACCGGCTTCTCGAACTTGGGCCCGGCGAGCGCGGGGCCCGGCGCCTGCGCCGGCTGCGCCTCGATCGCGTCGGTGACGGGCGATTTGGGAACGGCGGTGGCGGGGTTGTGCGGCTCGGCGCCACCGAATTGCTCGCTCATGTCGGCCTCCTGATCCACCACACAGATGGGATGCTGCGATGCAGCATCAACCGTGCGGCGGGATCGCGGCGGGGTGCCCGCCCCGCGCCGGCACCTGTCCGGGCCTGAGCGAATCGGCAACAGAGTCCGACGAAAACCGGCCGGCGACGGCGGCGGGTGCCTCCGGGACGTGCAGGAAACTCGACATCCGCGCCAGGATACGACATGACAGCCGCGATGCTGTCCTGCGCGATGCTGTCCCGCGCGGCGCCGGGTTGACGCGGCGCCGGGTCGTCCGCAGCTAACCCGCGGCAGCCCCGAAGTTCCGGCGAGGCGTGTCCCCGGGACCGGCCCGGCAGCCGTCACGGCTCCGGCACCCGCGAGGCGCGCCCGCGAAAGTCCACGATGGAAGTCATGGAAGCCACCCGTTCCGAGAACCCCGCCGACAACCCGCTGGCCGGCGGCGGACCGGAGATCGCCGGCCCCGCCCCGCGCCACCGCACCGTCGGCGTCACGGTCGGCGAGGGCGAGGGCGCGGTCACCGTCGGCGGCGGCGCCCCGATCGTCGTCCAGTCGATGACCAACACCGACACGGCCGACATCGACGCCACCGTGGCGCAGGTCGCCCAGCTCGCCCGGGTCGGCTCGGAGCTCGTGCGCATCACGGTCGACCGCGACGAGGCGGCGGCCGCGGTGCCGAAGATCCGCGAGCGCCTCGACCGGATCGGCGTCCACGTGCCGCTGGTGGGCGACTTCCACTACATCGGCCACAAGCTGCTCGCCGACCACCCGGCCTGCGCGGAGGCGCTGGCCAAGTACCGGATCAACCCCGGCAACGTCGGCTTCAAGGACAAGAAGGACACGCAGTTCTCGGCGATCATCGAGCAGGCGATCAAGCACAACAAGACCGTGCGGATCGGCGCCAACTGGGGCTCGCTGGACGGCGAGCTGCTCACTCACCTGATGGACGAGAACGCCAAGGCGCCGCGGCCGATCGACGCCCGGGCGGTGATGCGCGAGGCGATGGTCCGCTCGGCGATCAGCTCGGCCGACCGCGCCGTGGAGCTCGGCCTGCCGCAGAACAAGATCATCCTCTCGGCCAAGGTCTCGGCGGTGCAGGACCTGATCGCCGTCTACCGCGAGGTGGCGCGCCGCTCGGACTACGCCATCCATCTCGGCCTCACCGAGGCCGGCATGGGATCGAAGGGTCTCGTGGCCGCCTCGGCCGCCATCGGCGTGCTGCTCCAGGAGGGGATCGGCGACACGATCCGGTACTCGCTGACCCCCGAGCCCGGCGGCGACCGGACCGTCGAGGTCAAGGCCAGCCAGGAACTCCTGCAGACCATGGGGTTCCGCACCTTCGTGCCGATGGTGGCGGCCTGCCCGGGTTGCGGCCGCACGACCTCGACCACGTTCCAGGAACTCGCCCGCGATATCCAGAACTGGATCGTCACCTCCATGCCGGAGTGGAAGAAGACCTATCCGGGCGTCGAGGGGCTGAACGTGGCCGTGATGGGCTGCATCGTGAACGGCCCGGGCGAATCGAAGCACGCCGATATCGGCATCTCGCTGCCCGGCACCGGCGAGACCCCGACCGCGCCGGTCTTCATCGACGGCAAGAAGGCGATGACGCTCCGCGGCCCGACGCTGGCCAAGGACTTCGAGACGATCGTGATCGACTACATCGAGCGCCGATTCGGCCAGGGCGGGAACCGCACCGCCGCCGAGTGACGGGCGGGCCGACGCGCAGGTCCCGCGAGACGGAGACCGCCTCGCCTCCCGCCGTCGCTCCGGGGCGCCGCGCGTCCGGTTAACGTTGGCGGCGTGGCCCGCCGAGCCGAGACCCAGCTCCGCGTTCTTCGCGGGTGCACACGGTTTCCGGGCGCACGAGGGCATGATAGCAAGGCCGCACGATCCCGCGAGCGGTCGGCCCGGTGGCCGGCCCGCACGGTTCGGCGGAGTCTTCGCGTTTTCTGCCCGGCCCCGACTGGCCCCTGAGCCGAACCGCGAAGCGCCGGCCACGCCCGAGCTTCCGACATCCGCATGAGCCAAACCTTCGCACCCGGCGTAGCCCCCCAGCCCGCGCCCGCAGCCCCCGACGCCGCGCGCGCGGCCGCCCAGGCCGCCGACGAGACCGGCGCCCCGGCGCCGACGCACGGGCCGGCCACCGCCGGCAGCCTCGACGCCCCCGAGAAGGCCGAGACCCAGCACGGCCATGCCGGGTTCTGGACGCTGCTGGTCGGCTCCGTCGGCGTCGTCTACGGCGATATCGGCACCAGCCCGCTCTACGCGTTCCGCGAGGCCCTGGTCCCGGCCCGGACCGACGGCATCCTGCTGCCCGAGGAGGTGATCGGCACCGTGTCGCTGATCCTCTGGGCCCTCTTCATGATCGTGACGGTCAAGTACGTCGCGATCCTGCTGCGCATGGACAACAACGGCGAGGGCGGCATCCTCTCGCTGATGGCGCTGGCGCGGAAGGCGCTCGGCGGCTCGCGCATCGTGTTCATGCTGGGGCTCCTCGGCGCCTCGCTGTTCTACGGCGACGCGGTGATCACGCCGGCGATCTCGGTCCTCTCGGCGGTGGAGGGCCTGAAGCTCGTCACGCCCGCCCTCGACGAGTACGTCCTGCCCATCACCGTGGTGATCATCGTCGCGCTGTTCCTCGTGCAGAACCGCGGGACCGGGAAGGTGGCGGCCTTCTTCGGGCCGGTGACCGTCGTGTGGTTCCTCGCCATGGCGCTCGCGGCGCTGCCGCACATCACCCTGCACCCGGAGGTGTTCCGCGCTCTCAATCCCTGGCACGCCGTGCACTACCTGCTCGGCCACGGCAGCGGCGCGCTGATCGCCCTGGGGGCGGTGTTCCTGGCGGTGACCGGGGCCGAGGCCCTGTTCGCCGATCTCGGCCATTTCGGCCGCAAGCCGATCCAGGTGGCCTGGATCTGCCTCGTCTTCCCGGCGCTCGCCCTCAACTATCTCGGGCAGGCGGCCCTGGTGCTGGAGAAGCCAGACACGGCCGATCCGTTCTTCCAGCTCGTGCCCGCCTGGGGACTGCTGCCGATGGTGGTGCTCGCCACGATCGCCACCGTGGTGGCGAGCCAGGCGGTGATCACCGGCGCCTTCTCGCTGTCCCGGCAGGCGATCCAGCTCGGCCTGCTGCCGCGGCTGGAGATCCGCCACACCTCCGAGTCGCATGCCGGCCAGATCTACCTGCCGCAGATCAACGCCCTCCTGATGTTCGGCGTGGTGCTGCTCGCCGTGCTGTTCAAGACCTCGTCGTCGCTCGCCTCGGCCTACGGCATCGCGGTGACCGGCACGATGCTGCTCACCGCCTCGCTGACCTTCCTGGTGATGTGGCGCATGTGGAAGTGGTCGCCCGTGGCGGCTGCGGCCGTGATGCTGCCCTTCATCGTCCTCGAGTTCCTGTTCCTGCTCTCCAACCTGATCAAGGTCGTGGAGGGCGGCTACGTACCCCTGCTGCTCGCGGGCGGCCTCATCATCCTGATGTGGACCTGGGTGCGCGGGGTGACGATCCTGTTCAACAAGACCCGCAAGACCGACGTGCCGCTGGTCGAGCTGGTCGGCATGCTGGAGAAGAGCCCGCCCCACCACGTGCGCGGCACTGCGGTGTTCCTGACGAGCGATCCCGAGATCGCCCCGGCGGCGCTCCTGCACAACCTCAAGCACAACAAGGTGCTACACGAGAAGAACGTGATCCTCACCGTCGAGACGGTGGACACGCCGCGCTCGAACGAGGCCGACAAGGTGCGGATCGAGCCGGTGGGCCCGCATTTCTACAAGGTCGTGATGAAGTTCGGCTACATGGAGACGCCGAACATCCCGAAGACGCTGGTGCTGCTGCGCCGCCAGGGCTTCAAGTTCGACATCATGGCGACGTCGTTCTTCCTGTCGCGCCGCTCGATCCGGCCGGCGGCGCATTCGGGCATGCCGCTCTGGCAGGACCGGATCTTCATCACCCTCGCCAAGAACGCCAACGACGCGACGGACTTCTTCCAGATCCCGACCGGGCGCGTGGTGGAGGTCGGGACGCAGGTGACGGTCTGAGGGCCGCGCCGCCATGGTCATCGGCGCGCGCGTCCTGATGATCCGGGCTCCGGACGGCGATGTCCCTGTCCCGGTCCGGCTCCGCGCGCCGGAATACGCGGACGGGAACTGGATCTGTCGCTACACGATCGGTTGGCCCGAGCAGCCGCGAGACAAGTTTCGGAGCCGGCGCGGACGCGCTGCAGGCGCTCCATCTGGCGATGCAGAAGATCGGTCTCGATCTGTACGTCAGCGCGGCCAATAAGGCCGGCGTCCTGATATGGGAGAAGCCCGGTGACGGGTACGGCTTCCCTATCCCGAAGAACGGCCGCGATCTTCTGGTCGGCGCCGACACGACTTTCGAGGGCTGAGCTGCCGGCCCGACGGAGCTCGACAGCGGGCGCCTGTCATCGCGCGCAGCGAAGCGTCCCAACCCGAGGTGCAGCGCTGGGGCGCCAAGCGGAGCGATGTGCGTCGCTCCGCCCGCGGCCACGGCGCGCGGCGAACCGGACCGCCTGACCGAATCGACCCGCCCGCGTCCCCGTGTCGATGGTCACCCATGTGCGCCGCCGCACGCGGCATGCCCCGGGCGCAGAGGCTCGGGGATGACCGGCCGCGTCCCCGCGTTGCGCCCACCCCGCCGCGTGCCTTAGAATATTTATTATTCTGAGCTTGAGCGTTCGCCCCGCGGCCTGTCCGCACCGGGGAACGTGAGCCGGCTAAGCCGGCCGAGGCCCCCGGCCCGGCTCGGACCCGACTGATCGCCGCTCCGGCGCCGCCAGACAGGACGCAACGATGATCAAACTCACCGTGAACGGGGCTGCGCGCAGCTTCGACGGCGACCCCGACATGCCGCTGCTGTGGTACCTGCGGGACGAGCTCGGGCTCACCGGCACCAAGTTCGGCTGCGGCGTGTCGCTCTGCGGGGCCTGCACCATCCATCTCGGCGGCGCGGCGACCCGCGCCTGCATCACGCCGGTCTCGGCGGCCGCCGGCCAGGAGGTCGTGACCATCGAGGGTCTGTCGCCGGACGGCAACCATCCCGTGCAGGTGGCGTGGCGCGACCAGAACGTCGCCCAGTGCGGCTTCTGCCAGTGCGGCCAGATCATGCAGGCGGCCGCCCTCCTCAAGGACACGCCGAAGCCCACCGACGACGACATCGACACCACGATGAGCGGCAACATCTGCCGCTGCGGCACCTACCCGCGCATCCGCGCCGCGATCCATCAGGCCGCCGGCCAGACGGCGCCCGCCAGCAAGGGAGAGCGCCTGTGATCCACGACGCCAAGCTCACCGCTGAGCGCGCCGCCGGCACCACGCCGGCCCTCGACAACGTCAGCCGCCGCGGCATCCTCGGCGGCGCCGGCGCCCTGGTTCTGGCCCTCTCGCTGCGCCCGGCCCGGGCCGACGAGACCCAGACCAAGGAGCAGAAGGAGCAGAAGTTCGGCGCCGACGGCATGCCGCACGGCTGGCGCGACGACCCGAAGGTCTTCGTCGCCATCGCGCCGGACGGCACCGTCACGGTGACCAATCACCGCTCCGACATGGGCCAGGGCATCCGCACCTCTGTGGCCTTCACGGTCGCCGACGAGCTGGAGGCCGACTGGGCGAAGGTGAAGGTCGTCCAGGCCTGGGGCGACGAGACCCGCTTCGGCAACCAGGACACGGATGGTTCGCGCTCGACCCGCCACTTCTTCCAGCACTTCCGCCACGCCGGCGCCGCCGCGCGGCTGATGCTGATCCAGGCGGCGGCCAAGCAGTGGGGCGTGCCGGCCTCCGAGGTGACGGCCGTCAACCACACGCTGACCCACGCCAAGTCGGGCCGCACCCTCGGCTACGGCGCGGTCGCCAAGGCCGCCGCCGAGCTGCCGGTGCCCACCGACGTCAAGCTGAAGGATCCCAAGGACTTCCGCTACATCGGCACCGGCAAGATCGGTCTGATTGACAATTTCGACATCACCACCGGCAAGGCGGTCTACGGCCTCGACACCAAGCTCGACGGGATGCTGTACGCGGTCGTCGCTCGCCCGGCCGTCTACGGCGGCACGGTGAAGTCCTTCGACGACAGCGAGGCCAAGAAGGTCCCGGGCGTCGTGAAGATCTTCAAGATCGACGCCACCCCGATCCCCTCGGAGTTCATGCCGCTCGGCGGCGTCGCCGTGGTGGCCAAGAACACCTGGGCAGCCCTGAAGGCCCGGGACGCGCTCAAGATCACCTGGGACGACGGCCCGAACGCCGGCTACGATACCGACGCGTTCCGCAAGGAGCTGGAGGCCGCCGCGCGCAAGCCCGGCAAGGTCGTGCGCACGCAGGGCGACGTCGACGGCGCCATGGCCAAGGCCAAGACCAAGGTCCAGGCCGAGTACTTCGTGCCGCACCTCGCCCAGGCCCCCATGGAGCCCCCGGCGGCGGTAGCCCGGGTGAAGGATGGGTTCTGCGAGGCCTGGGCCTGCGTCCAGGGTCCGCAGGCCGCCAACGACCGCCTGATGAAGGCGCTCAAGCTGCCCGACGACAAGGTCAAGGTGAACGTCACGCTGCTCGGCGGCGGGTTCGGGCGCAAGTCGAAGCCCGATTACGTGGTCGAGGCGGCGCTCTGCTCGCAGGCCGTCGACGGCGCGCCGGTGAAGCTCGCCTGGACCCGTGAGGACGACCTCCACCACGGCTTCTACCACACGATCTCGGTGGAGCGGCTGGAGGCCGGCCTCGACGACAAGGGCATGCCGGTGGCGTGGCTGCACCGCTCGGTGGCGCCGACGATCGGCTCGATCTTCGCGCCCGACCCGAAGCACGAGCTGCCGTTCGAGCTCGGGATGGGGTTGGTCAACACGCCGCTCGACATCCCGAACATGCGGCTGGAGAACCCCGAGGCCGCCGCGCATGCCCGCATCGGCTGGTTCCGCTCGGTGTCGAACATCCCGCACGCCTTCGCGATCCAGTCCTTCGTGTCAGAGCTGGCGCACGCCGCCGGCCGCGAGCCGAAGGAGTACCTGCTCGCGCTCATCGGACCGGATCGCAAGATCAGCCCGACCGAGATCGGCGACGTCTGGAACTACGGCGAGGACCCGAAGCGCTACCCGATCGAGACCGGCCGCCTGCGCGGCGTGATCGAGGCGGCCGCCAAGGGCGCGGGCTGGGGTCGCCAGATGCCGAAGGGCACCGGCCTCGGCATCGCCGGCCACTACAGCTTCGTCACCTACACGGCGGTGGCGGCCGAGGTGGAGGTCGACGACAAGGGCCAGGTCCAGGTGAAGGCGATCGACATCGCGGTCGATTGCGGCCCGCAGGTGAACCCGGAGCGCATCCGCTCGCAGATGGAGGGCGCCGTGGTCATGGGGATGGGGCTCGCCCTCACCTCCGAGATCACCTTCAAGCAGGGCCGGGCGGTCCAGAACAACTTCGACGGCTACGAGGTCCTCCGGATCGACGCCGCCCCGAAGGCGGTCCGCGTGCACTTGGTGCCGACCGGCCGCTGGGACGGTCCGCTCGGCGGCGTCGGCGAGCCCGGCGTGCCGCCGGTGGCGCCGGCCATCGCCAACGCGATCTTCGCGGCCACCGGCCGGCGGGTCCGGCAATTGCCGATCCGCGATCAGCTGAGCGCCTGAACCGTCACCCGTCGCGAGGCGTTGGGGCCGTGGGGAAACCCGCGGCCCCATTCTCTTGGAAAGTACTCGACCCGATGATGCGTCCCGCCCTGACGGCCTGCCTGACCCTGATCCTGACGGCGGCCCCCGCCCTCGCCTCGCCCTGCGGCGACCGGATCGAGGGCGTCTCCAAGCGGGTCCAGTCCGAGCTGACCCAGTCGATCTCCGCCTCGACCAGCGGCCAGGGTAACGCCGCCAAGCGCGGCGGCGAGGGTGTCACCGGGACGGAGGGCCAGCGGGCAAACGAGTCGCCGCAGGCGCCGCCGGAGAAGTCGGCCCAGGCCGGCCAGGGCGCGGACGCCGCCCAGCAGGCGAAGGTCGCCCTGGAAGAGGCGCGCACGGCGGATCAGAAGGGCGACGCGAAGGCGTGCGAGGCGGCGCTCACCCGCGCTGAGCAGCAGCTGAAGAAGGCACCCTGAGGGGCTGAAACGCTTCCCGGTTATCCGTTTCTGCCCCACCGGCTTTGCGAGGGGAGCGAAGCAACCCAGGGTCACGCCAAGCCTTCCGAGGTCGCGCTGCCCTGCGTCGCTTCGCTCATGATGACGGAGCGCGTAATACCCCAGCCTCCGTCAGGTCCGAGCCGGCCCGTCACGGTTGGCTCAGGGCCGGCCGCGAGCGCAATTCGATCCGCGTGACGTACGTCCGGGGAGAGCCCCGTCACCGCCCCAGCGCGCTGATCTCGATCACGAATTTCCGCCGCAGCGCCCTGGAGAAATCGCTGTAGCCGGCAGCCGCCAGCAGGAAGGCGCCCGGGCCTCCGATGACGTGCGCGCGGTACCACTGCTCCAGGCCCGTGCGCTCCTGCGGCAGCGGCGTCGGGAGCAGGCCGTAGCCGGGCGCCCGGTAGGCCCCGGCCCCGACCACGTCGTTCTCGCCCGGCACCAGGATCGGCAGGCCGTTGATCGTCGCGCCGGTGTCGAGCAGTGACCGGTGCGCCTCCGCGAGACTGGCGGCGTCGGTGCAGTTGTCGATCCCGTCGCCGGAGACGTCGACCACCACGCGCTCGGCCGGGACCGGGAGCGCCGGGAGCACGGCGGCGGTCACGGTGCGGAACATCTGGCCGAGGCAGGTGAACTCGCCCGCCTGGCGCGGCGTCGCCCGCACCAGGGCCGCGGCCGCCGCGGCGTCGGCCTGGCCGGCGATCCGCCGCCAGCCGACCGCGAGGGTCGCCCGGTCGGCCCAGGTCACCATCGCGAACAGGATCCCGCCCGGGTTGCCGGTGATCGCGCCGAGGACCGACGGGTCCTCCAGGGCCTCGGCGATGCCCTCCATCTGCAGCCGGAAGCGCGCCTCGTCGACGGATTGCGACACGTCCACGGAGACGACCAGCGCGGTGGCGACGCTCTCGGGCGCGGCCTGAACGGGCTCGGGTGTGGCGGGCGCGAGCCCGAGGAGCAGCAGGACGGCGCCCCGCAGGACGCCGCGGCGGATCCGTCGCGAACCCGTCCGCATCATCGACCTCGGCGCTACCGGAAGGCGCGGCCCTGCGGCCGTCGCGCATCCGTTAGGCCACGTTTCGGCGTCGCGCGAAACCGGCCTTTCGGGGGGCCCGCCGCGCGGACCCACCCGTCGGACCGACGCGCCGCGGGGCAGGCCCGGATGCGCGTCGGCAGGGTGTGGTTCGGGCGCGAAGCCCGGCCCCGGTGAGGAAGGTTCGCTCCGGCGGCGGTGGCCCGCTCATCTCGGAGGTTGCCCGTCCTCCGGCCCCGTCCCTGGGCCGGCCGCGGGGTCGTCGAGGGCGGCCTCGGCCGCCCCGGAAGCTGCCTCAGGCCGCCGCGGCGGCGAGGGCGTGCGGGTTGCCGTTCAGGCCGGCGCAGAGATCGTCGATCTCTGCGAGGTCCAACGCCTCGCCGGCCCGGCCGGCGATGGTGTCGATCAGGTGATCCTGACGGGGGTCGAACGGATGACCCTGCATCCGGTAGAACTGGTAATAGCGCAGTGCCGCCAGGACGGTGTCACGCTCGCGGTCGGTTACGGTGAAGTGCTGCATGGGTAGTTGCTTCCCCTTGTGGCTTCAACGAACGCTCGGGTAGGCCGCGACGCCGATCCCGAGCTTGACTGTTGTAACCCGTGGGCAACTGCCCGACCAGTTCTTGACAGCTCGCGCCGATGTGATTCGCGTCATTTAAGATTTTGATCCTGGCCCGGTCCGGCAGATCACGGGCCGAGAAACCCCGTTCGCACAACAGGTTGGCGAGCCCGACGGCGAACGCCGCGTGGTGGGCCCCGTCTGCGGCCGGTCCCGAATCCCCGCCGTCGGCCGGTCGCCCCGCTAGAGGCCGAGTTCGTCGAGGTAGCACGGCAGCGCGACGCTCGCCGGCCCGTAGCGGGTCGCGTCGAAGGCGTCGGCGTTGTCGGACGGCTCCAGGTTGACCTCGCAGGTCGGGATGCCGAGGGCCTGGGCCTGCCGCACGTAGCCGGCCGCCGGGTAGACGGCCCCCGACGTGCCCACGGCCACGAACAGGTCGGCCTCGGAGAGCGCCGCCTCGATCGCGTCGCGGTGCATCGGCATCTCGCCGAACCAGACCACGTCCGGCCGCATCCGGCCCGGAGTGCTGCAGGTGGGGCAGCTGTCCGCCCGGCTCAGATCGGCGCGCCACGGGGTGACCGCGCCGCAGGCGCAGCAGCGCGCCTTGAGCAGCTCGCCGTGCATGTGGGTGACCGCCCGCGAGCCGGCCCGCTCGTGCAGGTCGTCGACGTTCTGGGTGCACAGGAACAGCCGCCCGCCCCGGTCGGCGATCCGCGCCTCGGCCCGCGCCAGAGCGAAGTGCGCGGCGTTCGGCTCGGCCGCGACCACGCCGCGGCGGCGATGGTCGTAGAAGTCGAGCACCGTGTCGGGATCGGCCGCGTAGGCCTCCGGTGTGGCGAGCTTCATCGGGTCGAACCGCGCCCAGATCCCGCCGCGGTCGCGGAACGTGCCGAGCCCGCTCTCGGCCGAGACGCCGGCCCCGGTCAGCACGAAGATCGTCTTGGGATGGTCCGTCACGCGCGGCTCCTGTTCGCCTGAGAATGGCCGGATATGTCCGCTGGTTGGCGGTGCGGTTTCTTTCCCGCTGCGTCCCACCGGTGAATGCTGCGGCTCGCTTCACTGAGCGGGAGACACGAAATGTCCGATGTTGCGCTGCTGGTCATCGATGTCCAGGAATCCTTCCGGCACAGGCCCTTCTGGAACGACGCCGATGTCCCGCCCTTCACCGCGCGCCTGCAGGCGCTCATCGACGGCGCCGCCGCGCGGCGGATCCCGGTCCTGCAGGTGTTCCACGTGGCCGAGAGCGGCCCGTTCGCCATTGCCTCCGGCCACGTCCGTACCCTCGCGCCGGTCGTGATCGCGCCGACGGCCACCTTCCACAAGCGCCGGCACAGCGCCCTGGTCGATAGCGGCCTGTCGGGCTGGCTGACGCAGCACGGCATCCGCCGGCTGATCGTGTCGGGCATCCGGACCGAGCAGTGCTGCGAGACCACGGCCCGCCACGCCTCCGACAGCGGCTGGCAGGTCGACTACGTGACCGAGGCCACCCTGACCTTCGCCATGACCCACCCGGACGGCCGCCGCTTCGGCGCGGACGAGATCAAGGCCCGCACCGAGCTGGTGCTGACCGACCGGTTCGCCCGGATCGCCACCGTGGACCAGGCGCTGGCCGGCCCGGACCTGCCGGTCGCCGCGTGAGCGGGGCGGCGCGGCACATCCCGGTCCTCGTGGTCCTGCCGCCGCGCGCGCTGCTGCTCGACCTCGCCGGCCCGCTGGAGGTGCTGCGGATCGCCGGCACCGTCCAGGATCGGGTCGGCTTCGCGGTGGCGTACGCGGCGCCGCGGGCGCTCACCCGCTGCTCGATCGGGCTCGACCTGGGCGGGGCCGGAAGGCTGCCGGAGACGGTGGCGGACGGGACGGTCGTGCTCCTGCCGGGCTCCGCCACGCAGGTGCTCGGCGACGGGCCCGACGCGGAGGCCGACGCCGACGCGGAGGCCGAGATCGTCGCGTGGCTGCGCGGCGCGGTCCGGCCGGGCCACATCGTGGCGACCGTCTGCGAGGGCGCGCTGCTCGCGGCGCGGGCCGGGCTCCTCGACGGCTACGCCTGCACCACCCACCATGCCAGCTGCGACCGGCTGAGGGCGGCGGCCCCCGGGGCCCGGGTCTTGGACAACCGCCTGTTCGTGCAGGACCGCGACCGGTTCAGCAGCGCCGGCGTCACGGCCGGCATCGACCTGATGCTGCACCTCGTGGCGGAGTGGGCCGGTCCGGCGACGGCGGTCGCCGTCGCGCGGACGCTCGTCGTGTACATGCGGCGCGGACCCGACGATCCCCAGCTCTCGCCCTGGCTCGAGGGGCGCAGCCATCTGCACCCGGCGGTCCACCGGGCCCAGGACGCGATCGCCGCCGACCCGGCCCGGGACTGGTCGCCGGCGCTGCTCGGCCGGGTCGCGGGCGCGAGCCCGCGCAACCTCGCGCGGCTGTTCCGGCTCCACGCCGGCATGACCGTGACGGACGCGGTCAACCGGTCCCGCGTCGCGCTGGCCCGGGATCTGATCGCGCAGAGCGACCTCGGCCTGGAGCGGGTCGCCGAGCGCGCCGGCTTCGGCTCCGCCCGGCACATGCGCCGCGTCTGGCGGCAGTTCCACGCAGCGGCGCCGTCGCGCCTGCGTGCCGGACCCGCGGACGGGGCGTCCGCGCCGGTCCGACCGAGGCACCCCGCGAGACACCCGTCCTTGCGAGCGGAGCGAAGCAATCCAGGGTAGCGCTCCGCTTTCCGGCGTCGCGCGCCCCTGGGTCACGTCGCTGCGCTCGTGATGACGGGAGAGCGACGACGGCCGAAGGCTTCGGCTGGAACCGCGTGCGTCAGGCCGTGCCGCTCGCGGCCCGCTGGACCCGAACAGCGGCCTGTGACCTCCTGCCGTGCCGAACCGGTCAGCCCGAATCGGCGCGGACCGTGCATCGGCCCGGCGCGCCCGCTGGCGCGGAGGAGTGAGCGGCATGCCCGAATTCGACCTTGCCATCCGGGGCGGCACGGTGGTCACGGCGAGCGACACGGTCCGGGCCGATATCGGCGTGCGCGGCGGGCGGATCGTCGCGGTGGCCGAGGGTATCGCCGACGCCGCCCGGGTGATCGACGCCTCCGGCCTGCTGGTCCTGCCGGGCGGCATCGACAGCCACGTCCACATCGCCCAGGATTCCGGCCCCGGCATCGTCATGGCCGACGACTTCGCCAGCGCCACCCGGGCGGCGGCGGCCGGCGGCAGCACCTGCGTGATGCCCTTCGCGCTCCAGCCCCGGGGCGCTTCCCTGCGCGGCGCCGTCGACGCCTACCGGGCCAGGGCCGAGGGCCAGTGCCACGTCGACGTGGCGATCCACATGATCATCTCGGACCCGACCGAGGCGGTGCTCGGCCAGGAGCTGCCGGCTCTGGTCGCCGACGGCTACACCTCGTTCAAGGTCTTTATGACCTACGACGACCTCGTCCTGAACGACCGCCAGCTCCTCGACGTGTTCCACGTCGCGCGGCGGCAGGGCGCCCGGGTCATGGTCCACGCCGAGGGCTACGACGCGATCCGCTACCTGAGCGAGCGGCTGGAGCGGGCGGGCGAGACCCGGCCCTACGGCCACGCCCTGTCGCGCCCGGAGATCGTCGAGCGGGAGGCGGCCCACCGGGCGATCAGCCACGCCGAGCTGATCGACCTGCCGATCGTCATCGTCCACGTCTCGGGCCGCGAGGCCACCGAGCAGATCGCCTGGGCGCAGGCGCGCGGCCTGAAGATCCAGGCCGAGACCTGCCCGCAATACCTCACCCTCACGGCCGAGGACATGAAGGGGCTCGGCCAGGAGGATCTCATGGCGGGGGCGAAGTACGTTTGCTCGCCGCCGACGCGGGACGTCGAGAGCCAGGAGGCGGTGTGGTCGGGCATCCGGCGCGGGATCTTCGACGTGATCTCGTCCGACCATTGCCCGTTCCGCTACGACGATCCGCAGGGCAAACTGAACCCGCGGGGGAAGACCTCCTTCCGCTGGATCCCGAACGGCATTCCCGGCATCGAGACGCGGCTGCCGGTGTTCTTCTCGGAGGGGGTCTCGAAGGGGCGGATCAGCCTCAACCAGTTTGCCGCGCTCACCGCCACGAACCACGCGAAGCTCTACGGGCTCTACCCGCGCAAAGGCTCGATCGCCCCGGGCTTCGACGCCGACCTGACCCTGTGGGACCCGAACCGGCGCGAGACCATCCGCCAGGCGAACCTGCACCACGGCTCCGACTACACGCCCTGGGAAGGCTTCGACGTCACCGGCTGGCCGGTCATGACCATCGCGGGCGGGCAGGTCATCGCCGAGGACGGCCGGGTCCTGTCCGAGCCGGGGCGCGGGCGGGTGCTCGACCGGGCCGTCGATCCGGCCGAGCGGCGGGACGCCTGACGGCCGCGCTGGCCCGCCGCTTGCCTGCAGCTCCCGGGGGAGAACCGCATGGACGTCGAGCTGATCGGCCTGACCAAGCGCTACGGCGCGGCCATTGCGGTCGACCGCATCGACCTGAAGGTGCCGTCCGGCGCCTATTGCTGCCTGCTCGGCCCCTCCGGCTGCGGCAAGACCACGACGCTCCGGATGATCGGCGGGCACGAGCGCGCCAGCGCGGGCGACGTGGTGATCGGCCCGAAGGCGGTGGGCGACGCCGCCCCGGCCGAGCGCGGCACCGCCATGATGTTCCAGAGCTACGCGCTGTTCCCGCATCTCGACGCGCGCGACAACGTCGCCTTCAGCCTCAAGATGCGCGGGATCGGCAAGGCGGAGCGCCGGACCAAGGCGATAGCCATGCTCGACCTCGTGCAGATGGGCCACCTCGCCGGGCGCCTGCCGGCCCAGCTCTCGGGCGGCCAGCAGCAGCGCGTGGCCCTCGCCCGCGCCCTCGTCACCGGCCCGAAGGTACTGCTCCTCGACGAGCCGCTCTCCGCCCTCGACCCGTTCCTGCGGGTGCGGATGCGGGTCGAGCTGAAGCGGATCCAGACCGAGCTCGGGCTCACCTTCATCCACGTCACCCACAGCCAGGAGGAGGCGATGGCGCTCTCCGACCTCGTGGTGGTGATGAATGCCGGCCGGATCGAGCAGGCCGCCGACCCGCGCACCGTGTTCGAACGCCCGGCCACCGCCTTCGTGGCCCGGTTCATCGGCGGCCACAACGTGATCCGGCTGCCCGAGGGGCTCGTCGCCGTTCGGGCGGACCGGATGCGGCTCGGCGCCGAGGCCGGCCCCGCCGCGCGGCCGGCCCGGGTGGTGGCCGTCGAGTACCAGGGCACCAGCGTCCATGTCGGCCTCGACGCCGAGGGGCTGGAGCGCGCGCCCGAGAGCCCCGCCGCCCTCACGGCGATCCTCAGCGACGCGGAGTTCGCGGCCCGCCCGCTCCGCCCCGGCGACACGATCCCGGTCGGCTGGGACGCTTCAGCCGCCCACCGCCTCGACGCCTAACGGAGACCACCATGGACCTGCCCCAGAAGCCGAGCCGGCGCACGCTCCTGAAGGGGGCCGCCGCGCTCGCCGCGACGCCGGTGACCGGCTTCCCGGCGGTGCACGCCGCCGAGCCCGTGACCCTCCGCTATCTCGGCACCGCCGTGAACCAGTCCGCCGACATCGCCAAGAAGGTGAAGGAGGATCTGGGCATCACCCTCGAATACATTCCGGTGGTGACCGACGAGGTGACCAAGCGGGCGGTCACCCAGCCGAACTCCTTCGACCTGATCGACACCGAGTATTTCAGCCTCAAGAAGATCCTGCCCTCCGGTAACCTGCAGGGCATGGACGCCAAGCGGATCAAGCTCGCCGACAAGATCTCGTCCGTTTTCACGAAGGGGGAAGTGGCGGGCAAGAAGATCGGCGACCAGGGCACGGCGCCCAAGAAGGTCTTCTACCTGGAAGGCCAGGATTCCAAAAAATTTGCCGGCGAACAGACCGGGTGGATCTCGCTGATCCCGACCGTCTACAACGCCGACACGCTGGGCATCCGGCCGGACCTGATCAAGGTGCCCGTCACGAGCTGGAAGGAGCTCCTGAACCCGGCCTTCAAGGGCAAGGCCTCGATCCTCAACATCCCGTCGATCGGCATCATGGACGCCGCCATGGTGGTGGAGGCGACCGGCGACTACACCTACGGCGACAAGGGCAACATGACGAAGCCCGAGATCGACCGCACCATCAAGGTGCTGATCGAGGCCAAGCGCGCCGGTCAGTTCCGCGCCTTCTGGCAGGACTTCAACGAATCCGTGAACCTGATGGCCTCGGGCGAGACGGTGATCCAGTCGATGTGGTCGCCCGCCGTCACCAAGGTGCGGGCGCAGGGCGTGCCCTGCACCTACCAGCCGCTGAAGGAGGGCTACCGGGCCTGGGCCTCGGGCTTCGGCATCCCCAAGACCCTGAGCGGCCGGAAGCTCGACGCGGCCTACGACTTCATCAACTGGTTCCTGTCCGGCTGGGCCGGGGCCTACCTCAACCGGCAGGGCTACTACTCCGCCGTGCTGGAGACCGCCCAGGCGAACATGCAGCCCGACGAGTGGGCCTTCTGGATGGAGGGGAAGGCCGCCGAGAAGGACATCCTCGGCCCCGACGGCACCCTGATCGAGAAGGCCGGCGCCACCCGCGACGGCGGCTCCTTCGACGCGCGGATGGGCGCGGTCGCTTGCTGGAACGCCGTGATGGACGAGAACACCTACATGGTGCGCAAGTGGAACGAGTTCATCGCGGCGTGAGCGCGGTGCGCGCCCGCTGCAAGCGACCGAAGAGCCCCATCCTGCGCGGCCACGCGGCGGCTGGATGGAACGCGGGTCCCCTCTCCCGTGCGGGAGAGGGACAGGGTGAGGGATGCGACCTCTCCGGAAAGCCCCTGTCCCTCACCCCAACCCTCTCCCGCACGGGAGAGGGGGCGCGTCGCGCCTTGCGGGAACCGATGCGTGCGCATCGCACCCCACTGAGGAGATGGGACGCATCAGCACGCGTGGGGCGAGCCCGATGACCGATCTCGCCCTGCCCGCCGCGGCCGCTGCGAACACCGCAGCGCCCACCGTCGCGGCGCGCCCGCGCGGCCGCGCCCTCGCCTATCTCCAGGCCGCGCCACTGGCCCTCGTCTTCCTGGTCTTCCTGGTGGTGCCGCTGGTGCTCACCGGGATCGTCTCCCTCTGGGAGTACAACGAGTACGAGATCATCCCGGCGCTCACCCTGCAGAACTACGCCGACGTGTTCGACGGCTGCCTGTCGGCCGACCTCTGCACGACCGTGCGCACCTACCTGTCGACAGTGAAGTTCGTCGTGCTGACGCTGGCGATCACGCTGCCGCTGGGCTTCGCCATCGCGTACTTCCTGGCCTTCCACATCCGCTCCGGCACGGTGCGGATGGGCCTGTTCCTTCTCTGCACGATCCCGTTCTGGACCTCGAACGTGATCCGCATGATCTCGTGGATCCCGCTGCTCGGCCGCAACGGCCTCGTCAACGACACGCTGCGCACCCTCGGGCTGATCCGCGCGCCGATTGACGGCCTGCTCTACTCCGACTTCGCGGTGGTCCTGGCCTTCGTGCACCTCGACACGGTGTTCATGATCGTGCCGATCTTCAACAGCCTCGCGCGGATCGACCGGCGGCTGATCGAGGCGGCGCGCGACGGCGGCGCGTCCGGCGCGCAGATCCTCTGGAACGTGATCCTGCCGCTCGCCAAGCCCGGCATCGCCATCGGGACGATCTTCGTGACGACCCTGGTGATGGGCGACTTCGTCACCGTGGGCGTCATGGGCGGCCAGCAGATCGCCAGCGTCGGCAAGGTGATCCAGGTGCAGATGTCCTACCTGCAGTTCCCGGCCGCCGCCGCCAACGCCGTTGTGCTGCTCGCCGCCGTGCTGCTGATGATCCTGGGGCTCACCCGGATGATCGACCTCCGGCGGGAATTGTAGCGATGGACCAGCCCCGTGGCCGCGCCTTCTACCTGCTGGCGGCGGTCTTCGCCCTCTACGTCCTGTTCCTCTACGGGCCGACTCTGACGATCCTGGCGCTGAGCTTCCAGGGCCCCTCGGGCGGCCTGACCTTCCCGATGAACGGCGTCTCGACCCACTGGTTCGCCAAGCTGTGGGAAGGCGTCGGCGTGATCGACATCTGGGCGGCGCTGCGGCGCTCGCTGGCCCTCGGCCTCGTGGTCATGGCGCTCACCGTGGGAATCGCATTCTACGCGGGCCTCGCCTTCCGGAAGGGGTTTCGCGGGGCCGGCCTCGTCTTCGCCCTGGCAGTCTCGAGCCTGATCGTGCCCTCGATCGTGGTCTCGCTGGGCATCGGCCTGGAGTTCCGGCTCCTCGACGACGCCGTGAAGGCGCTCGCCGCCGCCACCGGCTGGGGGTTCCTGCAGGACCACGGCACGCTGATGGGCCTCTACAGCTCGGCGCTGGGCGCGCACCTCACCTGGACGCTGCCCTTCGGCCTGCTGATCATGTTCGCGGTGTTCAACCGGTTCGACCCGGCCTACGAGGAGGCCGCCCGCGACCTGGGCGCCAGCGGCCCGCAGACGCTCCGGCACGTGGTGGTGCCGATCCTCGCGCCCGCGCTCGTCGGCGTCGCGCTGTTCGGCTTCACCCTGTCGTTCGACGAGCTTGCCCGCACCAGCCAGGCGATCGGCGGCCGCAACACCCTGCCGCTGGAGCTGCAGGGCCTGACCACCACGGTGACGACGCCGGAGATCTACGCCCTCGGCACGGTCACCACGGCCGTCTCGGCGCTGGTGATCGGGACCGCGCTCGGCCTGACCCTGTGGCTGCAGAAGCGCCGGGCGCGGCGGGCGCTGGCGGGCCTGTGATCGATGCCGGACGGTCGGGCCGCCGTGGGTCGACGCCGCCGCATTGCCAATCCGCCCCCGCCCGTGTATGCGCACGGCGCGCCCCCGAGACACCCTTGGAGGCAGGGGCGCGCCGAGAAGGATGTGGCCGTCCGCCAGGGGCGGCCTTTTCGTTTTCCGGCTCCAGCAATCGTAAAGGATCACGCCATGAGCGCTGTGAAGACGCTTGAGGCCGTGGCACGCGACCGGGTCGGCAAGGGGGCCGCCCGGGCCGTTCGTCGCCAGGGCCAAGTTCCCGCCGTCATCTACGGGGGTGGCCAGCCGCCGCAATCCATCGCGGTCGACCTCATCCGCACCCGCACCCTGATCTACGCCGGCGGCTTCAAGACCACGCTGTTCGAGATCAACGCCGGCGGCAAGAAGGTCCGCGCGATCCCGCGCGACTTCCAGCTCGACCCGGTGACCGGCGTGCCGCTGCACGTCGACTTCCTGCGCGTCGTCTCGGGCCAGACCGTCACGGTCGAGGTGCCGGTGCACTTCGTCAACGAGGACGCGGCCCCCGGCATCAAGAAGCTCGGCGGCACCCTCAACATCGTGGCCCACACGCTGAGCCTCGACGTCGCCCCCGACCAGATCCCGGACGCGATCGAGGTCGACCTGACCGGCCGCGCGATCGGCGACGTCATCCACGTCTCCGACATCAAGATCCCGGCCGGCACCTACACCGGCGAGCAGACCGACCCGGTGGCCAACATCGTGCCGCCGACCGTGCTGGGTGCCGAGGTGGAGGCCGAGGAGGCCGCCATCGCCGAGGCGCAGTCGGCCGAGGCCGCCGAGGAGAAGGCCGAGGAGTCCGCCGAGGACGAGAAGAAGGACGGCGAGGAGGCCTGAGCCTCAGCGCCACCCGTCACGCGACGCGAGAGCCCCGGCCCTGCCGGGGCTCTCTGCGTTTCGGCTTGATGTCAGGGATAGAGCCGCGCCCGGCTCCAGCCCGCGCCCGTCCGGGTGAAGCGGACCCGGTCGTGCAGGCGAAAATCGCCGTTCTGCCAGAACTCGACGCTCACCGGCGCGATCCGGAATCCGGTCCAGTGCTCCGGCCGGGGGATCGGCCCGTCGCCGTACCGCTCGGACAGCTCCGCCACCGCGTTCATCAGCGTGGCGCGGTCGGCCAGCGGGCGGGATTGCTGGCTGGCGATCGCCCCGAGCCGGCTCTCGCGGCGGCGGCTCTGGAAATACGCGTCGGCCTCCGCGGCCGTGACCGGCGTGATCGGCCCGCGGGCCCGCACCTGCCGGCGCAGGCTCTTCCAGTGCAGCACCAGGGCCGCCTGGGGGTTCTGCGCCAGCTCCTCCCCCTTGGTGGACTGCGTGTTGGTGTAGAAGACGAAGCCTCGGGCGTCGAAGTCCTTCAGCAGGACCATTCGCACGTCCGGCAGCCCGTCCGATCCGGCGGTGGCGAGCGCCATCGCGTTCGCGTCCTCGGGCTCGGAGGCCTCGGCCTCCTTCATCCAGGCCGCGAACAGCCCGACGGGGTCCTCGCTCAGCGTGAAGTCCGCGCTCTTCGGGTCATCGGTCCTTAACTGATCCACGCCAAGACTCCTGCCAGCCGCGTCCAGGGCCTGAGGGGGCACCGACATCGGCATGTTCGGTCGAGCGAATAGCCCGTCGTGAGTCAGGTGTAATGCGGGGATGCGCGTGTAAAGGGCTAAGCCGGCGGTCGCGCATCTGCGCGTCCGTGTCGGTGGTGTCGATGGCGATGGCGATGGCCCTGTGCGGCTGCAGCCAGCCCCTGCTGGTCTTCCGGGGCGATCCGCCGGCGGCGCCGCCGCGCGTCGTCGAGGAGCCGACCGTCACCGGCAGCATCGAGAAGCGGCCTGTGAGCTTCGGGGACGACCTCGCCGAGGAGGATTGGCGCCGGGCGCGGGCCGCCCTGAGCGTCGCCCTGGATCCGCAGGGCAACGGGCGGCCGGTCAAGTGGGACAACCCGGAGACCGGGCTTCACGGGTCGGTCAATCCGACCGGGCTCCCGTACGTCTCGGACGAGCTGATCTGCCGCAACTTCCTGGCATCGGTGATCGCGCCGACCCGCAGCCGCTTCGTCCGCGGCACCGGCTGCAAGCTCTCGGGCGGTCCGTGGACGCTCAAGCGCGTCCGGGCCGCGAGCGGCGTCGGACGCTCCTGAACGACGAGGCCGTCGCGAGACGGCCTCCGCGGATCGCCTCAGGCAGATCGCCTCAGTAGGGGTACCCGTAATACGGCCGCACGCGCAGGCGCGGCTGCGCGGCCGGCGGCGCCGCGTAGCGGGCCGCGGCCTCCGGATCGTAGGTCCGGATGTAGGGGTCGAGGGCCGGGTCGCGGTAATTGCCGTTGTTGACCCCGGCCGAGCGGTCGTTGCCGCTCAGCGCCGCGTAGGGCGAGAGGCCGCTCCCGCTGTCGCCGCCGCCACCGCCGCCACCGCCCCAGGCGAAGGCCGTTCCCGGAATGGCGGCGAGGAGCATCGCCGCGAGGGGCATCGTCAGCGTCTTGCGCGTCATGTCCTGTCTCCGCACCACGTCCTTGACTGGCGAACGGTCCAGCTGGAGGTGGGGTTCCCCACGGCAAACTGCCACCGCCTCGCGACACTGTATCACGACCCGCCAACACGCGTTTATTTGATGGACGGCGTTTCGATTTTTTCGGTTCATCCTCCAGAAATCGTCCCGCACGTTAAGCTTGAACCTGTAGACAGTCACGCGGCCGTGCTTGATCGTGGCGCGGCGTAACAGCATTCGAGCCCGGCTCGACCGTATCGAGGGTCGAGGCCGGGCGCATCTTGGGTCTGGCCGCCGTGAGCGTCGATACGAAATCCGGCACGCGGGGCGCGGGGCTGACCGGCTGATGGAGCGGGTGATCGGAGGCGCGGACCGGCCGTCGGCGACCGGTGGCCGGGCTCCCGCCCGGACGGAGCCGTCGTCTTCCGGGACGCGCGCCCGCACCCGGACCATCGTCGTGCGGCTCGACCGCCGGTCCCTGCGCGGCTGGCACATCCGGCTCCTCGACCAGCTCGGGCAGCGGCCCGACCATCGGATCCGCGTCGCCTGGGTCGAGCACGCGGAGGGCCTGCCGCCGAACGCGGAGCTCCTGTTCCGCCTGGAGGCCGCCATCCACGGCCTGCCGCGGCCGGGTCTGGCGACCGCGGCGGAGCCGGTGGCCCTCGCCCCCTACGAGGCGGGCCCCGACGGCGCGGAGCCCGGCGGGAGCGCCGCCGACCTCGTCCTCGACCTCTCGGACAGCCCCGCGGATCCCGGCCCGGCGACGGCCTGGCGGCTCGATTACGACGGGATGCCGGGCGAGGCCGGCCTCCTCGCCGCCCTGTTCGCCCACGGGGCGCCGGTGGCGGCCCTGCGCGGGCCGGACGGCGCGCCGGTGGCGGTCGGCCGCCTCGGCACAGAATCGCACACGGTGATGCTCACGGCCTTCGAGGGCTACCTCGCGCGGACCATCACGCTGATCCTCGCCGCCCTCGACGGCGCCGCCTCGACGGCGCTCCCCGACGGCGCCGGAGCACCCCTGCGGCCCGCGGCCGCCTACGACCTCGGCGGCCTGGGCGCCCGCCGCCGGGCCGCCGGGGGGCTCGCCCGCCAGATCGCCCGCCGGCTCTACGCCCTCTGCTTCCACGGACCGCACTGGCGGGTGGGCTGGCGGCGGATCGTCGGCCCCGACCTGATCGACCTACGCCGGCATCCCGAAGGCGGCTGGCAGGTCCTTCCCGACGACGGGCGCCGCTTCTACGCCGACCCCTTCGCGATCGCCCGGGACGGCGCCGTGACCCTGTTCGTGGAGGAATTCGACTACCGCCGCGGCAAGGGCGTGATCGCCGCGGTGGATTTTGGGGAGAACGGGCCCCGCGGCCGCCCGGAGCCGGTGCTCGAGCTCGAGACCCACCTCTCCTACCCGTTCGTGTTCGAGGCGGACGGGCAGGTCTGGATGATCCCGGAATCCCACGCCTCCGGGACGATCGACCTCTACCGGGCCACCGACTTCCCGCGCGGCTGGGTCCACGAGGCGGTGCTCCTCGACGGGGTCGTGGCCGGGGACGCGACCCTGCTGCAGCACGGGGGCCGCTGGTGGATGTTCGCCACGGTCCGGGCCGGCGGCGGCAGCTACTCCGACACGCTCCATCTCTGGCACGCGCCGCATTTCCGCGGGCCCTGGACGCCGCACCGGCACAACCCGGTGCTGATCGATATCGGCTCCGCCCGGGCCGCGGGCCCGATCGTGGCGCGCGACGGCGGCCTGATCCGGCCCGTCCAGGATTGCCGCCAGGGTTACGGCGCGGCGCTCGGCCTCGCCCGGATCCTCCGCCTCGACGAGGAGGCCTACGCGCAGCAGGTCGAGACGCGCCTGTGCCCGGGCGCGGCCTGGCCGGGCACGCGCCTGCACATGCTGAGCGCCGCCGGTGGCTTCGAGTTCATCGACGGATCGCACCGGGCGCGCCCCCGCCTCTTGGGCTGAGCGCGTCTCTGGGCTGAGCGCGTCTCTGGGCTGAGCGCGTCTCTAGGTCGCGAACCCATAACGGCTGGCACGGTTGAACCGCGGCGTCGTTAGCCCTCTGAGCAGGAGGGCCTTGATGGCGCGGTTTGATCTGACGGATGCGGAGTGGGCGGTGATCGAGCCGCTGTTGCCGACGGACGTGCGCGGCAAGGAGCGCGTGGATGATCGGCGGGTGCTGAATGGGATCTTCTGGCGGCTGCGCACGGGCGCGCCCTGGGCCGACATCCCGGCGCGCTACGGCCCACATACGACCTGCGGCAACCGTTTTCGGCGCTGGCGCAAGCGTGGCATCTGGGATCGGCTTCTGGACGCGGTGTCAAAGGCTTACGACGGCGACCTGCAGATGATCGACGCGACCAGCGTGCGGGTTCACCAGCATGCCGCCTGCGCCCAAAAAAAGATGGCCGATCCGGTGGCATGGGTCGCTCGCGCGGCGGCCTGACGAGCAAGATCCACGCGCTGGTGGATGCTGACGGCCGTCCGGTGGCGCTCAAAATCACCGCGGGTCAAGCGCACGATGGGCGCGCGGCGGCCGACATGCTGGGCAGTCTGGGCACGGGCCAGATCCTGCTGGGGGATCGAGCCTATGACAGCGACGCGCTTCGCACTCGGATGGCTGAGCAGGGCGCGTGGGCGAATGTGAAGCCGATGCCCAACCGCAAGCGAGTGCCGGCGTTCAGCCCGTTCCTGTACAAGTACCGCAACTTGGTCGAGCGCTTCTTCAGCAAGATCAAGCACTTCCGGGCCGTCGCCACCCGTTACGACAAGGATCCCGACAACTTCCTCGCCAGCGTCAAGCTCGCAGCCGTGCGGGTCTGGCTGCGAGCTTAATGAGTCCGCGACCTAGGCTGAGCGCGCCTCTGGGCTGAGCGCGCCTCTGGGCTGAGCGCGCCTCTCGGGCCGAGCCGAGGCCGAACCGCCCCGCGCGGGCCCGTCGGTGCCGAACGGCACCCGCTTACGGCTCGCATCCCGGCCCCGTGCGCGCTAAGCGGGGGCTCCACCTGCGCCGATCCAGCAGAACCGCCGGGACGATCACCATGGCGAGCCCCGTCGAACATGCGAGCTTCCTGCCGCCGGTCCTGACCTTCCTCACGGCGGCCGTGATCGGCGTGCCGATCTTCCGGCTGATCGGGCAGAGCGCCGTGCTCGGCTACCTCGTGGCCGGCGTGCTGATCGGGCCCTCCGGCCTGTCGCTGATCGCAGAGCCCGACACGGCCGCGAGCGTCGCCGAGATCGGCGTGGTGCTCCTGCTCTTCATCGTCGGGCTGGAGCTGCACCTGTCGCAGCTCGTCTCGATGCGCCGCGACATCTTCGGCCTCGGCGCCGCGCAGCTCGTCGTCTGCGCGCTCGTGCTCGGCGGCGCCGGCCTCGTGGCGGGTCTCAGCTTCGGCGCCGCCGCGGTGATCGGCCTCGCGCTCGCCCTCTCTGCCACCGCGGTGGCCCTGCAGCTCCTGGAGGAGCGGGGCGATCTCGGCAGCGCCTACGGCGCGCGCGCCTTCGCGGTCCTGCTGTTCCAGGACCTGTCGGTGGTCGGCATCCTGGCGCTGATGCCGCTGCTGGCCTCGGCCGGCGAGGCGACCGACGTCTCCTGGCTCGGGGAGGCCGCGGTCTCCACCGGCAAGGCGCTCGCGGCGATCCTCGCGGTGGTGCTGGTCGGCCGCTACGGCCTGAACCCGTTCTTCCGGCTGCTCGCGGCGAGCGGCGCCCGGGAGGTGATGACCGCCGCGGCGCTCCTGGTGGTGCTCGGCACCGCGCTGCTCATGGAGCAGGTCGGCCTGTCGATGGCGATGGGCGCGTTCCTCGCCGGCATCCTGCTCGCCGAGTCGAACTTCCGCCACCAGCTGGAGGCCGACATCGAGCCGTTCCGCGGCATGCTGCTCGGCCTGTTCTTCATGAGCGTCGGCATGTCGATCGACGGCGCGCTCGTGCGCGAGGTCTGGCCGGCCCTGTTCGGCGCGACCCTGGCGGCGATCCTGGTCAAGGTCGCCATCGTGGCCGGCCTGTTCCGGCTGTTCGGCTCGGACACCCTCGGGGCCCTGCGGGGGGCCGCGGTCCTGGCGCCCGCGGGCGAGTTCGCCTTCGTGCTGCTGCCGCAGGCCCAGGATCTCGGCCTCACCGGCGTCACGGCGACGCGCTTCGCGGTGGCGCTCGCCGCGCTGACCATGCTGATCGGCCCCATCGCCGCCAAGGGTCTCGACAAGCTGATCGAGCGGCGCAACGCGCGCAGCACCTTCGCGCTGGAGGAACCCTCCACCGAGCTGTCCGAGAGCGGCGACGCGCGGGTGCTGGTGATCGGCTTCGGCCGGTTCGGGCAGGTGCTGACGCACGTGCTGATGGCCGAGGGCATCCCGGTCACGGTGATCGACAAGGACGTGGAGCAGCTGCGCGCCGCCTCGCGCTTCGGCTTCCGCATCTACTACGGCGACGGCACGCGCCTCGACGTGCTCCGCGCCGCCGGGATCGGCCGGGTCGAGCTGGTCTGCATCTGCGTCGACGACCGGGAGGGCGCCCTCAAGATCGTCGACATCGTCCACGAGGAATTCTCGAGCGTGCGGACCTTCGTGCGGGCCTACGACCGCCTGCACGCGGTGGAGCTGATGAACCGGGACGTCGACTACCAGATCCGCGAGACCGCCGAATCCGCCCTCGCCTTCGGGCGGGCGGCCCTGGAGGGGCTCGGCCTGTCGCCGGAGGCCGCCACGGCCCGGACCGACGACGTGCGCAAGCGCGACATCGCGCGGCTGGTCCTGCAGCAGGCGGGCGCCCTGCCGGACGGGTCCAGCTGGATGCGCGGCGCCGCGGCCGGGCTGAAGCCCGAGCCGCTGACCGCCCCGGTCCGGCCGGCCCGGGCGCTCAGCACCGAGACCCGCGACCTCGTGGGCAGCGACCGGCGCGAGGCCGCCGAGCGGCTCCTGGAGAAGCCCGCCCTGGCCCCGCAGGAGACGGAAGCCGCCGAGGATCCCGATCCGGAGGCCGAGCTCGAGGCGGAAGGCAGCGCCCGGGATGCGTGACGGGCGGGATGTCTGACATGTCCGACGGGCCGCCCCCGGCGGAGGCGGGCCGCTTCGTCACCGGCTCGATCCTCCGCCACGTCGTGGTGATGGCGGCCACCGGCTCGGTGGGGCTGATGGCGATCTTCGTCGTCGATCTCCTGTCGCTGCTCTACGTCTCGACGCTGGGCGACCCGAACCTCACGGCGGCGGTCGGCTTCGCCGGCATCGTCCAGTTCTTCGCCACGGCGGTGAATATCGGCCTGATGATCGCCGCCGGCGCCCTGGTCGGGAAGGCCGTCGGCGCGCGCGACCGCGCGGCGGCGCGGCGCCTCGCGACCTCGGCGCTGGTCCTCGGCAGCCTCGTGGCCGCCCTCATCGCGGGGCTGATCGCGCTGCTGGCCGGCCCGCTCCTGGCGCTGATCGGCGCGCAGGGCGAGGCGCTGCGGGTGGCCGTCCTGTTCCTCTACATCACCCTGCCGTCGAACCTGCTGCTCGCCGCCGGCATGCTGTTCACCGGGCTGCTGCGCGCGGTCGGCGAGGCGCGGCAGGCGATGTCGGTCACCCTGGCCGGCGCCGTGATCACCGCGCTCCTCGATCCGCTGCTGATCTTCGGGGCGGGCCTCGGCGTCACGGGCGCGGCGATCACGGTCTGCGCGGCGCGTGCGACCTTCGTGGCGGTAGGCGTCCGCGGCGTCGCCCGGCACGGCCTCCTGGGCCGGCCGCGCCTGTCCGATCTGCCGGCCGACGCGGCAGCCCTGGCAGGTGTCGCGGGCCCGGCCGTGCTGACGAACCTCGCCCCCTCGGTGGCGAGCGCCTTCCTGGCGCGTCTGTTCGCCGGCTACGGAGCGGACGCGGTCGCGGCCGCGTCGGTGATCGACCGGCTGACGCCGGTGGCCTTCGGCGGCCTGTTCGCGCTGTCGGGGGCGATCGGCCCGATCCTGGCGCAGAACTGGGGCGCGGGCCTGTTCGAACGGATGCGCGGCGTGCTCGGCGCGGCGATCCGGGTGACTCTGGCCTACTGCGCCGCGGTCTGGCTCCTCCTGGCGCTGGCCCGGGGATGGCTCGCCGGCCTGTTCGGCCTGCAGGGGGTCGCGGCCGAGCTGTTCGGCTTCTTCTGCCTTGTCGGCGGCGCGATCTGGTTCTTCAACGGGCTGCTGTTCCTCGGCAACGCCGCCTTCAACAATCTCGGCTTCCCGCTGCGCTCGACGCTGCTGAACTGGGGCCGGGCGACGCTCGGGACGATCCCGCCGGCCATGCTCGGCGCGTCGCTCTACGGCCCCCGCGGCGTGGTGGCCGGAATGGGGGTCGGCTCCCTGGTCTTCGGCGCGCTCGGCATCCTGCTCGCCCGCCGCACGGTCGACCGGCTGGAGGGGGTCGGCCCGCGCCGGCCGGAGCCGGACGTCGCCGCCGAGGCGCCCCACCGGGCGGCGCCGCTGCCGCCGGGGCACGCTCATCCCGAGCCGCTGAGCTGAGACGGCGGCGCGGAGGCACAAGTTCCGCGGGTGGGAACTGGTATTTCCCCGCGCAAAGGGTCACGATGCCCTGTCCCGGGCGGTCCCGGCCGGGACAGGATCGAGGCGTCATGTTCAACCCGCTCGAGATGTTCCAGGCCCAGGGCGAGGCCGGGCTTCAGGCCATGGGCCAGCCGTTCGGCCTGACGACCGAGCAGACGGCCCGTGCCTTCGAGGCGCTGATGCCGGCCCTGACGCTCGGCCTCCAGCGCAGCGTCGGCCTGGACCCGACCGGCTTCGCGCGGATGTTCGGTCTGGAGGCCGCCAAGCCGGCGCCGGCGCAGGGGTTCGAGGCCCTCGGCCAGATGTTCGGCTCGGCGCAGCTGATGCAGGCGGTGCTGCGGCAGGCCTCGGCGACGAGCGGCGTCGGCGCGCAGGTCCTGCGCCAGATGCTGCCGATGATGGCGGGCGCCGTGGTGGCGAGCATCGTCCACGTCATGCTGAACCAGCCGCAGGCCGAGCCGGCGCGGCCGAGCGCGCCGCCGCCGCCCGTGCCGTTCCCGTTCGGCCCGGCCTGGGCCGAGATGGCCAGGGCGATGATGCCGGCGGTCGAGCCGCCGGCTCCGCCGAAGCCGGCCGCCAGACCCGCCGCCAAGCCGGCCGCCAATCCGCAGGCGAGCGCGGGCGAGGCCGGCTCCGACATGTTCCAGCAGATGCTGCGCACCGGGGCCGAGGTTCAGGGCAACAACATCCGGGCGATGCAGGAGCTCTTCGAGACCTTCTGGCCCACCTCCGGCACGCCGTCCGCGAGCGCCGTGCCTCCGGCGCCGTCGACCAACCCGGCCCGACCGGATCCGGCGCCGGCCGACCCCGCGGCCGGCAAGGGCCGGCGCGGCCGCCAGCCCGGCGGGACCGGTTGACGCGGGGGCGGGGTCCGGTCGAGCGTTGACCCGACCGATCGGAGCGGCACCCCGCCGGCGAGGAGACCCGTCGATGAGCGATTACCTGACCGCCTGGGACGACCGCGCCGAGAGCCTCGGCGGGAACGGCGTCGCCAAGCGCACGATCCCGGGCTCGGGCGCCAGCCTCGTGCGCGTGGTCGTCCCGGCCGGCGTCTCGGCGCCGGCGCACAGCCACGATCACGAGCAGTTCGTTCAGGTGCTCTCGGGCTCGGGGATCCTGGAGACCGAGCGGGGCCGCGAGCCGTTCTCGGCCGGAAGCGTGTTCCACTTCCCGGCCGGAGCGTGGCACGCGGCCGCGTTCGAGACCGAGACGGTCCTGATCGAGACGAACCTCGCGATGCGGACCTGACGGCACCGCCGAGGCGCGGCGCGCCATCCGGCCTCAGCCGCCCGCGGAGGTATCGAACTGCGCGTCCAGGCTGACGACGCGCGCCACCGTGTCCTGAGCGCAGCGGATCGCGCCCTCGGCGGTGAGCAGCTGCCCCTCTTGCGGATCGAAGACGATACCGTCCGACTGGGCCGCGCAGGCCGCGACAGCCATCCACGCCCCGACGCAAGCCGGGAGCGTGGCGAAGTAGAAGGCATAGACGCACGTCCACGGCCCGCCGAAGTCGATGTCGGTATAGGTGTCCGTCAGATCCGACAGCGGAATGATCTGGCATTCGAAGCCGGCCTCGCGGCGCCGCCAAGTCGCGGGCAGATGCTCTTGCGTGGCCGGCGGTATGCGCGCGGCGTCGAGTTTCAGATCGAACCCGTTTTCGTGGATGGCCGCCTGCCATTCCGCCACGCCAGGCATCGCGCCCGCGCAGAGCGCGTAGGCTTCCATGCTCATGGCAACCTCTCTCCGAGTAGGATCGCGGATATTGACAGTCCCTTGACCGAGTTTCCTCGTCTCAAGTGAACCTCTATGACGGGAAAACTGTCATCCACGCCGACATCTCTGCGCAGTTCGCGCGCGCGAGCCGGCGTCTACTGCGCCTTGCCGGTCTTGATATCCCAGATCGCTCGAACCGGGGCAGCGCTGGTCCTGCCGTCGCGCGATGAAGGCTAGGCCGAGCCGAAGCTCAGTGATGGAATAATCCAGGACATCCGGCAGATCACAATACCGCATCGCGTCTCTGATCCTCGAAACGTTCATGATTTATTCCATGACTTTTTTCCTTTTATCAAGCCGCTGGTGGCAGAGAAGGAAAATATGCCGACAGCACTCTCGAGGTCGCCGCGGCAGGCTGCGACAAATTATTCTTGGCGCGCGAGCAAAATGCCTGTGCTTGGCCTGAGCCCTCGGCGCGTGTAGGAATCCCACCTTCAACGCCCGCCCGTGCACGCCGACGAAAGGCCGGGCATCGCCCCTACCAGAACAGAGGCAGACCATGAGCGCCGGTACCGCCGCCGACAAGCACTTCTCCAACAGCTTCTTCGCCGCCCCGCTGACGGAAGCCGACCCCGAGATCGCCGAGGCGGTGGCCAAGGAGCTCGGCCGCCAGCAGCACGAGATCGAGCTGATCGCCTCGGAGAACATCGTCTCCCGCGCCGTGCTGGAGGCTCAGGGCTCGGTGCTCACCAACAAGTACGCCGAGGGCTATCCGGGCCGGCGCTACTACGGCGGCTGCCAGTTCGTGGACATCGCCGAGGATCTCGCCATCGAGCGCGCCAAGCGCCTGTTCGACTGCGGCTTCGCCAACGTGCAGCCGAATTCCGGCTCCCAGGCCAACCAGGGTGTGTTCCTGGCGCTCATGCAGCCCGGCGATACCTTCCTGGGCCTCGACCTCGCCGCCGGCGGCCACCTGACGCACGGCGCCCCGCCGAACGTCTCGGGCAAGTGGTTCAAGCCGGTCTCCTACACGGTGCGCCGCGAGGACCAGCGGATCGACATGGAGCAGGTCGCCCAGCTCGCCCAGGAGCACAAGCCGAAGGTGATCATCGCCGGCGGCTCGGGCTACCCGCGCCACTGGGACTTCGCCAAGTTCCGCGAGATCGCCGACTCGGTCGGCGCCTACTTCATGGTCGACATGGCTCACTTCGCGGGCCTCGTGGCGGCCGGCGTCCACCCGTCGCCGTTCCCGCACGCCCACGTCGCCACCACGACGACCCACAAGACCCTCCGCGGCCCGCGCGGCGGCATGATCCTGACGAACGACGAGGCGCTCGCCAAGAAGTTCAACTCGGCGATCTTCCCCGGCCTCCAGGGCGGCCCGCTCATGCACGTCATCGCCGGCAAGGCGGTGGCCTTCGGCGAGGCGCTGAAGCCCGAGTTCAAGATCTACGCCCGCCAGGTGGTGGAGAACGCCCGGGCGCTCGCCGACACGCTGATCTCGGGCGGCTACGACATCACCTCGGGCGGCACCGACAACCACCTGATGCTGGTCGACCTCCAGCGGAAGGGCCTCACCGGCAAGGCCGCCGAGGCGGCCCTGTCGCGGGCGCACATCACCTGCAACAAGAACGGCGTCCCCTTCGACACGCAGAAGCCGACCATCACCTCGGGAATCCGGCTCGGCACCCCGGCCGGCACCTCGCGCGGCTTCGGCGTCGCCGAGTTCAAGCAGATCGGCGGCTTCATCGTCGAGGTGCTGGACGGGCTCGCCGCCAAGGGTGAGGCCGGCGACAGCGCGGTCGAGGCCGACGTCAAGACCCGCGTCCACGCGCTGACGGACCGGTTCCCGATCTACGGCTGAGGCAAGAGGGCCGCTTGAGCCGGGGCCGGTCTTCCGGGCCGGCCCGCGGTAGATTAGGAAACGGCCGCGGATCCGACCGGTCCGCGGCCGTTTCCATGCCCGAGTAGCGAGATCCATGCGCTGTCCCTACTGCGGCGGCTCCGAGACCCAGGTGAAGGACTCGCGGCCCTCCGAGGACGGCGCCGCGATCCGGCGCCGCCGGGTCTGCCCGGACTGCGCCGGCCGCTTCACCACCTTCGAGCGCGTGCAGCTCCGCGAGGTCGTGGTGCTCAAGCGCTCGGGCAAGCGCGTGCCGTTCGACCGCGACAAGCTCCAGCGCTCCATCGACGTGGCGCTGCGCAAGCGCGCCGTCGATCCGGAGCGGATCGAGCGGCTGGTCAGCGGCATCACCCGGCAGCTCGAGAGCGCCGGCGAGCCCGAGGTGACCTCCGAGGCGATCGGCGAGCTGGTGATGGCGGGGCTGAAGGGCCTCGACGACGTCGCCTACGTGCGCTTCGCCTCCGTCTACAAGAACTTCCGCGAGGCCCGGGACTTCGAGGAGCTGCTCGGCACGCTGAGCGACGGCACGCCGGTACCGGCGGCCGCGCCGGGTCCGGAGGGCGACCCGGAGCCCGAGGCGTCGGGGCGGCGCCGCGCCGGGCGTCCATGAGCGGCGACCCGAACTTCATGCGCCTCGCCCTGGCGCT
The DNA here is from genome assembly GCF_050281105.1 of Methylobacterium sp. NPDC080182. Classification (NCBI taxonomy): domain Bacteria; kingdom Pseudomonadati; phylum Pseudomonadota; class Alphaproteobacteria; order Hyphomicrobiales; family Methylobacteriaceae; genus Methylobacterium; species Methylobacterium sp. NPDC080182. The sequence continues at coordinate 115,474 of NZ_JBNNWO010000014.1, forward strand.
GGGCCGACGCGGGCTCGGCACCACCTGGCCGAACCCGTCGGTCGGCGCCGTCGTGGTCGAGCCCGAAACCGGCCGCATCCTCGGGACGGCGGCCACGGCGCCGGGCGGGCGCCCGCACGGGGAGCCCGTGGCGCTCGCCGCCGCCGGCGAGGCTGCCCGCGGCGCGACCCTCTACGTCACCCTGGAGCCCTGCTCCCATCACGGCCGCACGCCGCCCTGCACCGACGCCATCCTGGCCGCCGGGATCGCCCGGGTGGTCAGCGCCCTGGAGGATCCCGACCCGCGGGTGGCCGGGCGCGGCCACGACCTCCTGCGGCGGGGCGGCGTCGCGGTCGAGACCGGGCTGATGCGGGAGGAGGCGGCGCGCGACCATGTCGGCCACGTCACCCGGGTGACCCGCGGCCGCCCGGCCCTGCACCTCAAGCTCGCCCGCACCCGCGACGGCTTCTGCGCTTCCGCCGGGCCGGAGCGCCTGCGGATCACCGGGCCGGTGGCGGACGGGGCGGTCCACCTGTGGCGGGCCCACGCCGACGCGATCCTGATCGGCATCGGCACCGCCCGGGCCGACGACCCGTCGCTGACCGTGCGGCTGCCGGGCCTCGGCACGCGCTCGCCCCTGCGGGTCGTGCTCGACACGCATCTGCGGCTCTCCCCGGCGAGCGTCCTCGCCCGCACCGCCCGCGACACACCGACTTTGGTGCTCACGACCCGCTCGGCCCCGGCCCACGCGCGGCGGGCCCTGGAGGCGCTCGGGGTCGAGGTGGCGACCGTGCCGGCGGACGCGGCCGGCGGGATCGATCTCCCGGCGGCCCTGGCGCATCTGGGGGAGCGCGGCCTGACCCGCCTGTGCAGCGAGGGCGGCCCCCGCCTTGCGGAGGCGCTGGCCCGGGCCGATCTGATCGATGCCTGCACGCTGGTCACCGGGCCGGCGGAGCTGGGCGCAGCGGGCGGCCTGCCGGCGCTGGGCCCGGCCCTGGCGGAGGCCCTGGCGGACGACCGGTTCCGGGAGGCAGAGCGGCTGCAGCTCGGGCCCGACACGGCCGTGACCTACGAACGCAACAGGACGTAAGCGATGTTCACGGGCTTGGTCAGCGCCATCGGCACGGTCGTCTCGGTCTCGGGCGACGGTGACCTGCGCCGGATCGCGATCCGCGCCGCCTACGATCCGGCGACGATCGCGCTCGGCGCCTCGATCGCCTGCGCCGGACCGTGCCTCACCGCCGTGTCGGTGGAGCCCGCCGCGGGCGGCTGCGTCTTCGCGGTCGACGCCGCCGCCGAGACGCTGGCGCGCACCACCGTCGGCACCTGGGCGGCGGGCACGCGGATCAACCTCGAACGCTCCCTGAAGATCGGCGACGAGCTCGGCGGCCATCTCGTCACCGGCCACGTCGACGGCCTCGCCGAGATCGTGGAGCGCGTGAGCGTGACGGCCGATGCCTGGGGCGCCAGCGAGCGCTTCACCCTGCGGGCCCCGGCCGCCGTGAAGAAGTTCATCGCCGAGAAGGGCTCGGTCTGCCTCGACGGCACCTCGCTCACCGTGAATGCGGTCGCGGACGACCTGTTCTCGGTGCTGCTGATCCCGCACACGCTCCAGGTCACCACCTGGGGGGAGCGGCGGCAGGGGGACCGGCTCAACCTGGAGGTCGACCTGATCGCCCGCTACGCCGCCCGGCTCGCCGAGGCGCGTGTCGGCTGAGCAAGCCTCCCGTCCTTGCGCGGCGAAGCAACCCAGCGACACGCCCCGTCTGGCAATCGCGCGCTGCCCTGGGTTGCTTCGCTGCGCTCGCGAAGACGGCGCGTCAGCGCGGCGGGATCGAGTAGGTGCCGGTGGCGTGGCAGACGAGGTCCGGGCTGCCGACGGCGGTGATCGACACCTCGCCGACTGCGAGGCGCCGGCCGAGCTTGAGCAGCCGGCATTCGGCCACGAGATCCCCCGTGGCGGGCTTGCGCAGGAAGTTGAAGGTGAGGCTCGTCGTCACCGCGAGCGCCACGGGACCGATATTGGCCAGGATCGCCGCGTAGAGGGCGTAGTCGGCCAGCGCCATCATGGCCGGCCCCGACACGGTCGCGCCGGGACGCAGGAAGCGCTCGTGGGCTTCGAGCCGCATCCGCGCCGAGAGCGGTCCCACGGCCTCGAGGTGGTAGGCGCGCCCGCCCGCCTGCATCTGCGGGAATTCGCGGTCGAGGAAGTCGCCGGTCTCGGCGAGGGTGAGGATCGTGGCGGTCATTGCCCCATGCAGCACGGCGGTACCGCCGAGGCAATCACGAGGCCTTCGGAACTGCCGTCCTCATCGGAAGGTCCCGGTCGATCGGCCGGTGCCGTCTTGGCGAGCGGCGCGAAGCGATCCAGTCGGCGCTACATTCACCGATGTCGCGCGACCCTGGGTCACTTCGCTGCGCTCGTGATGACAGAGGGCTGCCGCCATCGAGGATTTCGGCCGGACGCCACATCAGGACGGGGAATCGGGCGGGAGGTGCCCTCCCGCCGTCCCGCTCAGAAGAAGATCGGCCGCGCGCTGGCGGTGATCTCGCCCAGCACCGTGCCGGTGGCGGGCTCGATCTCCTTGAGCACCACGTCGTAGCCCCAGAGGTCGGCGAGGTGCTGCAGCACGCGCTTGGCGTCGTCCTTCTGCAGGGTGATCTTGTTGATCGCCTTGTGGTGCAGGATCAGGCGCCGGTCGCCCTCCAGGTCCACGTCCACCACCTCGATGTCGGGATCGAGCCACGCCACGTCGTACTGACGCGCGAAGGAGCGGCGCAGCTTGCGGTAGCCGCGCTCGTCGTGGATCGCCTCCACCCGCAGTTCCGGCTCCTCCGGATCGTCGACCACGTGGAACAGGCGCAGGTCGCGCATCAGCTTGGGCGACAGGAACTGCTGGATGAAGCTCTCGTCCCGGTAATTCTCCCAGCAATCGCGCAGCACCGCCATGGCGTCGCCGACCCCGGCGATGTCGGGGAACCATGCCCGGTCCTCCTCGGTCGGCTGCTCGGCGATGCGGGCGATGTCCTGCATCATGGCGAAGCCGATCGCGTAGGGATTGTGGCCGCCGTAGGAGCGGTCGTCGTAGTTCGGCTGCCGGATGACGTTGGTGTGCGACTGCAGGAACTCGAGATAGGCCGCCTCGGTGATCTGCCCGGATTCCGACAGGGCGTTCATGATCCGGTAGTGGCAGTAGGTCGCGCAGCCCTCGTTCATCACCTTGGTCTGGCGCTGCGGGTAGAAGTACTGGGCGACCAGGCGGACGATGCGCAGGATCTCGCGCTGCCAGGGGCGCAGGCGGGGCGCGGCCTTCTCCAGGAAATACAGGATGTTCTCCTGCGGCAGTTCGAGCAGCGCCTTGCGCCGCTCGGCGGCCGCGTCCGGACGCGCCGTGCCGATTTTCTGCGGCAGGGTGCGCCAGAGATCGTTGTAGATCTGCTCGCCGTGCTCGATCCGCTCGCGCTCGCGCCGCTGCTCGGAGGCGAGGTCCGGCCGCTTCTTGCGCGGGTAGCGGTGGACGCCCTGGCTCATCAGCGCGTGGGCGGCGTCGAGCACCTGCTCCACCGCCTGGTGGCCGTAGCGCTCCTCGCAGCGGGCGATGAAGCCCTTGGCGAAGTCGAGGTAGTCGAGGATGCCCTCGGCGTCGGTCCACTGCCGAAACAGGTAGTTGTTCTTGAAGAAGTGGTTGTGGCCGAAGGCGGCGTGCGCGATGACGAGCGTCTGCATCGTCGCCGTGTTCTCCTCCATGACGTAGGAGATGCACGGGTCCGAGTTGATGACGATCTCGTAGGCGAGCCCCATCAGGCCGCGCCGGTAGCCGGCCTCGTGCTGGGCGAAGTGCTTGCCGAACGACCAGTGCTTGTAGAACAGCGGCATGCCGATCGACGCGTAGGCGTCGAGCATCTGCTCGGCCGTGATGATCTCGATCTGGTTCGGGTACCACGACAGTCCGAGCTGCGGCCCGGCCACCGCCTCGCAGGCGTCGTGGATCCGCCGGATCGTGTCGAAATCCCAGTCGTTGCCGGTGAACAGCGGCTTCTGGTTGCCCGCGATGATCTGGGGCGTGCGTGCCTTGACGAGCGTCATGCGGCCTCCCGATCGGTCGATGCGTGCGCGGCCATCACGCCTCCGCCTCGGCGCGGCCTTCCTTGCGCCCGAACAGCTCGCGGAAGACCGGGTAGATCTCCCGGCGGTGGTTGACCTTGCGCATGGCGATCGGTCCGCCGGCCTTGGCGATGGCCTCGTAGGTCCGCCACAGGGTGGTGCGGTGCTCGACGAAGCCGGCGCGGGGACCGTTCTCGTCGCCCACCTCCAGATAGGCGAAGTGCTGGCAGGCCGGCAGGATGTGCGACCGCAGCAGCTCCGTGGAGGTCGGCCCGTCGGAGGAGACGTTGTCGCCGTCCGAGGCCTGGGCCGCGTAGATGTTCCAGTCGTTCGGGTCGTAGCGCTCGGCGATGACGCGCTTCATCTCCACGAGCGCCGACGAGACCAGGGTGCCGCCGGTCTCGCGGGAGCCGAAGAAGGTCTCCTCGTCCACCTCGGTCGCCCGGTCGGTGTGGCGGATGAACACGATCTCGACGTGCCGGTAGCGGCGCGTCAGGAAGATGTGCAGCAGGATGTAGAATCGCTTGGCGAGGTCCTTCATGTGCTCGGTCATCGAGCCGGACACGTCCATCAGGCAGAACATCACCGCCTGCGCGATCGGCCGCGGATAGGGCTCGAACCGGCGGAAGCGCAGGTCGATCGGGTCGACGTAGGGGATGCGCTTCGCGCGCTCGCGCAGCCGGAACAGCGCCTGCTCCAGGTCCGGCCGCTCCGGATGCCCCTCGGCGAGGGCGTCGAGCCGGGCCTCCAGGGCCGCGACCTCGTCGGGCTTCGGGCGCTTGAGGGCGATCCGCCGCGACATCGAGTTGCGCAGGGTGCGGGTGAGCGCGAGGTTCGCCGGCGAGCCGGTGACCGTGTAGCCCGCCCGGCGCAACCCTTCCGTCTCGACGATGGCGAGGCGACGCTTGGCGAGGTCCGGCAATTCCAGATCCTCGAGGAAGAGTTCCAGGAACTCCTCGCGGGTGAGCACGAAGCGGAACGCGTCCTCGCTGTTCTCGCCGCCCTCCCCGCCCTCGCCGGAGCCGCGACCGCCGCCGCTGCCCGGCGGGCGCTCGATCGTGTCGCCCTCCACGTAGGTCTTGTTGCCGGGCAGGATGTGGTCCTGCAGGCCGGTGCCGGGCTGGCGCGAGAAGCGGGGCTCCCGGACGCCGTCCGCCGGCACGGTGACGCGGCCGTCCTTGCCGAGATCCTTGATGTCCTTCTCGCGGGCGGATTCCCGCACCGCGCGCTGGGCCACGTCCTTCACGCGCCGCAGGAAGCGCTGGCGGTTCGGGAGGCTCTTGCCGCCCGGGTTCAAACGTCGGTCGACGATGTGCATCCGCTGCGAAAACCCTCGTCCGCGTGCTCCGGCCGGGTCCGGACCCTTGTCGTACCATGCTGTCACCGGAGGGAAGGATCCCTCTTTGGCAGCAGGGCCGCGATCTTCGCCGGCCGGTCGTCCGAAACTGTGGCGGCGGAGGGTCGGAACGGGGCCCGGCCGACCGAGCGGGCCGGTCGAGCCCCGTCGTCCCTCAGCCGGCCTGCTTCACCCGCATGTACCACTCCACCAGGCGGCGGACCTGCCGCTCGGTGTAGCCGCGCGCGACCATGCGCTCGACGAACTCGCCGTGCTTCTTCTCGGTCTCGCCGTCCTTCTTCGAGCCGAAGGAGATCACCGGCAGCAGCTCCTCCACCTGGGAGAACATCCGCCGCTCGATCACCTCGCGCAGCTTCTCGTAGCTGGTCCAGCTGGGATTCCGGCCGCCGTGCTGCGCCCGGGAGCGCAGGGCGAACTTCACCACCTCGTTGCGGAAGTCCTTCGGGTTGGCGATCCCGGCGGGCTTCTCGATCTTGGTCAGCTCCTGGTTCAGGAGCTCCCGGTTCATGAGCTGGCCGGTCTCGGCGTCCTTGAAGTCCTGGTCCTCGATCCAGGCGTCGGCGTAGTCGATGTACCGGTCGAACAGGTTCTGCCCGTAATCGTGGTACGATTCGAGGTAGGCCTTCTGGATCTCGTGGCCGATGAACTCCGCGTAGCGCGGGGCCAGTTCGGTCTTGATGAATTCCAGGTACTTCTTCTCGGTCTCGGGCGGGAGCTGCTCGCGGCGCAGCGACTGCTCCAGCACGTACATCAGATGCACCGGGTCGGCCGAGACCTCGGTGGTGTCGTGGTTGAAGGTCGCGGCCAGCACCTTGAAGGCGAAGCGGGTCGAGATCCCGTCCATGCCCTCGTCGACGCCGGCCGTGTCCTTGTACTCCTGCATCGAGCGGGCGCGGGGATCGACCTCGCGCAGGGACTCGCCGTCGTAGACCCGCATCTTGGAGAAGACGTTGGAATTGGCGTGCTCGCGGAGCCGCGACAGCACCGAGAACCGCGCCAGCATCTCCAGCGTGCCGGGCGCGCAGGCCGCGTCCGACAGCTCCGAGCCGGAGATCAGCTTCTCGTAGATCCGCTGCTCCTCGGTGACGCGCAGGCAGTACGGGACCTTGATCACGTAGATCCGGTCGATGAAGGCCTCGTTGTTCTTGTTGGTCTTGAAAGTCTGCCACTCGGCCTCGTTCGAGTGCGCCAGGATCACGCCGGTGAACGGGATCGCGCCGATATTCTCGGTGCCGACGTAGTTGCCCTCCTGCGTCGCGGTGAGCAGCGGGTGCAGCATCTTGATCGGCGCCTTGAACATCTCGACGAACTCGAGGATGCCCTGGTTCGCCCGGTTCAGGCCGCCCGAGTACGAGTAGGCGTCGGGATCGGCCTGCGACAGCGTCTCCAGTCGCCGGATGTCGACCTTGCCGACGAGCGAGGAAATGTCCTGGTTGTTCTCGTCGCCCGGCTCGGTCTTGGCGATGGCGATCTGGCGCAGGCGCGACGGCCGGACCTTGATCACCTTGAAGCGCGAGATGTCGCCGTTGAACTCGTCGAGGCGCTTCAGCGCCCAGGGGCTCATCAGGCCGGTCAGCCGCCGGCGCGGGATGCCGTAGCGGCGCTGGATCTCCTCGCCCATGGTCTCGGGGTCGAACAGGCCCAGCGGGCTCTCGAAGACCGGCGACACCTCGTCCCCAGCCTTGAGTACGTAGACGGGGTGAACCTCCATCAGGAGCTTCAGCCGCTCGGCCAGCGACGACTTACCGCCGCCCACCGGCCCGAGCAGGTAGAGGATCTGCTTGCGCTCTTCCAAGCCCTGCGCGGCGTGGCGGAAGAACGAGACGATCCGCTCGATCGTCTCCTCCATGCCGTAGAATTCGCGGAAGGCTGGGTAGGTCCGGATCGTCCGGTTCATGAAGATCCGGCCGAGGCGCGAATCCCTGGCGGTGTCCACGAATTCCGGCTCGCCGATCGCCGCGAGGATGCGCTCGGCGGCCGAGGCGTACATCAGGGGCTCGTCGCGACAGGCATCCAGGTACTCGGAGAGCGTCATCTCCGTGTCGCGGCGGGCCTCGTACCCTCGGGCGAAGCTCTGGAAAAGGTCGTTCGTCGCATGCATCGGCATTCGATAACCCTCTCAGACCGTGACAGCTTCATCCTGTCTCGGCTCGGATGCAACCGACAGGCCCGCTTTTGTCGCAGTGCGGCGAGCATGGCGCCCGGCATGTCGATTGCATGCAACACTCGGGAGCGCTGAAGGCGTCACGGACGAGACTCCGTGACGCCCCCGGACGGCTGCCCGGGCGGCAGGACTGGGCAGATACCGTTTCGGCCGGAGCCTGCTCACAAATCCGTGCCCTCTTTCTTGCCGTCGTCTCCTGATTTGGTCGCCGCGCCCCCGACCGTGATCTTGACGGTCTGCGTCTGGACTTGGCCGTCGGAGCTCTTGACCTCGAACGTCACTTCGTCGGTGCCGGTGAATCCGTTGTTGGGCTGGTAGAACAGCGCCTGGACGGCCGCTTCCTTGTTGGGGCAGCGGTAGCTCGCCGGCGTCTTCAGCTTGCCGACCTTGGTGATCACCGATCCGTTCTTCGGCGGGCCCGAGACCTTGAACTCCGGCATCGGCCCAGGAGAACAATCCTTCTTGAGGTTGGGCGCGATCTCGATGCGGACCGTCTTGCCGGGCGCCACCGTCTTGGTTCGGTTGGACGGCGTCTGGGCCAGGGCGGGCCCGGCCAGTGCCATGCTCCCTGCGAGCAGCGCGGCGAGCGGACGTAGGGCAATCATGGCAGCGTCTCTCCAGTGCCGACCCGGGACCTCTCCCCGGACACGCGTCCGGATGTCCCGTTCATCGGTGGAGACCATGTGGGGACGCCGCGCACGGGCGTCGAGGGCTCGGGCGGCGGGTTAATTCTGGAGGGCCGCCGCGACGATCCCGGTGATGCGGGCGATCTGCGCCGCGTCGAACTCGCCGGCCAGGGCGGCGGCGAGCCGCCCCTCGACCCGCGCCCGCTCCCCGGCATCGGCCACCGGCACGGGGGGAATCTCGTCCTCGGCCAGCCGGCAGACCCGGCGAATCGTCTCGGCGGCCGCCAGGAGTTTCTCCCGGTCGGTGGGACCCATCTCCCAGAGCGGGTTGCGCAGGCGGCTGATCACCCGCTTGGCGTCGCGATAGTCCCGGTCGACCCCGGTGGCCGCCTCGATCTGGCTGACGAGGAACATCAGCTCCAGGACTTCGGACGCCGCCTCCGGGCAGGAGCGGACGATCCGCATGATGCGGGCCATCAGTTCCTGGCTGGGCGTCAACTTGGGTTTGGGCGCGGCCATGCGGGCGACAACGCGACGTGTTGCCGGAAAGTTCGCCCGCCGCGCGCCGGGGCCGGGGTCGTCGAGCCCGGCAGGCCCGCTCAGGCCCGCTCAGGCCTCCATGTCGGGCAGGTCGCGCAGCCCGTCGAGCAGGGCGCGGCAGGCGCGCAACTCGTCCAGGGCCTCGGCCAGGGCCGCCCGGTCCGACGCGCCGAACGTCGCGCCCCCGGTCCCGCTCCGGGCTCCCGCCTCGGTCTCGACCTCCTGAAGCAGCGGCTCGGCCGCCACGGCCTCGCCGCGGCCGACGGCCTGCACGAAGCGGACGCCGTTCTCCTTGAGGACCCGCTGCGCCCCCGCGATGGTGTAGCGCTGCACGTGCAGGAGATGGCGGATGCCGGCGACGAGCTCGATGTCCTGGGGCCGGTAGTAGCGGCGCCCCCCCGCCCGCTTCACGGGGCGGATCTGGCCGAAGCGGGTCTCCCAGAACCGCAGGACGTGCTGGGGCACGTCGAGTTCCTCAGCCACCTCGCTGATCGTCCGGAAGGCGTGGGCGCTCTTCTCGCCGATCCCGGTCGGCGGTTCGTCGGTCGAGGCGGCGGCGAGGGCTGGCGGCATGGGCGTCTTACGGAGCGGGGCGAAGCGGCCCGATCTTGCCGGCTCGCGGGGCCGCACTCAAGCCTGAAGAGCCCGCCCGAAGAGCCCGCCGACACGGCCGCTTTCGCGGCGCGCTCACTCGTCGTCGTGGTCGCCCGCGCCGTTCAGGCCGTTGATCTTGGCCTTGAGCACGTTGGAGGGCTTGAACACCATCACCTGCCGCGGCTCGATCGCGACCTCGACCCCGGTCTTGGGATTGCGGCCGACGCGCTTGCCCTTGCTGCGGACCACGAAGGAGCCGAACGAGGACAGCTTCACCGTCTCGCCGCTCGCGAGGCAGCTGCAGATCTCGGACAGCACGGTCTCGACGAGGGCGGCCGACTCGGTCCGCGACAGGCCCACCTGGTGGTAGACGGCCTCGCTCAAGTCGGCGCGCGTCACCGTCTTGCCTGCCATGCCGTGTCCCCTCGCCCGCGTCGCTCGCCCCATGACGCACGGCGCGGCACCCTTGGCCGCGCCGAACGCTGAAGGCGTATCCCTATGATCCGGCACGCTAATCGGCGCTCCGCCCCCGGTCAACCGCGCTGGGACAGCGAATCGTTTCGGGCGCGCCGCCCGAAACGCTACCAGCGGATCAGCGCGGCGCCCCAGCTGAACCCGCCGCCGATCGCCTCGATCATCACGAGGTCGCCCGCCCGGATGCGGCCGTCCCGCCGCGCCACGTCGAGGGCCAGGGGTATCGAGGCCGCCGAGGTGTTGCCGTGGCGGTCCACCGTCAGGACGATCTTGTCCCGGGCGACACCGAGCTTGTCGGCTGAGGCCTCGATGATCCGGCGGTTGGCCTGATGCGGCACGAACCAATCGAGTTCCTCCGCGGTGATGCCCGCCTGCGCGAAGGCTTCCACGATCACGTCGGTGACCTGCCCGACGGCGAATCGGAACACGTCGCGGCCCTCCATGCGCAGGTGGCCGGTGGTGCCGGTGGAGCCGGGGCCGCCGTCGACGTAGAGCTTCTCCCGGTGGCGTCCGTCCGACCGCAGGCTCGCGCTGAGGACGCCGCGGTCCCCGGCCCCCTCCTGCGCCTCCAGCACGACGGCGCCGGCCCCGTCGCCGAACAGCACGCAGGTGGTGCGGTCCTCCCAGTCGACGATCCGCGAGAAGGTCTCGGCGCCGATCACGAGGGCCCGGCGGGCGGCCCCCGTGGTCAGGAACTTGTCGGCGGTCGAGACCGCGAAGACGAAGCCGGCGCACACCGCCTGCAGGTCGAAGGCCGCGCCCTGATGGATGCCCAGTGCCGACTGGATCTGGGTCGCGGTCGCCGGGAAGGTGTGATCCGGCGTCGAGGTGGCGCAGATGACGAGGTCGATGTCGTCCGCGCTCAGCCCGGCATCGTCGAGGGCCGCCCTGGCGGCGCGCGTACCGAGGACCGAGGTGGTCTCGTCGGGTCCCGCGAGGTGGCGCTGGCGGATCCCGGTCCGCTGGACGATCCACTCGTCGGACGTGTCCACCCGCTCGGCGAGGTCGGCGTTCGTCACCACCCGCGCGGGCAGGCTCGAGCCGGTCCCGACCACCACCGAGCGCAGAGGGGGGACGCGCCGGTGCTGCTCGGGGTCAGTGCGGAGGGTTGCCATCATTGTCCTTCCCGGACGATCCAGCTTCACAATCGCCGGTTGTGAAGCCGCGGGCGTCCGATTTCCATCCCGTCCGTCGACGGAGGCCCGGTGCCGGCGTCAGGCCGGCGCCAGCGCCGCCGTCTGGTCGAGCATCTCGCGGATCGTGCGGATCATGTCGTGGCGCGCCATGTCGTGTGCCAGATCGATCGCCGCGGCGAAGCCCTGCGCGTTCTCCGAGCCGTGGCTCTTGATGACGATGCCCTCGAGGCCGAGGAACACCCCGCCGTTGGCCCGGCTCGGGTTCATCTTGTCCTTGAGGGCCTTGAAGGCCTGCCGCGCGAACAGGGCGCCGATCTTGGCGGCCAGCGTCCGGGTCATGGCGGAGCGGAGATAGGTGCCGATCTGCTTGGCGGTGCCCTCGGCGGTCTTGAGGGCGATGTTGCCGGTGAACCCCTCGGTCACCACCACGTCGACCGTGCCGCGCCCGAGATCCGTGCCCTCGACGAAGCCGTGATAGGTCAGGCCGGGGCTCTCCATCTCGCGCAGGATCCGGGCGGCCTCCTTGACCGCCTCGTTGCCCTTCATCTCCTCGGTGCCGACGTTGAGCAGGCCGACGGTGGGGCGCTCGAGGTCGAACACGATGCGCGCCATGGCCGAGCCCATCACGGCCATCTCGACGAGGTGCTCGGCATCCGTGCCGATCGTGGCGCCGACGTCGAGCACGACGCTCTCGCCGCGCACGGTCGGCCACAGGCAGGCGATGGCCGGGCGCTCGATGCCCGACATGGTCTTCAGGCAGATCTTTGACATCGCCATCAGCGCGCCGGTGTTGCCGGCCGACACGCAGGCATCGGCCTGCCCGTCGCGGACCGCCTGGATCGCCTGCCACATGGACGACTTGCCCCGGCCCTGGCGCACCGCCTGGCTCGGCTTGTCGTCCATGGCCACGGCCACGCTGGTGTGGCGGATCTCCACGCAGTCCTTGAGCCGGGGCTCCTTGGCGACCAGCGGCGCGATCACCGCCTCGTCGCCGAACATGAGGAAGGTGGTGCCGGGATGGCGCTCCCGGGCCAGCGCCGCGCCGGGCACGACCGTGGTGGGCCCGTGGTCGCCACCCATGGCGTCGAGCGAGATGCACACGCGTTGGGACATGTCGGTAGCGGGTCGCGGGTCTCGGCGGGAAAGGGGTTCGGACGGCGGCGGGACGGGGCCCGCCGGGCGCGGCGGACCATAGCGATACCGGCCCGGCGGGCAAATGAAATCGGGCGGCCGGCGGTTCCGGCCGGACGCGGCGGGCTCAGCCGTCGCGGTCGCGGAGCTTGCGCAGGCCGTCGAGGGGTCCGGCCTCGTCGCCCGCCACGACCGGCTCGAAGGCGATGCCGGGCTTGCGCGGGTACGGGTCGAGGCCCAGCGCCAGGAACTCGGCGGTGAGCGCGCCGAAATCGATGCGGCCGCCGACCAGGGGGTCGGGGATGTCGGCGTCCTCGGCATCGGTGCCGGCGAGCCGGTCGGTGTCGGTGAACACCACCTCGACCGGCTCCCGGACCGGCGCCTCGAAGGGTTCGAGGCTGACGGTGCAGACCTGGGTCACCAGGGCCTCCACGGTGCCGGTCACGGTGAGGCGGCTGGTCGCCCCCTCGATGGCGAAGCGCCCGACGAGGTCGCGGATCCCCGGGATGCCGAAATCGGCGGCCAGCGCGGCGCACTCGGCCGGGCTCGCCTCGACGGTGACGGCGCCGCGCCCCTGGGGCAGGCGCTCGACATTGACCCAGCGCGCGAGCGGGAAAGCGTCCTGGCCGGCATCGCGGCTGCTGGCATCGCGGCTCATGGGCGTCCTCCGTGGTCAGGGCCGGCCGGTACCGGCGCGAAGCCGTCGGGCTCCGGGAAGGGCGGCCCGGCCGCGAGCAGCCCGTCGAGATCGGCCCCGGCGAGGGCGGCGTCGGCCGCCCGCACGTAGGCGGCGAGACCGCGCCCGTCCCCCTCGCCGCCGAGCACGTTGCGGACGAGGGCGGCCGCCAGGGCCGCGGCGTCGCCGGCCTCCAGGGCCGCGTCGTAGCCCTCGGCCCGGCCGTAGAAGGCGGCGCCGAGCTTCTTCATCCGCTTGGACACGCCCATGTCGCCGACGCCGAGTTCGCGCAGGGAGGCGTCGAGCTGAGTGAAGACCGAGTTCACCAGATCCTGCGCCACCTCGGCGGCCGGCGGCGGCAGCCGGTTCAGCCGGCGCAGGACCAGGATCGCGTGCAGGCACAGGGATTCGAACCGGCCCTCCACGGTGTCGGGCACGCCGAGATCCGTGTAGAGGCCCGGCCGGCGCGCGGCCTCGCTCAGGGCGACGTGCAGCCCCTCGACGGCGCGGCGGCGCGCGCCCGCGCGGCGGAACAGCCCGGCGATCATCGGTGTCGAACCCCGGCCCTCTGTGGCCAAGCTTGCCTTGTCAAAGCCATAACCCCGCGGTACGGCAACCCACGCCCAGGGCGCAAGCGCCGTCGGAGCCCCGTGCCGGCGGCGACGGTCGCGCCCCGTCCGTCAACACGCTCTCTGGGGGCCCGATGCGGCGCCGTTTCGTCCAGTCCTTCGCGCGCCTCGCCCTGCTCGGCCTCGCGGCAACCGGTCTATCGGGCTGCATCGGCGAGGAGCTGCGCCACGGCTACCAGGTCGATCAGGCGGCGCTCGCCACGATCAAGCCCGGCATGGGCCCCGAGCAGGTGCTGCAGATCCTGGGCACGCCCTCGACCGTGTCCACGGTCGGCAACAAGTCCTGGTACTACATCTCGCAGAACACCCGCCGGACGATCATGTTCCTGGGCGAGCAGGTCGAGGACCAGAAGGTCACGGCCGTGTACTTCACCCCCGCCTTCAAGGTCGAGCGCGTGGCGCTCTACGGCCTGCAGGACGGCCGGATCTTCGACTTCATCGAGCGCACCACGCCGACGAGCGGCGCCGACCGCGCCTTCCTCAGCCAGCTGTTCCGCGGCCTGACCCGCTACGAGCCGTTCGGCAGCGGCAGCGGCACCAGCGTCGTGCCGGGCGCGAATCGCGGCATGTGACCGGCCTCGCCCGCCACGAGGCGGGCGATCGCCCCGGGCTCCGGGAACAGGTGCTCGGGGCCGTGGGACACGAGGGCCCGCGGGTCGGTGTAGCCCCAGGCCACGGCGCCGAACGGGCAGCCCAGCGCCCGCGCCGCCTCGAGGTCCCGGATCTCGTCGCCGACGCAGAGGGCCCGGTGCGGCGGCACCCCGGTCCGCGCGAGCAACGCCCGCAGCCGGCGCGCCTTCCCGAAGATCGACGCCCCGCAGGCGTAGCTGCCGATGCGGGCGGCATTGTCCGGTCCGAGCACCCGCCGCACCGTGTCGGCGCGATTCGACGACAGGATCGCCAGCGGCACGCCCGCCGCCGCGATCGCGGCCAGCATCGCCGGGACGCCGGGAAACAGGGCGATCTGCGCGGCGTCGCGGGCGGCCAACGCGTGCATGTGGCGGGCGATGAGCGGCAGCTTCCAGCGCGGGATGCCGAGATGGGCGACGATCGCCCGGGCGCCCTGGAGCCGGAGCTCCTCCACCTCGTGGGCCTCGACCCGGCGGAAGCGGTAGCGGTCGGCGACGCCGTTCAGCACCGAGCAGAACCACCCGAAACTGTCGGCCAGCGTGCCGTCGAAGTCGAGGACGACGAGACCCGGCCCGGGCGCGGCCGGCATCCGGGCCGGCATCCGAGCCACGTCAGGTCCGCAGGTTCTCGAGCGGGACGCTGAGCCGCATCAGGAGACCGCCCGGCGCCCAGTCGTGCTCCAGCGCCCCGTCGAGCTGGCCGGCGACGCTGCGCTCGGCCAGCACCGTGCCGAATCCCTTCCGGGACGGCGCGCCGGCGATCTGCGGGCCGCCCTCCTCGCGCCAGGTCAGCGTGTAGCGGCCCGCCTCGCGGGTCCCGCTCAGCGAGACGCCGCCCTCCCGCGTCGACAGGCCGCCGTACTTGACCGCGTTCGTCGCCTGCTCGTGCATGATCAGCGCGAGGGCCGTGGCGGTGCGCTCGCCGATCTCGGCATCGTCCCCCGAGATCACCACGCGGGCGCGTCCGTTCTCCTCGTAGGCGGCCATGATCAGGCGCATCAGCCCGAGCACCGTCTGGCCAGCGACCGGCGGGGCGCTGTCGGGGGAGTGCGGGCGGACGTATTCGTGGGCCCGGGCCAGGGCGCCAAGCCGCTCGCGGAACGCGGCCACGAAGGGCTTGGCCGCGGGGTCGGTCCGCGCGGTCAGGGTGGCGAGGCCGCCCACCACCGCGAAGATGTTCTTGATCCGGTGCGACAGCTCGCGGATCAGCAGGTCGCGGGCCTCCTCGGCGCGCTTGGCCTCGCGCAGGTCGCGGGTGACGGTGGCGTAGCCGAGCTCGGTCCCGGTCGGGTCGCGCACCGGGAAGATGTTGTAGAGCACGGCCAGGGGCTCGCCGGTGACGAAGTGCCGGAAGGCGAGTTCGCCCTCCCAGAACCCGTCCCGGCGCACCGCCGGCATCACGGTCTCGGCCAGGATCCGGCGGCTGTCGTCGGTGAAGAAGTCGGGCACCTTCTTGGCGCGGGCGGCGGCGAGATCGGGCAGGCCGACCAGGGCCATGGCCGCCTCGTTGAGATGGGTGATCGCGCCCTCGAGGGTGCTGAGCCCGATGAAGTCCTTGGACGTCTCGACGATCGCCGCGAGCTTGCGGGCCTCGGCCTCGGCGCGCTTCAAATCGTCGATGTCGGTGCAGGTCCCGAACCACCGCTCGATCCGCCCCTCGGCGTCCCGGATCGGCATGGCCCGCCCCAGGGTCCAGCGGTAGTCGCCGCTGTGGTGGCGCAGGCGATACTCGATCTCGTAGGGCTCGCCGGTCGCGAGGCAGTGGCGCCACCGCGCCCAGGCCCTGTCCTGGTCCTCGGCATGGAACACACCGTTCCAGCCCTCGCCGTCGGTGGAGCCGTAGGGGACGCCGGTGAACTCGTACCAGCGATCGTTGTAGTAGTCGTGGAACCCGTCCGGCCGCGTGGTCCAGACCATCTGGGGCATCGCCGAGGTCATCACGCGGAAGCGGCGCTCGCTCGCGGCGATCTCCGCCTCGCGGGCGGCGACCTGCGCCAGCGTCCTGCGGTGCTCCAGCAGGCTGGAGATCTGGCGCGCCAGCGCCAGCAGGGTCGCGGTCTGCTCCGAATCGAGCCCCTCCGGCCGCGGGACGCGGTCCAGCACGCACAGCGCGCCGAGCGGGATGCCGTGGCTGCCGCGGATCACCGCACCCGCGTAGAACCGGAAGGCCGGTGCCCCGGTCACGAGGGGATTCTCGGTGGTCCGGGGGTCCGTGGTCAGGTCCGGGATGACGAGAAGGTCGCCGGCCTCGATCGTGTGGGCGCAGACCGAGCAATTGATCGGCAGCTCGCGCTTGCCGAGGCCCACCTCCGACTTGAACCACTGCCGCTCGGCATCCACGAGGCTGACGAGCGCGACCGGCGCCCGGCAGACGTAAGCGGCGACCCGAACGAGGTCGTCGTAGAGCGGCTCGGGCTCGGAATCGAGGATCGCGAGGTCGCGCAGTTCGGCGATCCGGTCGGCGGCGCGCCAGCGCCCGTCGGTCGGTCCGGCTTCCGCGAGCGCGTGAGGTGCAGGCACATCCATGGTCCTGCCCTCACATAGGCGCGCGACGGCCCGCTGCCAAGGAACCGCCGCGGTTTCCTGCCGCAGCCCTCCGGGCCGCGGCAGGGCGCGCGACCGCGGCGCGTCAGGCGGCGCGGGACTCGGTCAGGGTCGGGTAGTCGACGTAGCCCTCGGGGCCCTGGCTGTACCACGTCGCGGCGTCGTCCTTGGCGAGCGGCGCCTTCCTGGCGATCCGCTCGGCGAGGTCCGGGTTGGCGATGAAGGTCCGGCCGAACGCGATGGCGTCGGCCTCGCCGGCATCCAGCGCCTTCTGGCCGCTGACCCCGTCGTAGTCGGCGTTCAGGATCATCGGGTTGCGGAACACGCGCCGCATCGCCGGGGCGATCGGCGGGTGGTCGGCCTTGCCGAAGGTGCCGTTCGGCCCCGGCTCGCGCATCTCCAGGAAGGCGATCCCGGCATCGGCGAGCGCCTGGGCGGCGGCGGCGAACAGCGGCTCCGGGTTCGAGTCGTTGCAGCCCTGGATCGCGCCGTTCGGCGAGAGACGCACGCCGGTGCGCTCCGGCCCGGCGACCTTCGCCACCGCCTCGGTCACCTCGCGCAGGAGCCGCACGCGGTTCTCGACGGACCCGCCATACTGGTCGGTGCGGTGGTTGGTGCCGTCGCGGAGGAACTCGTCGATCAGGTAGCCGTTCGCGGCGTGGATCTGCACCCCGTCGAACCCGGCAGCCAGGGCGTTGGCGGTGGCCCGCTCGTAATCGGCGAGCAGGCGCGGGATCTCGGACACCTCCAGGGCGCGGGCCTCGCTGTAGGGCTTCTTGCCGGAATAGGTGTGGGCCTGGTCGGGCGCCGTCGTGGCCGAGGACGAGACCGGCTTGGCGCCGCGGAGGAAGTCCGAATGGACCATCCGGCCCATGTGCCAGATCTGACAGACGATCTTGCCGCCCTTGTCGTGCACGGCCTTCACGATCGGCCGCCACGCGTCGACCTGGGCATCGGACCAGATGCCGGGCGCGTAGGGCCAGCCGAGCCCCTCCTGGCTGATACCGGTGGCCTCGGTGAGGATCAGGCCGGCGCCGGCGCGCTGGGCGTAGTACTCGGCCATGATCGGGGTCGGAACGTGCTCGCGGGTGCCGCGGCCGCGGGTCAGCGGCGCCATGAAGATCCGGTTCTTCGCCTCGATGGCGCCGATGCGGATCGGGTCGAGCAGGGACGGCATGGGTTACCTCGTGCTGGTGCGGCGGGGGCCGCGTCCGGGTTTTAATCCGGCGCCGAGGTGGCGCTGCGGCGCCGCGATGCCAAGGTGCTGCGCCGCGGGACTGGCCGTCGCGTGCGGGGGCGCACACGGCGAAACGGGCAGGGCCGGGCTCGCGGAGAGCCCGGCCCCGTCGGCCGATCCGGTCTTCGCGGAACTCAGCTGTGCGCCAGCACGGCGAGCAGCAGCAGGGCGATGATGTTGGTGATCTTGATCGCCGGGTTCACCGCCGGACCGGCGGTGTCCTTGTAGGGGTCGCCCACCGTGTCGCCGGTCACCGCCGCCTTGTGGGCGTCGGAGCCCTTGCCGCCGTGGTGGCCGTCCTCGATGTACTTCTTGGCGTTGTCCCAGGCACCGCCGCCCGAGGTCATCGAGATCGCCACGTAGAGGCCGGTGAGGATCACGCCGAGCAGGCTCGCGCCCACGGTGGCGAAGGCCTGGCTCTTCCCGGCGATGAACTGGATCACGAAGAACAGCACTATCGGCGACAGGACCGGCAGCAGCGACGGGATGATCATCTCCTTGATCGCCGCGCGGGTGAGCATGTCCACCGCCCGCCCGTAATCCGGCCGGTCCGTGCCCTGCATGATGCCGGGCTTGGCCCGGAACTGGCGCCGGACCTCCTCGACCACCGCGCCCGCCGCGCGCCCGACCGCCGTCATGGCGATGCCGGCGAACAGGAACGGGATCAGGCCGCCGAGCAGCAGCCCGACCACGACGTAGGGGTTGGAGAGCGAGAAATCGACGCTGACGCCCTGGAAGAAGCGGTACTGCGTCGGGCTCGCATGGGCGATGAAGTAGTTCAGGTCCGACGTGTAGGCGGCAAACAGCACCAGCGCGCCGAGACCCGCCGAGCCGATCGCGTAGCCCTTGGTCACCGCCTTGGTGGTGTTGCCGACCGCGTCGAGGGCGTCGGTGGACTTGCGCACCTCCGAGGGCAGGCCCGCCATCTCGGCGATGCCGCCGGCATTGTCGGTGACCGGCCCGAAGGCGTCCAGCGCCACGATGAAGCCCGCGAGCGCCAGCATGGCGGTGACCGCGATGGCGATGCCGAACAGGCCGGCGAGCGCGTAGGTGCTGATGATGCCTGCCACGATCACGATGGCCGGCAGCGCGGTCGATTCGAGCGAGATCGCCAGCCCCTGGATCACGTTGGTGCCGTGGCCGGTCACCGACGCGTCGGCGATCGACTTCACCGGGCGGAAGTTGGTGCCCGTGTAGTACTCGGTGATCACGACGATCAGCGCCGTGATGGCGAGCCCGATCACCGCGCAGCCGAACAGCGCGGCCGACGTGAAGGTCAGGCCGGTCGAGGTGGTGAAGCTCGTCGAGAAGCCGCCGAGCAGGGTCATGTTGACCGCCGCGATCGCCGCGATGGAGAGCACGCCGGCGGCGATCAGCCCCTTGTAGAGCGCCCCCATGATCGACTGGTTCGCGCCGAGCCGCACCGCGTAGGTGCCGGCGATGGAGGTGAGGATGCAGGCCGACCCGATGGCGAGCGGGTACAGCATCATCGGCTCGAGGACGTCGCGGTTGCTCCCGCCCGCGCCGGAGAAGAAGATCGCGGCCAGCACCATCGTGGCGACGACCGTGACCGCGTAGGTCTCGAACAGGTCGGCCGCCATGCCGGCGCAGTCGCCGACATTGTCGCCGACGTTGTCGGCGATGGTGGCGGGGTTGCGCGGATCGTCCTCCGGGATGCCGGCCTCGACCTTGCCGACGAGGTCGCCGCCGACATCGGCGCCCTTGGTGAAGATGCCGCCGCCGAGGCGGGCGAAGATCGAGATCAGCGAGGCGCCGAAGCCGAGCGCCACGAGGGCGTCGATCACCTCGCGGCTCGACGGCTCGAGATGGGCGGCGCGGGTGAGGAACAGGTAGTAGAGGGCCACGCCCAGCAGCGCGAGGCCCGCCACCAGCATGCCGGTCACCGCCCCCGACTTGAAGGCGACGTCGAGGCCGCCGCCCAGCGAGGTCGAGGCGGCCTGGGCCGTGCGGACGTTGGCCCGCACCGAGACGTTCATGCCGATGAAGCCGGCCGCGCCCGACAGAACGGCGCCGATCAGGAAGCCGACCGCGACCTTGATCCCGAGGAAGACGGCGAGGAGGACGAACAGGACGACGCCGACGAGGCCGATCGTCGTGTATTGCCGCCGGAGATAGGCCTGCGCGCCCTCGGCGATGGCGGCGGCGATCTCCTGCATGCGCTGCGTGCCGGCGTCGCGCCGCATCACGTCGAGGATCGTGACGATGCCGTAGGCGACGGCGCAGAGCCCGCCCGCGATGATCAGGACCAAGGGAATCATTCGACCGTCCTTGTTATTATCGTGCCTGGCGTTGGCTTGTGATTGTCGAGCTTGACCGCCGGACGACGGCCATGGGACGCGGCGCTCGGATTCGGGGCTTTCCTTCCCAGTACAATGCCTTGATTGCCAAACTTCGCCGGGGAGCGCAAACGCCGCGTCGGCGGGCGACGCCGGGAATCGGGTCTCACGACCCGCGGGCCAAAAAGCCCTCGAACCCGCAATGCTGCATTATGTTGCGGATCCGGTTTCCCGCCGGCCGCTGCACCCGGTTCCATGGGCGCGAGCCCCCTCTTCCGTGCGGGAGAGGGGGCCGAGCGCGGCTCCCCCGAGCGGAGATGCCCGTCCCCCGAACCGGAACATCACGAACGCGAGCGGCTCGAGCGGCCGTTAACGTCGCCTTAACCAACCGATATTCTATTTTTGGTTGTATTCGGACGAGGGACTCGCCATGAGCAGCGACCAGGCCGCCAGGTTGGCGGCGACCATCGAGGTGTTGAGCGGCGCGGTCGGCTTCCTGATCGCAGAGCGGGTCGCGGCGCAGCCGGTCACGATCCAGGACGACCTGCTCTGCGTGCTGCAGCGCGCCCTGTCCCGGGCGCCGGGCGCGGGCGGGGACCCGGCCGGCCGCTGGATCCCGGTGGTCGCCGCCGCGATGATCGGCGAGGTCCGGCGCCAGATCGGCCACCCGGTCGGGGATTCCGCCGGCCCGATGATCTCGGGACCGGACGCGATCTGGGCGTCAGAAGTGGCTGAAGGCTCCGGCCGCGAACACGCGCTCGGCGCCATCGCGCATTTCGAAGCGCGGCGGGCCGTCGCCTGAGGTGACGGTGCCGATGGCGGCGACGGCGACCCCGGCCGCCGCGGCCTCAGCCCGGAAATCCGCCAGGCGCTCCGGCGCGACGGTGCAGAGGATCTCGTAATCGTCGCCGCCGGTCAGGACCGCCTCGATCAGGGCGGGGTCCGCCGCGCAGGCGCACCGGGCCGCCTCCGAGAGCGGCACGTCCGCCGTCGCCACGCGGGCGGTGCGGCCCGCGCCCAGCATCTTGGCGAGATCGCCCGCGAGGCCGTCGGACACGTCCATGGCCGCCGAGGCGTGGCGGCGGATGGCCGGCGCGGCGGCGAGCCGCGGGCGCGGGTGCAGGTAGCGGTCGGCGAGTTCGGCCCGCAGCGCCGGATCGAGGCCGGCCGCCCAGGGGGCGCCGGGCTCCAGGCGCATCCGCAGGCCGAGGGCGGCGTCGCCGATCGTGCCGGTAACGCAGATCCGGTCGCCGACCCGCGCGGTGGCGCGCCGCACGATGGCGCCGGTCGGCAGCTCGCCGAACACGCTCACCGAGATCAGCGCGGGGCCGCCAGAGCGCACCGTGTCGCCGCCCAGCAGCGGGCAGCCGGCCGCCTCGGCCGCCGCGCCGAGCCCCTGCGCGAATCCGTCGAGCCAGGCCTCCGTCCAGTCGTCGGGCAGCGCGAGGGTCAGCAGGAAGCCGCGCGGGACCGCGCCCTTGGCGGCGATGTCGGAGAGGTTCACGCCGAGCGCCTTGCGGGCGATCGAGGCCGGCGGATCCTCCGCGAAGTAGTGGATCCCCGCCACCACGGCGTCGGCGGTGAGGACGAGGTCGTGGCCCGGCGCGGGCGTCAGCGCGGCGGCGTCGTCCCGGAGCCCGTCGGCGCCCGGTCCGGCCAGCGGCGCGAAGTAGCGGGCGATCAGCCCCTCCTCGGAGGCGCGGGCCGGCCCGGCCAAGACTCAGGCCTTCCCGGCCGACGGTTTCCCAGCCGCAGCTTTGCCGGGGAGCGGCTTGGACGAGCCCGGCTTGCCGGAGGCCTTCGGGGCCCCGACCTCGCCCGGCCGGACCTCCCGGGCGACCCGGTCGAGGACGGCGTTGACGAGGCCCGGCTCGTCGGCCGTGTAGAAGCTGTGGGCGACGTCGACGTATTCCGAGATCGCCGCGGCCGCCGGCACGTCGCGACGGAACATCAGCTCGTAGGCGCCCGCCCGCAGGATCGCCCGGAGGACGATCTCGATGCGGCGCAGCGGCCAGCCCTGCGCGAGGGCCTGGTCGAGCTTGGGGTCGATGGCGCGCTGCTCCTCGACCGTGCCGCGCAGCAGGTCGCGGAAGAACGCGGTCTCGGCCGGGGGATGGGCGATCCCGTCGACCTCCTGGCCGATCCAGAAGGCCTCGAACTCGGCGAGGGCGTCGAGCACGCCCTTGCCGGAGACGTCCATCTCGTAGAGCGCCTGCACCACCGCGAGGCGGGCGCCGCTGCGCAGGCTGATCTTGGCGGGGGCGCCGGCGGTGCCGGTGCCATTCTCCGCGCCGGTCTCCGGCTGGGTCTCGGGGGTCCCGGTCATGGGTGTATCCGTCATCGCGGGCGCGCGCCTTCGGCCGCACGCTTCAGGGCGAGCACGCCGAGCGCCGCCTCGGCGGCGCCGCCGCCCTTGTTCATCTCGGCGACCCGGGCGCGGGCGAGCGCCTGAGCCTCGGTCTCGACCGTGAGGATGCCGTTGCCCAGCGGCACGCGGCGCTGCACCGACAGGTCCATGAGCGCCCGGGCGCTCTCGCCGGCGACGATGTCGTAGTGGCCGGTCTCGCCGCGGATCACGCAGCCGAGCGCCACCACGGCGTCGTAGGCGCCCGTGTCGAGCAGGATCGCCACGGCGGCGGGGATCTCAAGGGCCCCCGGCACGGTGACCACGGTGGCCTGCGCGTCGGCGGCCGCGATCGCCGCCAGGGCGCCGGCCAGGAGTTCGTCGGCGATCGCGTCGTAGTAGCGCGCCTCGACCACGAGGATCCGGGCGCCGGCGAGCGCCGGGTCGGTGGGCTTGGGCGCCGAATCGGCGCGGGTATGGGCGACCATGGCTCTCGTCCGGCCGGGTTTTCGGGAACGGGCGGGCGGCACGTCGGGCACCCGCACGGGGGAGGACGGTTAGACCGAAGCGGCCGGCGCCACAAGCCGCGCGGGATCGCCCCCGGCCCGCGCCGCGGCCGCGGCGGCGCGCCCTACCCGACCAGCGGCGGCAGCGGCGGGGCCGCGGGGCCGCCCTCCGGCAGGGCCGTGCGGGCGACGTTCATCGTCATGGCGAGCAGCGCGTAGTAGCCGTTTATGCCGGTCAGATCGATCGCCCCCTGCTCGCCGAAGCGCGCGACCAGGGCCGCGTAGGTCGCGTCGCTCACCCCGCGGTTGCGCATCAGCTCGGTCGAGAACGCGTAGGCGAGGGCCTCGTCGGCGCTCATCGTGTCGGGGCGGCGCCCCTCGGCCAGCGCCCGCGCGGTCTCGGGGGCGACTCCGGCCTCGAGGGCGATCGGGTGGTGGATCGCCCACTCGACCGGCTGGCTCCACTCCCGCGCGACCACCAGGATCGCGAACTCGCTGATCCGCAGCGGCAGGACGCTGCCGTAGCGCAGGTACTGGCCCATCCGGCTCGCGCACAGCATCAGCTCGGGGCTGCGCAGGAGTGGCACGAACGGCCCGAAGACCTGGACGCCGCGCTCGGCCCGGAACGCGGCCGCCGCCTCTTCCTGCGCCGGGGACAGGCCGCCGGCCGGGATCTCCGGCATGCGCTCCGCGCTGGTCTGCCCGCTGGCCATGCGTTTCCCCTCCGTGCTCCGGCGCCGACGCGCGGCCCGCTCTGGATTTCCGGTGCCCGTGCGCCTAGACCATTGGGGCTCACCGGCACGCACCGCGCCCGACCGGGCGGCGATCCCTGAACGCCAGCGAGGCTTACGGCTTTGGCCCTCCCCGTCAACGAACGCCGGCGCATCATGCTGCTCACGGGCGCGAGCCGGGGCATCGGCCACGCCACCGTCAAGCGCTTCTCGGCCGCGGGTTGGCGCGTGATCACCTGCTCGCGCCACGCCTTCCCGGAGAACTGCCCCTGGGAGATGGGGCCCGAGGACCACCTGCAGGTCGACCTCGCCGACGCGCAGGACACGGTCCGCGCCGTCGAGGAGGTGCGGGGCCGGCTCGCCGCCGAGGGCGGGGTGCTGCACGCGCTGGTCAACAATGCCGGGATCTCGCCGAAGGGGCCGGAGGGCGAGCGCCTCGGCGCGCTGGCCACCGAGTTCGACACGTGGCAGCGGGTCTTCCAAGTCAACCTCTTCGCCACGATCCTGCTGGCCCGGGGCCTGCGCGAGGAACTGGCCCGGGCCAAGGGCTCGGTCGTCAACGTGACGTCGATCGCCGGCTCGCGCGTCCACCCCTTCGCGGGGGCGGCGTACGGCACCTCCAAGGCGGCGCTGGCGGGCCTGACCCGCGAGATGGCCGCCGATTTCGGGCCGCTCGGCGTGCGGGTGAACGCGATCTCGCCGGGCGAGATCGACACGTCGATCCTGTCGCCCGGCACCGAGAAGCTCGTCGAGCAGATCCCGCAGCGCCGGCTCGGCACGCCGGACGAGGTCGCCAAGGCGATCTACTTCCTGTGCACCGAGGCCTCCTCCTACGTGAACGGCGCCGAGCTCCACATCAACGGCGGCCAGCACGTTTGACCAGATCGGTCGCTTCCTGGGGCGCTTCCGCGCGCACGGCGCTACCGCGCCGTCACCCGACGGCGCGCCGCGGTCGGGTCGCACTCGTCCTGGGCCTCCTCGCGTGCGTCGCGCCCGTCGCGGGGGCGCGGGCCGAGCCCGGGATCCGGATCCTCGACCTGCCCTTCAAGGTGCGGGCGCTGCGCGGCTCGCGCAGCGAGGCCGCGGTCTCGGTGGCGACCTCCGGGCTCCTGCCGATCACCGGCGGCACGGCAGGGGCAAAGGCCGGCGCGCAGGGCGGTGGCCAGCAGGCCGGCGACGAGGAGAGCGCGCCGATCGCCGTGGTCTGGGGCGACGACGGCGGCGCCGTGCTCGCCCTCGCGGAGGGCGGCGTCACCGTGCGGCCGATCGGCCGGGACGCGGTCGAGGGGCTGACCGCCGCCGAGACGCCGCGCGGGGCCCTGCCGGGCTCGCGCCGGGCCCTCTCGGGCCCCCTGAGCGCCTATCTCACCGGGCGCACCCGCGCCCCCGACGGCGGCGCGGCCGCCGCGGTGCTGACGATCCGCGAGCGCCAGCCGATGGCGGTGAGCACCGATCCGAAGCCCGTCCCCGTGGCCACCGTGACGGTGCCGGCGGGGGGCGAGGCCGTGTTCGCGCCGCTGCGGCCGCGCCTGCTGCGCCTCGGGGACCGCCCGGCGCTGCTGGCGGCGACGCTGTCCGGCGCGGATGCCGGCAGCCTCGTGCTGATCGACCGGCCCGCCGGCGATCCGGGCGCGGCCTGGGCCGTCGCCGCCCGCACGCCCGCCCAGCCGGGCCCGCCCCTCAAGATCGCCGGCATCGCGGATTTCTCCGGATCGGGCGCCACCCAGGCCGCGACGGTCAGCGCCAAGGGCCGGCTCCAGCTCTGGACGCTGCGTCCCGACGCGATCGAGCCCGCTGGCGAGGCCGCGGGCTACGCGGCCGGCGACGGCGATTCGGATCTCGCCGTGACCGTTCCGGCCGGCGGCAGCCCCGAGCTCGTCCTGCCGGTGGCGGGCCGGCCGGAGATCGCCTTCGTGGCGGCCAAGGGCGGCCTGCGCGAGCGGGCGCGCGTGCCGCTGCCGGCCCCCGCGGAGACCGGCATCGTCGTCCTCGGCGAGGGCGCGGCGGCGCGGCTGCTCGTCGGCCTCGCCGACGGCCGAGTGGCCGTCGTGGCACCGGACGGGGGTAAGCCGTGACCGCGGGCGCACCGGATCCCGACAGCCGGCTGTTCCCGGCCCGGCCCTTCGTGGGCGCGTCGATCGCGGTGATCCGCGGCGAGCGGGTCCTGCTGGCGGCGCGGGCCAACGAGCCGATGCGCGGCGTCTGGACCCTGCCGGGCGGCCTCGTGGAGGCGGGCGAGTCCCTGGCCGAGGCGGCCCTGCGCGAACTGTCCGAGGAGGTCGGACTGCCCGCCGAGGTGGTCGGCGTGCTCTCGCCCACGGAGATCATCGTCCGGGACGAGGCCGGCCGGGCCCGCCACCACTACGTCGTCCACCCGCACGCCGCCCTGTGGTGCGGCGGCGAGCCCGTGGCCGGGCCCGAAGCCCTGGGCACCCGGTGGGCGACGCTCGCGGAGGTCGCGACCCTTCCGACCACCCCCGGCCTGGTCGACACCCTGCGCGAGGCCTTCGCGCGGGTGGCGGCCCGGGACACGGACGGGAGCGCGGATCGGCGCGTGAATCGCGCGGGAATGCCGGGCGGGGAGCCGACGGCGTGAGGCGCCCCGCGACCGTCCTGTGCCTGCTGGCGCTCCTGGCAGGCCCGGTCTCCGCGCCGGCGCTGGCGCAGCAGCGCTCCGGCCGGAGCGGCGCGCCCGCCAAGGAAGCCGCGAAGGAGCCGTCCAAGGAGGCGCCCGCCCCCGCGGACGTGCCCGCGCCCTACGACCGCGACCTGCTGCGCATGTCCGAGATCATCGGGGCCCTGGCGTTCCTGCGGAACCTCTGCGCGGCCCCGGACGCGGCCGACTGGCCGGCCCGCATGAAGGCGCTGATCGACTCCGAAGGCGTGACCCCGGCCCGCCGCGACCGGCTGGCCGGCGCCTACAACCGCGGCTATCGCGGCTACGCGCTGACCTACCGGGTCTGCACGCCCGCGGCCCACGAGGCGGCCGCACGGTACGTCGCGGAGGGCGACCGGCTGTCGCACGCTCTGGCCGGGCGTTTCGGGGGGTGATGCAGGTACAGCACACATACCGGCGATGCCGGCGAAACATCGGATTTGAGCGCTCGCGTTAACCGATCCGAAATTCTCGGCTGGCCGAGCCGCCGGGACCTGCTTATCATCCATTGCGTCCGCCGGGCCCCGTGTCCGGCGCAATGGAAGTATCCGGCCATGCAGCACAGCTCTCACACCGCCCCCATCGAGGTCGATGTCGAGGAGAAACGCGTCGCGCTGAGTTACGTCTCGGAAGCGTTCGCGGAAGGCTGCCTCGATGGTCTCGACGGTGACTGCATGGCCCAGGCCGCCCTGTTCGCGGCTTTTCAGGAACTCGTGACGACGTACGGCGAAGAAGCCACGGCCCGTTACGCGGAGGGATTCCCGGAGCGCATCCGCGGGGGCGCGTTCACCACGACGCTCCAGCATTGAGCAGGTGAGCGCGGACGGTTGAGGCGCGGGCGGTCAGCGACTACGTCCCGGGTCCACGGTCCGGCCCGCCGGACCGTTCGCGCCCCGAGGAATCGCCGCCCATGCCCGTCGCCCTGCTGCCGGACCGCGCCCTGGTCACCGTCACTGGACCGGACGCCACGACGCTGCTCCAGGGCGTCCTGACCTGCAACGTCGAGACGCTCCAGCCCGGTGAGGCGCGCCTCGGCGCCCTGCTCACGCCGCAGGGCAAGATCCTCTTCGATTTCCTGGTCTCGCGGATCCCCGACGGCTTCCGGTTCGACGTGCTGGTCGAAAGGGCCGCGGACCTCGCCAAGCGCCTGACGCTCTATCGCCTGCGCGCGCAGGCGACCATCGCGGCCAACCCGACCGTCGCGGTCGCGGCGGCCTGGGCCGGCGCGGCCCCGCCCGCCGCGGAGGCGCTGGCCGATTCCCGCGCGGCCGATCTCGGCGCCCGTCTCTACGCCGAAGCGGGCGCCTTCTCGGCGGACGCCGCCGAGGCCGAGTACCACGCGCACCGGATCGCCCTCGGCGTGCCCGAGGGCGGACGCGACTTCGCCTTCGGCGACGCATTCCCGCACGAGGCGCTGATGGATCAGCTCGGCGGCGTCGACTTCCGCAAGGGCTGCTACGTCGGCCAGGAGGTGGTCTCGCGGATGCAGCACCGCGGCACGGCCCGGACCCGCATCCTGGCGGCCGCCTACGCGGACGCCGCGCCCCCGCCCGGCACCGAGATCACCGCGGGCGGCAAGGTGCTCGGCACCACGGGCAGCGCCGCGGGGAACCGCGGCCTCGCCACGGTCCGCCTCGACCGACTGGGCGACGCGCTCGCCTCCGGCGAGACCCCGCGCGCGGGCGACCAGCCCGTGACGCTGGCGCGCCCCGCCTGCGCGACCTTCGCCATGCCGGACGCGGCGGCGAGCGCGGCCGGGTAGGATCGCGACGCGCGGGATCGGGCCGCGTGACCGCGGCTCGTCTTGCACCGGCGGAAGGGACCGTCGAAGTGGCCGTGCGGCCGCCGCCGCGACGGTGGCGTTCCGCTCCTGTTCTCGTTACCATCGCTGTATGTCCGAGACCGGCCTCATCGCCCATCCTGACGGCTGCCCACGCTGCTGGTGGGCTGGGCTCGACCCGCTCTATGTCGCCTATCACGACACCGAGTGGGGCGTGCCCGAGCATGACGGCCGCGCTCTCTACGAGAAGCTGATCCTCGACGGCTTCCAGGCCGGGCTGTCGTGGATCACCATCCTGCGCCGCCGGGACGGGTTCCGCGACGCCTTCGCGGATTTCGATCCCGAGCGGATCGCTCGCTTCACCGAGGCGGACGTCGCGCGGCTGATGGCCGACACCCGCATCATCCGCAACCGCGCCAAGATCCAGGGCACCGTCGCGGGCGCCCGGGCGTGGCTGCGGATCGAGGAGCGCGGCCCCGGCTTCGCGCACTTCCTGTGGGACTTCGTCGACGGCCGGCCGGTCCAGGGCACGGCGCGGACCCGCGCGGAGATCGCCACCGAGACGCCGGTCTCCCGGGCGATCGGGAAGGCCCTGAAGGCCGAGGGCTTCTCCTTCTGCGGGCCGACCATCGTGCACGCGTTCATGCAGGCGGTGGGCATGGTCAACGATCACCTCGTCGGCTGCCACCGGCACGGGCCCTGCGCTGCGCTCGGCGGGTCCCGGTGAGCGCGCCGCCGCGCGCGTGGCAGCGCATGCTCTCTGGCCGCCGCCTCGACCTCCTCGACCCGGCGCCCGGGGACATCGAGATCGCCGACATCGCCCACGGCCTCGCCCGGGTCGCGCGCTGGAACGGCCAGACCCGCGGGCCGCACGTCTTCTCGGTGGCCCAGCACAGCCTGCTGGTCGAGGCGGTGGGCCGCCACCTCGCCCCCGGCTGCACCGACCGGGACGGGCTCGAGCTGCTCCTGCACGACGCGCCGGAATACGTGGTCGGGGACATCATCTCGCCGCTCAAGGCCGCCATCGGCGACGCCTATCGCGGCGTCGAGCTGCGCCTGCTCGCGGCGGTGCGCCGCCGCTTCGAGCTGGCCCCCCCCTCGCCCGCCCTTGCCCGGCTCGTGAAGCGGGCCGACCGGATCGCCGCCCACGCCGAGGCGGTGCGCCTCGCCGGCTTCGCGCCGGAGGAGGCCGAGCGCTATTTCGGCCCCTCGGTCGACCTGCCCGAGCCAGTGTCGGCCCTGGCCGGGCCGTGGCCGACCGACGAGGCCGAGGCGCGATTTCTCGCGCGCTTCACCGCCCTGTCCCCGCCCTGACGGATCTTCGCCCTCGATCCGTCACGATCGCAGGTCACTGGCGCCCCACCATGCCGACCCTCCACGTCTGTCCGCTCTCGCGCCTGCCCGAGACCGTCGCCGCCACGGGCGCGAGCCACGTGCTCACGCTGATCAATGTCGGCACGCCGCTGGAGCGGCCGGCCGTGATCCACGCCGCGAACCACGCCATCATCTGGGTCAGCGACATCGCGGCGGCCCGGGACGGACACGTTTTGCCGGCTGAAGAACACGTGGCCCGGCTTCTCGACTTCGTCCGGACCTGGCCGCGGGAGAAGCCGCTGGTGATCCACTGCTACGCCGGGATCAGCCGCTCGACGGCCGCCGCCTACATCGCGGCCTGCGCGCTGGCGCCTGAGCGCGACGAGGCGGCGATCGCCGACGCCCTCCGGTCCGCCTCGCCCTCGGCGACGCCCAACGCCCTGTTCGTGGCGATCGCCGACCGGATGCTCGACCGCGACGGCCGCATGGTCGCGGCGATCGCCCGCATCGGGCGCGGCGCCGACGCCTTCGAGGGCACGCCGTTCACCCTCGCGCTGGCGTGAACCGAACGCAGGTGCGAAGTGTGGCGCAAACGCCGCCGCGGCCGTCCAAAACGGTGCGGACCCGGCCGGCGGACTGGCCCCCAGGGTTGTGGCGACCGGGGATCGCGCCGTACAAACACCCCCAAAGGAAGTATCTGGGATGAGTGCGAGCAGACCCGAGGTGGCCCCCGCCGCCGGCGACCTGCCCTTCGAGAAGGCGCTGGAACAGCTCGAGGAAATCGTCCGCCGGCTCGAGCGCGGCGACGTGCCGCTCGACGAGTCGGTGGCGATCTACGAGCGCGGCGAGGTGCTGAAGAAGCATTGCGAGGCGCTGCTGAAGCGGGCCGAGGCGCGGATCCAGCGGATCACGCTGGGCTCCGACGGGCGGCCCGAGGGCGTCGCCCCGCTCGACATGTCCTGAGGCTCGGCGGTCGAACCGATCCCATCCGTTAGAGGTTGATGCCGTGGCGATTACCCCCGAGCAGAGTGCACTTCTCGACCGCGTTCCGTCTCCTTCGGCGCTGCGGCGCCTTCCGGAGTCGGAGCTGCAGGCGGTGGCGGACGCGGTGCGCGCCGAGATGATCGACGCGGTCTCGATCACCGGCGGCCATCTCGGCTCGGGGCTCGGCGTGGTCGAGCTGACGGTGGCGCTCCACCACGTGTTCGACACCCCCGACGACCGCATCGTCTGGGACGTCGGACACCAGTGCTACCCGCACAAGATCCTCACCGAGCGCCGCGACCGCATCCGGACGCTCCGCCAGGGCGGCGGCCTGTCCGGCTTCACCAAGCGGAGCGAGAGCGTCTACGACCCCTTCGGCGCCGCCCACTCCTCGACCTCGATCTCGGCCGCGCTGGGCATGGCGGTCGCCCGCGACCTCGACAACGCCGCCGCCAAGCAGAAGAACCGCCCGCCCAAGCGCCGCAACGCCATCGCGGTCATCGGCGACGGCTCGATGTCGGCCGGCATGGCCTACGAGGCCCTCAACAATGCCGGCGCCCTGCACTCGCGCCTGATCGTCATCCTCAACGACAACGACATGTCGATCGCGCCCCCCGTCGGCGCCATGTCGGCCTACCTCGCCCGCCTCGCCTCGGGCGGCGCCTACCAGTCCCTGCGCGAGACCGCCAAGCAGCTCGGCAAGCTCCTGCCCAAGGCGCTCTACCAGCGCGCCGCCGCGGCCGAGGAATACGCCCGCTCGCTCGTGGTCGGCGGCGGCACCATGTTCGAGGAGATGGGCTTCCACTACGTCGGCCCGGTCGACGGGCACAACCTCGACCACCTGCTGCCGGTGCTCAAGAACGTCCGCGACGCCGAGCACGGCCCGATCCTGCTCCACGTCGTCACCCAGAAGGGCAAGGGCTACGCGCCGGCGGAAGCCTCGGCCGACCGCTACCACGGCGTGGTCAAGTTCGACGTGGTGTCGGGCGTCCAGGCCAAGGCCAAGCCGAACGCGCCGGCCTACACGCGGGTGTTCGGCGAGAGCCTGATCAAGGCGGCCGACGCCGACGACAAGGTCGTGGCGATCACCGCCGCGATGCCGGGGGGCACCGGCATCGACCTGTTCGGCAAGGCGCACCCGGACAAGACCTTCGACGTGGGCATCGCCGAGCAGCACGCGGTGACGTTCGCGGGCGGTCTGGCGACCGAGGGCTACCGGCCGTTCGTGGCGATCTACTCGACCTTCCTGCAGCGGGCCTACGACCAGGTGGTGCACGACGTGGCGCTGCAGAACCTGCCCGTGCGGTTCTGCCTGGACCGGGCGGGGCTGGTCGGCGCCGACGGGGCGACGCACGCGGGCGCGTTCGACCTCGCCTACCTGTGCTGCCTGCCGAACATGACCGTGATGGCGGCGGCCGACGAGGCCGAGCTGGTGCACATGGTGGCGACCGCCCACGCGCACGACACGGGCCCGATCGCGCTGCGCTACCCGCGCGGCGAGGGTGTGGGCGTCGAGCTTCCGGAGCGGGGCGAGGCGCTGGCGATCGGCAAGGGTCGGGTGGTGCGGCGCGACGCGGAGGCGCGTGTGGCGCTGCTGTCGCTCGGCACGCGCCTGTCGGAGGCGCTGAAGGCGGCCGACACGCTGGCCGAGCAGGGCGTGGCGGTGACGGTGGCGGACGCGCGGTTCGCCAAGCCGCTGGACGAGGCGCTGATCCTGGATTTGGCGCGCGACCACGAGGTTCTGATCACGATCGAGGAGGGCTCGCGGGGCGGGTTCGGCGCGATGGTGCTGCACCTGCTGGCGGAGCGGGGCGCGCTGGACGCGGGGGGCGTGCGGGTGCGGACGATGACGCTGCCGGACGCCTACCAGGACCACGACAGCCCGGAGAAGATGTACGCCGAGGCGGGCCTCGACGCCACGACCATCGTCAGGACCGCCCTCGACACACTGCCGGCGGAGACCGGCAAGGCCGAGCCGGCGAGCAACGTGGTGAGCGTGCGCCGCCGCCCCCGCTGACGCCACGGAGAGCGCGGTCTCCCGCGCTCATTCCGTTCGCTGTCGATGTGTTCGGACCTCCGCTCGTGATGACGGAGAGGGCATCTCAACCACAGCCTTGAGACGGAAACGGAATCCCACCTCATCCTGATGGGCGGAGCGCAGCGTAGCCCTCGAAGGAGCCCTCCAGCGGTCTCCCGATCCCTGGAGGGCTCCTTCGAGGCCCGCTGATGCGGGCACCTCAGGATGAGGGCGTGGAAGGGAGGCTCGGGGTGATTGCCCTACCCCAGCGCCTGCTCCACCGCCTTGCCGCAGGCCTGCGTGTCGGCGTTGCCGCCGAGGTCGCGGGTGCGCAGCGTCCGCTCGGACAGCACCCGCTCGATCCCGCCGACGATCTCGGCCGCCGCCGCGTGCTCGCCGAGATGCTCCAGCATCATCGCCCCCGACCAGATCTGGCCGATCGGGTTGGCGATCCCCTGGCCAGCGATGTCCGGCGCCGAGCCGTGGACCGGCTCGAACACCGACGGGTGCACCCGTTCCGGGTTGATGTTGCCGGACGGCGCGATGCCGATCGTGCCCGTGCAGGCGGGCCCGAGATCCGACAGAATGTCGCCGAACAGGTTGGAGGCCACCACCACGTCGAACCGGTCCGGGTTCAGGACGAAATGCGCGGTCAGGATGTCGATGTGGTACTGGTCCCACCGGACGTCCGGGTAGGCCTCGGCCACTGCCTTCACCCGCTCGTCCCAGTACGGCATGGTGATCGAGATGCCGTTCGACTTCGTGGCCGAGGTCAGGTGCTTCTTCGGGCGCTTCTGAGCCAGTTCGAACGCGAACCTGAGGATCCGGTCCGTCCCGTGCCGGGTCATGATCGTCTCCTGCAGGGCGAACTCCCGGTCGGTGCCGGCGAACATCCGGCCGCCCGCGTTCGAGTACTCGCCCTCGGTGTTCTCCCGGACCACCCAGAAGTCGATGTCGCCGGGCTTGCGGTCGGCGAGCGGGCACTTCACCCCCGGCATCAGCCGCACCGGGCGCAGGTTCGCGTACTGGTCGAATTCCCGCCGGAACAGGATCAGCGAGCCCCAGAGCGAGATGTGGTCGGGCACGCGCTCGGGCATGCCGACGGCACCGAAATAGATCGCGTCGTGGGTCTCGATCCGCGCCTTCCAGTCCTCCGGCATCATCCGGCCGTGCTGCTCGTAATAGTCGCAGCTGGCGAAATCGAACCAGTCGAGCTGGAGGCCGAAGCCATGCCGCTTGGCCGCCTGCTCCAGCACGCGCACGCCCTCCGGCACCACCTCCTTGCCGATGCCGTCGCCGGGGATCACCGCGATGCGGTAGCGACGCTGCTGGCTGTTCTCTGGGGCGGCCATGAATCCTCCAAGCGTTTCGAGGGGCGGGCCTCTGCGGGGCCCGGGTCGTCGGCGTCAGGTGATTGGTCCGCGCCGGGATCGGGTCAACACCCCGACCTGACAATCAGTCGGTTTCGCCCGCCATCGCCCGGCGCTGGCGGTCGAGCTCCTCGCTGTAGCGCTTGAGCGTGTGGCTCTCGGTGAGCAGGCCCAGCACCTTCCGGCTCTCGGCGCTCTCGACGACCGCGAGCGCCTCGCTCTCGGTCCGGTCGAAGGCGGCCGCGGCGTCCTTGGCGTTCATGCCCGGCGTCAGGAAATCGTCCGCGTGCAGGAGCAGGTCGGCGAGGACCGGCTGCGCGTCGGCGCCGGAATCCCGGGCGGCCGCGTGCGTCTCGGGCACGTTCAGGATGCCGGCGTAGCGCCCAGCCCCGTCCACGGCGATCACCCGGGAGGGCGAGCCGAGGGGATGGGCGCGCAGGAAGGTGGGCAGCGGCGTGTCCAGGGCCACGGTGCCGGGATTGCGGCGCATCAGCCGGCCGACGGTGAGCGAGCGGATCCAGCCGACGTCGTGGGGGCTGCGGATGCTCTCGCCGCGCAGGTGGAAGCGCCACGTGGCGAAGGAGTAGCCGAAGGTCTTGCGCACGGTGAGGGAAGACGCGATCACCGCCGCCAGCACGACGCCGGTGATCGGCAGGCTGCCGGTGACCTCCAGGGCCAGGAACGTCATGGTGAGCGGGCCGCCGATGACCGCCACCGCCAGGGCGCTCATGCCGATCACCGCGTAGGCGAGCGGCGTCAGGCCGAAATCCGCCAGCGGCGGCACCAGCACGGGGGCGAGGGCGGCGAACAGCTTGCCGGCGATGGCCCCGAGGAACAGCGACGCGAAGAACAGGCCGCCGCGGAAGCCCGAGCCGATCGAGATCGCCGAGGCCGTGGCCTTGGCGGCGAACAGCCCGGCCAGGACCGCGATGCCGTGCCCCTGCCCCTCGGCGGCGAAGTGCATGTGCAGGGCGCCGTGGCCGCCCGAGAGCACCTGCGGCGTCGCGAGCAGCGCCAGCGCGCCGACGCACAGCCCCCCGAAGGCGGGCGCCGCCACCCGCGGCACGCCGGAGGCCTGGACGAGGCGCTCGACCAGCGTGACCCCGCGCATGATCAGGATCCCGAGGCCCGCGCAGAACAGCCCGAGGGCGAGGCTGGGCAGGATCTCGAGGCTGGTGACGTGCGAGGTCGTGACCGCCTGCATGTCGCCGAGATCGACGAGCGGCTGCGCCTCGATCAGGGCGCGCGAGATCAGGTTGCCGCACAGCGCCGCGACGACCACGGGCGTCAGCGTGGCGATCGAGTAGGTGCCGATGATCAACTCGAAGGCGTAGAACGCGCCGGCGAGCGGCGCCCCGAAGCCGGCCGCGATCGCCCCGGCCGCGCCGCAGCCGACCAGGGTGCGCAGGTCGCTGCGCCGCACTTCGAAGGCGATGCCCAGGCGCGAGGCGAGGCCTGAGGCGATCTGTGTGTAGCCGGCTTCCAGCCCCACCGAGGCGCCGGACCCGTTCGAGATGACGTTCTGGAGGGCGAGGTAGAGGCTGTCGCGCAGGGACATGCGGCCGCCGTGCAGGGCGTTGGCCTCGATCGGGTCGATGGCCGGGCGCTTGCGCGGGCCGCGGACGTAGTTGGCGGCGACGATCAGCAGGCCGAGGACGGCGCCGCCGAGGCACGGGCCCACGAGCAGGAGCGCCGGCGGCACGGCGTCGACGGCGCTGAGGCGCGCGCCCGCGGGCAGCTGGTAGAGATGCTCGCGCAGGGTCTGGGTGATCCAGGTCATGGCGGACACCGCCACGCCGGCGACGCAGCCCACCAGGGTCGCGAGGGCGACGAGGCCGCCCTCGCTCCGTCGGACGAGGCTGCGGAGCCGCCCGGGGGCCTGGACGAGCCCGATCCCGGTCCAGCGCCGACGGGGCCTCCGCGCCGGCCTGACGGGCCGCCGGGCCGGGACGTCGGCCGATCCGTCGCCGGGCGCCCTGCCCCCGCCGGCGGCGCCCGATGGCTGTCGCGCGCTCACGGTCCGCCCCCTCGCCTCCGGTCCGCCCGATCGGCGGGGCCGACGCGTCGGCCCCGCCGCCGCAGTTACAGCCGGGGCCGAGCCCGTTGCAAACGGGCGGTGCTGCGGGAGCGCGGCCGGCCCCGGCGCGGGGGGCTCGGACGGCGCTGTCCACGAAGTCCAAATCCCGTGCACGCATCGCCTTGAAAACTGCCGCGGCCCACGATACACCCCGCGCCAGTGCCGCCGTAGCTCAGTTGGTTAGAGCACCAGATTGTGGATCTGGGGGTCCCCCGTTCGAGCCGGGGCGGTGGTACCATCGAATTTCCGATGACGGGTCAAGGGGTTGGCGTAGCGCCGGCCCCTTTTCCGTTTCCGGCCTGCTTACTGGAAAGTGCCTGTAGTAAGCGCACAGTAAGCAGAAGGCGGTCCGCTGCTTACTGGCGGGCTCACAGGGCGAGGCGTCCGACCCCGTTGGCCGCTGTGTGACGTCCGGCTTCCTTGTATCCCTCACAATCCACAGGGCGACTCACCGGCGGCGTTCAGCGGGTCCGGCTGGATGATGATGCCTTGGCGGCCGGAGGGGCCTCAGCGGGCTTCTGTGAAGCTTCGTCGTCGGGGACGTACCCGGTGCGAGACCGCTCGCGGAACACCTCGTTCACGATGTCCTGCATGCGCCGGCCGTCCAGGCGTCCGATCATGCGGGCGATCTCGGCCAGCTCGTCCACGGTGCCCCGGCTCAGGACCGCACGCAGGGCGTCGGGCGATGCTTCGACCTTGGCCTTCTCGGCTGTCTGTTGCTCAGCCATTAGGGCTTCGCGCTTCTCCAGGATTGCGGCCAAAGCGGCCCGCTTCTCGGGGGTGGACTTGAACTTCTCGCCTCTGGCCTTCGCGGCCTGCTCGCGGCGTCGCATCTCGCCGAGGCCCATCATTGCAGCAGTGTTGCTCATGCTCGTTCTCCGGCCTCAAGCCGCAGACGGCTGGCCATTTCGGGGGCCACGTTCTGGACGTAGGCCATGTGGGTGCGATTGCCGGTCTTCCACGGGTTGCCGTAGGTCCGGACAAGGGCGGAGGCTTGGTCTCGCTTGCGGGCGTCGGCCCCGGTGCGGATCGCGGCGTTCATCGCCACCGCGCGCTCTGTGGCGTTCGAGCCGGCCGGGATCGAGCTGCCCGGCGTCGAGACTGTGACAGGCGCTCCCATGCCGACGCTCATCATCGTGAGGGCGTCGTCCAGCGTGCCAACAGGACCGGCGCCAAGGTCGAAGCGGACGTGGCCGGCGTCATCGAGGCTGGCGACCGCGTTCATGGTCGTCTCGATGGTCTCGATTTCCGCCGTGGTGAACTCCCGGCCAGCGGCCTTGCCGAAGGCGCGGATTTGAGGGGCAAGGTGAAGACTGACGCTCACTGGCTGGCCTCACGGATCGCGGGTGCCAGTTCACCGGCTGCGATGAGGGCGGCTGCGAGAGTAGTGCGGAGGTATGCGGGCCGGCTGAGACGCTTGTTCTTGCGGTCGCGGTCCATGGCTTGAGCCATGTCGGCATCGATTTCGACATACGTGCGGACCGCCGCCGGGGCGGGGTTCGTGGTCATCTTGGGTTCTCCTGTGGTGATGGGTGAAGGCATGCGAAAACACGCCGCGGACTGGTGTCCGAGACGTTGAGGCCGGAACGGTATCCGGCGAGTCAGAGGTGTGAGGGGCAGCTACCAGATGCGAGACTGGCAGTATGCCTTGTCTTTAGCACAGAAGGCCCTGTTTGTCAAGCATCCATGCTTCCGAGAAGCAGCCCTCTGCTTCGGGACTACTTCACCAGAAGCTTGGCCGTGGCGGTATCAATGGCTCTTGCGCCCTTCGGGCTTCTCCGGCTTTCAGGATGATGAGGGCTGCTGCCAGCCCTCCACCGTCGAGCCTGTCAAATGGCCATCGAAGGCTTACTCGGCTTCCGGCTTTCGTTCCTGATCCGTATGGCGCCCTTGAAGTAGTCCATCCACGCCTTGTGCCAGTCAGCGTATCTCAGTCCCTTGTTCTTCGCGTGATCCCTGAACTTGTAGAAGGTTGCTTTCAGCTCATCCGGATGGAAGCCGCCGTAGTGATCCACTGCCATGTCCCGGATTTCCCTGGTCCATCCCAGGGTATCCGGCCATGTCGTCGGTTTGGACTGGTTGGTGTGTGTGCTGTCCTGCGCTCCCTGGTGCCCCGTCGAGGGGCGGAAGGGAGTGGCAGGACCGTCCGAAGCTCTTGAGGGAGTAGAGGGAGAGAGAGTTCCTTCGGGAGTTAGAATGGGAGAGTTGGTGTCCGGCTGGCCGGACGGTTGACGGTCCGGTGGGCCGGACGGTTGTAGTCCGGCGGGCCGGACGGTCTCGGATGCCGGAACGTCGTCCTTCGGCACCAGACGGAGATGCGGAGCCTTGCCACGTTGAGGGGCCGGAGAGGCTGGTTTCGCTGCGCGGTCGTGGATCTCCACTCCCTGTAGGACGTACCTGTTGCTGCGGGAGCTGTTGCCGGAGGTCCAGTCAATGAGGCCGGCGTCTCGGAGCGCGTTCAGGTTCTCATGAACCACGCTTCGGGAACGGCCCGTTCCTTCGGATAGCACCAGGAGGGATGGGTTGCACTGGCCCGTGCGCTGGTTGTGGTGGTCGGCCAGACGCCAAGCCAGGACTTTCGCGGAGTCGGTAAGGTCCTTCCGCCTCATGATCGCGTCGAGCCAAATTTGCTTGTCGAACAGGGTCGGGTGAG
Organism: Methylobacterium sp. NPDC080182; assembly: GCF_050281105.1. Taxonomy (NCBI): domain Bacteria; kingdom Pseudomonadati; phylum Pseudomonadota; class Alphaproteobacteria; order Hyphomicrobiales; family Methylobacteriaceae; genus Methylobacterium; species Methylobacterium sp. NPDC080182. The sequence goes on from NZ_JBNNWO010000014.1 coordinate 154,024, forward strand.
TTTGTGTCTCTTGCGCTACTGGCGCGGTGCTACCATCTTTCACTTGTTGATCCTTGCAGTGGGTCTTCACCTCTGGCCCTTCCCGTCTTACGCGGTGGAGGGCCATTTCTTTGCGCGCCCTATTTTAGCGGCTCACTTCATGTGGTAATTCGGCGGCTGAATTGCACCAACCGCTTGATGTTGCACTATTTTTCTGGTTGATCCCTATTTCCGCATTTTCCTGCATGTCTTTTGTGGCGTGACGGGATCGTGCCGGCGAAATACGGACGCCCTTCGATCCCCATGCCTGTACAATTCGCCAAGATCGCTCAGGACTGGCGCGAGGTTCGACAGATGGGTTTCCTTTGCTGGCCCTTGTCCTCGCCTTCTGAGCCCTTCTCTGCAAATCGCTGTAGACGTCAGCATTCCTTGGGCCCAACTTCGATCAGCTTGGCCGCTGCAATGTCAGGAAAGCCTGGAGTGCTGGAGGTAACCGCCCGCCGCAAGCGGACGTTCCGCAACCGACCCAACCTAGCCACCCGGACAACTATTGGCGCTTCTCAAAAGCAACCGTTCGCCAAAATTTCCGGCGACTTCGGCTCGGGTGGCAACCGAACCTTGGCCTTTCGTCCCGAAGCAAACACTGAGCCTCTGGCCTGCGGCGGTCGCTGCCCGTAGTCCAAGCATGCGCCGAAGCAGACGTCGTCTGCGCTTGTCCGTTCCGACAGGGCGCATCCGTTCACGGCACCAGATTAGCTCGGCGTCCACCGGGCTTGTCGACCAAATAGTTTTGCCAAATCTGGTCGCTCGCAATCCGTAGAACGGTCCAAATTCATCATCGAATGCATCATTGTCAAGGTTACACGTCGATGGGGGTGTCATTGAGATTTTGTTTTTTGCACTCAGGGCATGAAACATTTTAAGCTGAAGCCCGCTTCGGACGAGAAGATCTAACGCAGGGGAATGAAAAAGCTCATACATGTTAGGAGATTTCCCATGAGGGCGCTGGTTTGGCACGGCACTGAGGACATCCGCTGCGACACGGTCCCGGACCCCAAGATCGAGGATGATCGCGACGCGATCATCAAGGTCACCGCCTGCGCGATCTGCGGCTCGGACCTGCACCTCTACGACCACTTCATGCCTGGCATGGAGAAGGGCGACGTCATGGGCCACGAGTTCATGGGGGAGGTCGTCGAGACCGGCAAAGGCGTCAATGGCGCGCTCAAGAAGGGTGAGCGCATCGTCGTGCCGTTCACAATCATCTGTGGCGAGTGCGACCAGTGTAAGCGCGGCTACTTCTCCGTCTGCGAACGCTCGAACCGCAACAAGGACATCGCCGACAAAGCCTTCGGGCACACCACCGCGGGACTGTTCGGGTACACCCACCTCACGGGCGGGTACCAGGGCGGGCAGGCCGAGTACGTCCGCGTGCCGTTTGCCGACAAGACGCACATCAAGGTGCCGGAGAACCTGAGCGACGAGCAGGTGCTGTTCCTCGGCGACATCTTCCCCACCGGCTGGCAGGCAGCCGTACAGGCTGACATCCAGCCGACCGATACGGTCGCGATCTGGGGCGCTGGCCCCGTCGGTCAGATGACGTTGCGCTCCGCGCTGCTGCTCGGGGCAAAGCAGGTGGTCTGCATCGACAGCGTGCCCGAGCGCCTGGAGATGGCGCGCGCCGGCGGTGCGATCACCATCGACAATAGTCAGGAAAGCACGGTCGAGCGGCTGAACGACCTTACGGGCGGCAAGGGCCCGGAGAAGTGCATCGATGCCGTCGGCATGGAGGCGCATTCACCGCGCGCGCTCGAACACGCTTACGACCGCGTCAAGCAGGCGGTGATGCTGGAGAGCGACCGCGCTTCAGTGCTGCGCGAGATGATCTATGTCTGCCGGCCCGCCGGCATCCTCTCGATCCCGGGCGTCTATGGCGGGCTCATCGACAAGGTGCCGATGGGAGCCCTCATGAACAAGGGACTGACCATCCGCACGGGGCAGACCCACGTGAACCGATGGACCGATGATCTCGTCAAGCGCATCGACGACGGTCAGATCGACCCGTCCTTCGTCATCACCCATCGGGCCAAGCTCGAACAAGGGCCCGAGATGTACAAGACATTCCGCGACAAGAAGGACAACTGCATCAAGGTCGTGCTCAGACCCTGAGTGGCTCCGCGGCCCGTCGCGCTGCGGCGGGCCTGCTCCCTTCGCCCTCCGTGCTCCAGCGAGGAAGTCAGCATGTCTGAGTCCATGTCTCAACGCCGCCGAAGCGGCGATCCCGATCGCTCCGAGTTGCCGAGCTATCTCGTTTCAGATCCGCGCCGCAGACCAGATCCCGCAACTCGGGAGCTTGCCCAAGGCTTAGGTTGGTTCTCGATTGGCCTCGGAGTAACCGAATTGGCGTGCGGCGGCGCCATCGCTCGATGGCTCGGAATGCCGCGCTCGGCTCCGGTCATCCGAGCGTACGGAGTGCGCGAACTCCTCCAAGGGGTCGGGATCCTGGGTGCACGCGACCCGACCCCGTGGATCTCGGCACGTGTGGCCGGCGACGCGCTCGACATCGCCACGGTGCTGCCCGGGCTGGAGGGCCATAACCCGCGCAAGGACAACGTGCTGATCGCCCTCATGGCTCTGGCCGGCGTCACCGCACTCGACGTCATCTGTGCGCGAAGCCTCGCGGAAGCACCCCTCGCTCCGTCTGAGAAGGTCCGACGCGACTACCGCCGCCGCAGCGGCTTCCGCCGTCGTGCCGAGGTGATGCGGGGCGCGGCACGCGGCTTCAAACCGCCGTCCGACATCATCGGCCCAGAAGCGATGCGTCCTTGGACCCTAACCAACGCTTGAGGTCGGAAGGATGGCTGGCCTGATCCTGCCCGCCCTCGAACAGGCATCGGGCGTGCTAGTTATGGGCCTCGTCCTCGCCGACATCTTCCTGACGGTCCTCTACGCGCGCATCGGGACAGGTCTGATCGCGGACAGGGTCGCCCATCTCACCTGGGCGATCTTCCGCGCCGCCGCCGATGCGGCCGGGCAGAAGCGGGGCGCCGTGCTGTCCTTCTGTGGCCCGGTCATCCTCATCGTCTACGTCCTGCTCTGGGCCTTGGGGCTTACCCTCGGAGCCGGCCTGATCATCCATCCCGCGCTCGGTGCGGCGGTTCGGGCGAGCAGTGGCGAGACGCCGGCCGACTTCATGACCGCGCTCTACGCGGGCGGCAGCAGCATGGCGATCGTGGGGGCCAGCGACTTCAAACCGGTCACCGACAGCTACCGCGTCCTCTATCTCGTGAACTCCCTCGTCGGCATGTCGGCGACATCGCTGGTTCTGACCTACGTGATGCAGGTCTACAGCGCGCTCCGGCAACGCAATGCCCTTGGGCTGAAGCTGCATCTCTTGACGGGTGAAAGCGCCGACGCGGCCGAATTGCTGGCGCGGCTCGGGCCCCAGGGACAGTTTAGTTCAGGCTACACCCACCTGGCCGATCTGGCGGCATCCTTGTCTGAGATGAAGGAGGCGCATCATTTCTACCCCGTGCTGTTCTACTTCCGTTTCCGTCAGCCCTATTATTCAGTCTCGGCACAAGTCTTCGTCGCCCTCGACACGGTGTCGCTGATCCGCAGCGGGATCGGAGGCCGTCAGGCGGCATGGCTGAAGGAGGCTGCCGCCGTCGACGCAATCTGGCGCGTCGCCATGCTGCTCGTGGTCACGCTTGAAACGACATTCTTACCCGGAGACCTGCCCACGCCAACCGACGTCAGCAGGGCCGAGAGCGAGGCGTGGCGCACGCGCTTCGCAGAAGCTGTCAGGCAGCTTTCTTCGGCGGGGATCGAGGCGATGCCCAACGAGGAAGGCGCCGAGATTTATCTCGCGCAACGGGCACGATGGCAGCCGCACATCGCGCGACTGGCACCCTTGATGGCGTACCACATCGACGAACTGAGACCCGGCGGAGACAATCGCCGATGATATGTTCTCTCCCTGTAAGTGCGCGTAGACGATGTCCGCCTCAATGCATCCGCCGTCCAGAAGCAGACCGGCAGCGAACCACCCAACCCGGTCGTAGGTCTCTGCCTCACCGATCACCCCGTAAGCGGACGTTCCAAGCTTCCCCAAGGGGTCGTGAGCAGCCACCTCACGCTCAAGCTGACCAAGTTCGGACCTTAGAGCCGGAACCGGAACGGTTGGAGGCCGGGGATCTTGAAACCGCCCCTGGCCAGATCGACCGGAATACCGGCGGATGTCGTGCCCCTGAACGTGTGTGCGGCGATGGTGTTGAGCCGGTCATGATGCTTTCCGGCCAACCCCCAGTAGGCGTGCTCCACCGCGTCCGCGAGGGTTGGGTCCAGCGCGTAGGTGCCGTCACGGCTCGCCCACGAGTGCGGGATCGGTCGGCGCGTACCTGATCGCAGCACGTAGCCCGATGTGAACCGGCCGAGGCCGCGATCCTCGAAGTCCTGTGCGCCGAGGACGCAATCGCCCATCGGCCAGCGGCGGACGCCAGCAGGGAGCGAGACGCCTCTGTAGTTCTGACCGTTCTCGATGATGAAATCCAAATCGGCCGGCCGTATCTTCGTGTTCTCGCGAAGTGCGATGATGACCGTGTGGTCACGACTCATGGTAATCGGGTCCTTTTGGCAGAATAAATTTTTCTCACGACAGCCATAGGCCCCCCTATACTGCCAGAAAAACTGACTTGCATTCTTGCGAGTGATGTGTGTTACATGCAAGCGAAGGTGTGTGCCTTATGAATTGATGAACACTGCGGAATGATCCATCTTGCTCTTGCAACACGGCAATGGTTGCCGTAGGTTCAGAGACACACAGATGTTGGATCACGAGACCTACTCGAAGCTGGCCGATCTCGGATGGGATCTTGGCAGGGCTGCCGACCGCATGAATGAGGCTGGAGACAGCAACGGTGCGCTGGTCGCCAGTGACGCTCTCGCTGCGCTGATTGATCTGCTTGAACGATACGAGAGCCGCGTCGAGGCGTAGGCTCAGGGCCTGTCAAAGCGCCGGGACGAACGCGCGTCCCGTGCCGCGTTCCGTCTATCTCTGTCATCCTTGAGGGCTTGCTCACGTAGCAGGCCCTCTCGTTGTTCCAGGGACCGGGCTTGCCGCTCTTGCGCGCGTGCGCTGTCCCGAAGGGCGTTGATCGCCTGCGTGTCGTCCAGGCTCTGGCCGGAGGCCGTCACTGGGGCGAGGGACAGGAGCAGGGTGAGACCGGCGAGACGCATGGGGTAGATGTAGAGTCCCCATGTCTAAGGGCGAGACCTACAGGTCCACTGGCCTCACTTTCTCGATGGTATGTTCGCAAGCAGGCGAGCAACTTCATCGCGACTCATCGGATACTTGTTCGATTTACTCCGTGCAGTTTGCACCAGAGGAACCGAAAGCATCAAATCTATTCGCTGTCGCTTCTCATCGATCTTGGGCGATCCGATGACTCTTACTCTGTCGGTCATTGGCATTTACTTTTCTCAGTTGCAGGGGGACGGCGCGGTCATCACCGGACCGTAGGATGCCAGCACACGCCTCCGGTCGAGGCTGGCGAGACGGTTGAGAGCCGTCAGGGCACGGGCGAGGTGCGAGGCATCGCCCTCCGCACACGCGAGGGCTTCACACAGCGCGGTGGCGCGGGGTCCGGCCATGAGGCGGGCAACGGCCCGTAGGGTACGGCACCGGGCGATACGCTCGCACGGCGGTAGGTTCGGCGCCCATGGGCCGAATGCGTCAGATGAGTTCATGATCGTTTCTTGGTGTTGAGCCGGGCGCGATTTCCTCGCGCGGAGGCCGGAAAGGGAGTTGCGTTACAACTCCAAACGCTCGTATGGTGATGTCACACCGGAGACGCTGACATGTCCGCCACTTCTCGCACCCTGGTTTCCTACCTCCGGGTTTCGACGGATCGGCAGGGCAAGAGCGGTCTGGGGCTTGAGGCACAGCGCAAGGCGATTGAGGCGTTCGCCGCGTCCAACGGTTTCGAGCTGGAGGCCGAGTTCGTTGAGGTCGAGACGGGCAAGGGCGCCGACGCCCTGGACCGCCGGCCTCAGCTCGCCGCTGCTCTGGCTGTTGCTCGCAAGGCCAAGTGCGCGGTGGTGGTGGCCAAGCTGGACCGCCTATCCCGAGACGTGGCGTTCGTTGCTGGCCTTATGGCGCAGCGGGTGCCGTTCCTGGTGGCCGAGCTTGGTGAGGGTGTGGACCCGTTCGTGCTCCACCTCTACGCCGCTTTGGCCGAGAAAGAGCGCGCCATGATCTCAGCCCGCACGAAAGCCGCTCTGGCCGGCAAGGTCGGGACTGGGGTTCTCGGAAACCGGACGAACCTTGCTGAGGCCAGTGCCAAGGGTGCCAGCGCCAACCGTGACGCTGCCCGTGCCTTCGCCGAGAACGTCCGGCCGGTGATCGAGGCCATCCGCGCCTCTGGTGTCACGTCCAACCGTGGGATCGCGGCCGAGCTGAACGCCCGCCGGGTCGAGACCGTGCGCGGCGGAACTTGGTCTGCTGTCCAGGTCGGGCGCATCCTGGCAGCCGCCTGAGGCTCCGGCCTACACCGCTGTGACCGTGATCGTGTCGATCTGCACGAAGTCGGTCGAGCTGTCGCGCTTTGTCTCGGGCGTTGGACCTGTATCAGATCGCCGTTTGGCCTTCTGCCTGTCTCGGCCACTGATCCCAGGTTCTGCCGTCCAGCGTCCGACCTGTAGTGCTTTTCACCTTCCCGCCCCACTGCTTGAAGTGGAACGGCACATTGGCATCAAGGCATCGGTCGCGTATCTCCCGCACCCAATTCGGGTCGATAGGTCTGGCAGCCGGGCCGCTTTCTCCACCAACAATGACCCAATCGATGCCGGTTAGGTTTAGCTCTGGCAGTGGTCCGAGCAGAGGCTCAAGCGATAGGAACTTGACGCGGGCGCCGCTCGCGCGAAGCTCATCGATCCGGTGGACGTATTCCTCGCTCTCGACACTTACGCCCATCCAAACATTCGACGGCCAGCGCAGACTGTCGGATACTGCGGCCAACCTCTCTGCGCGTTTTGTCAAAATCTGGTATGTATGTCGCTCAGTTTCGGACATCACCCGAAAGACATCTCGGATGTATTCTACCGGGACGTCCTCATGGAAAAGGTCGGACATGCTGTTGACGAAGATCCTGCGACCGCGTTTCCACTGACGCGGAACGTCGAGAGACTTTCGGTCTAGAACGATCTTTCCCGTCCAAACATGTCGAGCGCCTGATTTTCGAGTGGTGCCCGCGTATTTCTCTTGCCCCATAATTTGGAGTCGAGCCGCCATACGCATGGCATAACAGTTCGTACAGCCCGGCGAGACGATGTTGCAGCCAGCAACCGGGTTCCATGTTGCGTCCGTCCATTCGATGGATGACGAGATGGCCATGCTACTTCTCCAAAGCCGGAAACTTGACCAGCGTTGCATCGCTGAACGTCCGCTGACCATTTTTCATCGGTCGCTTTGCAGCGGGCTTGTTGGCAACGATCTGACCTTGCTCCTCAAGTTCATTCAAGGCCGCCTTGTAGTTCTTTGCGATGTATGGCTTGTCCACATTGTGGTCTTCGTAGATCTGGAGCATCGTCAAAGTGCGGCCGGCGTAAGATTTCAGAAGATCGCCCTTCAGTGCGCTCAGTGGCTGGGATAGTGAGAATAGAAGAGGTGTATCAGCCTCTGCCGGTGAGTATGCAAACGATGGCACACCTTCATCTTCTGTTGAGCTTTCGCGGGCCATGATGTCTTTCATGATGGCGTATCCGCGAAAATCTTTCGTCACGAAGATCAGGGCGTGTGAAGTTCGATGCCCATCGCCACGCTTGAAACGAAATGGCAGTACGAACCTTGCACCAAGATCCTTCAAGGCACCTGCCAACTCTTCCAGGATGTAGATCTCTCGCTGCCTCGGGTTCATGGTGCGTACAAATCCACGCATCTTTTCGGCCCGCTCTCGGCCGAAGAGCGCATCCATGTGTCTCTCTACATAGGAATTTGTGATGCCGGCGTTGATGCGTCCGTAGTTGAAGAAGAAAACGCAGTCACATCCCCAGTCTTTCACCATTGCGTGAATGAACCGAGACGAAAGCCCTTTGTAACCGAAGGGATCAACGAAGGAAAAAGTGGGACATAGATTTGTTTTGGCGAACATTTCCTCGGCGTCCCGGTCGACCTCTGAGCAGTGTATCTGCGGAGCGTGCTTGAGCGATCCTACCCCGCCAAGAGCGCCTACTGCTTCTCTGAGGGACGAAATGTTGGCCTCGTCCTTGTCGTTGAACATGGTCACCAAAAGCGATGCCAGCTCAGGGTTCTTGATTGCATGCTCAAGAACCATGATCGGTGTAGATTTGGATCCATCGGTATAACGACCTGGTCCGCAGAACAGATCGATGTAGGCGAGCTTATCAATCCTTCCATACTGCTTTCGCACGCCCAGCATCACGTTGCTCCAAGCGTCAAAATACTTGGAGACGATGTGCGCCTTCACCAATGATTGGTCGCGCTGCTCCTCGAAAAATTCCTGACCCTTCGCAGCCACTGAACCTGTCCTCCGGTGTCCAACTTACACCATAGAGGCGCCGCACGGAAACGAAACGGGAACAAGGCCAATCCGCACGCTTTTTTTCGCTCTTAGGTTGCGATGAGTCCTCTTTGAGATGGCCGTTGGGACAGCCCGCACATGCAATCTTGAGATGGCGGGGCTGAGGTCGGTAGCCCCTGCCACCTCAGACATCACGCTGCCTTGGCTCCCTGGCAATCCTTCCACGCCCGACCACTCTCCCGGCAATCCTGCCAATCGAGAAGGTCGCCTATCCTCCAGCCGATGCGTCGCTCGGAAAGCTGAATTGGAGCCGGAATGGTACCGGCCCCTCGCATGTTGCGAAGGGTGTTGACCGAGACACCACAGAACGCGGCGGCGTCCTCGGCCTTCATGATGCGCCGTCTGGCAATATCCGGCGGTAGGGTGTCGATGATGTTCATCGGTGCTCCTTGAGGGTCATGAACCCTCATGTGGGGAGCAATCGGGCTTCATGCGGTTGAAAAATCTACTCTGCCGCGAATTTGGAGATAATTTCTCCATCCGTCAGACATCTCTGACGCCAAACGAAAAGATTTCTCCGCTTCTGTGCTCATCGCGTCAGGTTCGCCAGAAAGTCAGCCCAACGGTTCAGCGCATCGCGCTTTTCCACCCTGTATGTCGCGAGGTTGTAGACCTTCTTCATGCCTTCCGGGGTGTGGTTCGTGATGGCACTGAGGATGTGAGGCTGAACGCCAACGTGCTCTGCCATCAGCGTGGTCGCGGTCCGACGGAGGTCATGAACTGTCCACGGTGCCAGCGTAGCCCCGGCAGCTGCAATCCGCTTGTCGAGCCGCTCCTTGCTGTTGCTCCAACCGGAGAAGCCGCCAACGCCCTGTCCGAACACAAGGGACCGGCCAGCGAGACGCGGCTTGTCCCGGAGCAATTGGACAGCCAACGGGGACAGCGGGACCTCATGCTTCCGGCCGTTCTTCGCGCGGTCACCGGGGAGCATCCAAACTGCGCCGTCGAGGTCCAACTCGGCTTCGTCCATGTTTCCGACTTCATTCCGGCGCTGCGCCGTGAGCAGCAACAGCTTGACCATCACGCCGTGATCGTCGTTCCGGCAAGCCTTCCAAACTGCCTGGACTTCTTCGCATGACAGGAAGCGGTCGCGCGGCTTCTCATCCGCCTGCTTGTTGGTGCCGGTGACAGGGTTGCTCTCTGCTCGCCCATCCCCAATGGCCCAACTGTAGAGGCCGGACAGTGCCGAACGGGCGCGGTTCGCATTCACTGGGCCGTTCTCGGCAATGGTGTTGAGTTGGGCCGCCACGTCCGCCCGCTTGATGCCATTCAGCGGCATGCCGGCGAGAGGCGCCCACGCCTTCATCAGGTGGCGCTCGACCTCTTGGTAGGATCGGGGCTTGAGCCGTTCCTTCGCCTTCGCAAGGTACGTTGCCGTCACCGACCCGAGGGTGATGCCAGCCTGTCGTCTGGCTTCAGCCTTCTCGGCCTGCGGATCGCTGCCGGTCTGCGCTTTGGCCAAGTCCGTCCTGGCCTTACGTCGAGCCTCATCCAAGCTGAGGGTATCCACCCGGCCAAGGGTGATGCGACGAGATCGCCCATCCTGTGTCCGGTACTGTGCAACGTACTGTCGCGCTCCACCGGCATTCAGCTTCACGCCGAAGCCTTTCAGGGTGTCATCCCAGAAGAAGGCATCCTTCTTCCCTGGCGGCAGTGTCAGCGCCTCGATGGCCTGCTTCGTGAGCCGCATCCATCACCCTCCCAACGCGATCCAGTAAGCGCACAGTAAGCAGCTTCATGCCGTCAAACTGTTGCTCATTGCAACGCCGGACTGAGGGTATCTGTTCAAAATCAGCAACTTAAGCTGGTTACTGATGCTCGATAGCACACTGGCCACCAGATTGTGGATCTGGGGGTCCCCCGTTCGAGCCGGGGCGGTGGTACCATCCATTTCAGCTCGACAGCGCGAGGGGTTGGCGGATCGCCAGCCCCTTTTGCTTGTGCGCGGATGGCGCCGCGCCGGATCAGGGCCGGCCCGAACCCCGACCCGATCGGAGTCGACGGGACCGGTCCTCGCGCCGGAGCCGGCCTCTACACAGGCGGCAGCTCCAATGCTCACGCACGTTATAGAATCGCCAAATTTGGTCGCATAGCGTCCCGGCTCGGAGAAGACTATCTTCGTTAGCGTGAAGACTGCCATGAAGAGCACGACACAGCAGGATCAGCTCGAGATCGTGAGCGACCTCGCGGCCTCCCTCGCCGACCGGATGCTGATGGAGCGCCTGACGCAGGGGAAGCTGCCCCTCGCGAACGCGAGCCGCCTCTGGACCGCCTCGCTGCTCCTGGAAGAGCACGCGCGGCCCATCCCGCGCATCGTGACGGACGTCCTCGAGCAGGTCCGGCACGTCGAACCGGGCGAACCGGGCGAACCGGGCGACGACCCGGCCGACGGGGACGACACCGACGGGACCGGTGCGGGGCCGGAACCGGACCGGGCCGCGGCGCGGCGTCCGGCCCGGCCGACGCCCCGGCGCGGGCTCACCCGCCTGCTCCGACCGTTCCGGCAGGCGGCCGAAGCCTGACCCGCATCGACGGAGCCGCCCGGTGACGGCGCGGGACCATCGTGGCGGATCCGGAGTTCCCCGCGCGCGCCCGGGACGCTAAGACCGTCTCCGAGCGTGGCGGCGGACTCCGCCGCGCCAACGGGCTTCGGGACACGAGAGATGAGCATCCCTGAACGGCGCGTCCGGACCCTGTTCGACGAGGCGGCCATCGCCAAGCGCAACGACGAGCTCGCGCGCGAGATCCTCGCCGCGCGGCCCGAGAACCTCCTCGTCGTGGCGGTGCTCAAGGGCAGCTTCATGTTCGCGGCCGACCTGCTCCGGTCGCTGCACCGGGTGGGTCTCGCCCCGCAGGTCGAGTTCGTGCACCTGTCGAGCTACCGCACCGGGACGGTCTCCAGCGGGCAGGTCGAGATCCTGCGCGACGTACAGAGCGAGGTGCGCGGGCGGGACGTGCTGCTCGTGGACGACATCCTGGAATCCGGCCGGACCGTCGTCTTCGCCAAGGACCTGCTGATGGCCCGCGGCGCCCGGCGCGTCCTCACCGCGGTGCTGCTGGAGAAGCCCGGCAAGCGCGCCGTGACGATCGACGCGGATTTCGTCGGCTTCACCTGCCCCGACGTGTTCGTCGTCGGCTACGGGATGGACGCCGCCCACGCCTTCCGCCAGTTGCCCTTCGTGGGCGTGGTCGATTACGGGGACGGCGCCCCGGATCTGTTCGACGCCTGACCGTGCCCGCGGCGCGGCATTTTCGCCGCACGCCGCGACCCGCGGGACGATTCAGCCTGCAACGACTTGACAGACGGAGAATTCGTCTGCGTCTGTCGACATTTGAGCGTGCGCGGCGTCGCGACGCGGCGCGTGCGGATTTTGGGGACGGTTACGGGACCACATGGCGCGCATCCTCCTGGTGGATGACGAAGAGACCGTCCGGGGCTTCCTGAAGCGGGGGCTCGAGATCGACGGGCACGCGGTCGTCACGGCCAACGACGGCAGCGACGGGCTCGACCGCCTCAACGAGGCCGACGGCGGCTTCGACCTGATGCTCACCGACATCCGCATGCCGCTCATGGACGGCATCGCGCTGGCCCTCGCCGCCAAGCGCGATTTCCCCGACCTGACCATCCTGCTGATGACCGGCTTCGCCGATCAGCGCGAGCGCGCGCGCGGGCTCGACGCCATCGTCACCGACGTGCTGACCAAGCCCTTCTCCCTGGCGGATCTGCGCGCCACGGTGAGGCGGGCGCTCGCCGCCTGAGCCGGGCGAGACCGGTTCAGAAGAACTTAAACATTGCTCTTAGGTTGAGCTTCACGAAAGCGTGGCATCTTCGGTCCGACTGATCAGACCGAGCACGGAACGCCATGTATCGCCGGGACCGGGACATCGACGCGGCGGCGTACCAGGCGGACCGCTACGGCTGGGAGCCGGACGACACGGACTGGGACGACGACCGCGACGCGCGGCGGCCGCGCAGAGGCGTCGTCGGCCGGCTCTTCTCTCCGACGAAGCTCGCCCTCCTCGCGGTGCCGGCCGGGCTGTTCCTGTACGGCAGCTTCGCGGATTGCAGCGCCCGCCCGGCGGCGGGCTGGCTCGGTCTTGTCGGAGCCGGGGCCTGCGCCCGTACCGAGATGCTCGGCAACGTCCTGTCGATCCAGGACAACCTCGCGCTCCTGAAGCGGCTCATCGACTGAGCGCCCGCTCAAGGCCCTTCCGCGCTCCGCCGATCCGCTCCGAACCGACCTCCGCGAGGCCGCCATGTCCACCCGCCCGCTCCTCCCGGCCTCGTCCGGCCGCGTCTCTGACGCCCTCGAGGAGGCCCAGTTCCGCGCTCGCATGGCGCGGGTCGGCCCGGACGGTGCGCAGCGCACCCCGCGCCGGAACCGGGCGCCCGAGCGGCGTCGCGGCTTCCGGCTCGGCTGGAAGGGCTGGCTCGTCGTCGACTGCCTGGTCGTGCTGCTGGTCGTGGCGGGGGTGGTGGCGTGGCCGCCGGTCCAGTCCTGCCGCAACCTGGACCAGACGGTCGGGTTCTACGCCGGCGATTCCGTCGGCAAATGCATCCGGCGCGGCATCGCCGACCGCCTCGACACCGCCGACCAGCGCCTCAAGAGCCTGATCCGCCGCTCGGGCCATTGAGGGCCGGCCGCGCAGATCCTGGCGCGGCTCGGATTGAGCGGCGCTTGTACGCCGTTTCTGCGAACCGAGTATCTGTCTCGCGCGCCCCGCCACCTTCCGTTCTCAGCGCCCCCCACGCGGTGGCGGCGGGTCTGAACCGGTACGCCTGTGCCGACTAACGAAACTATTGAAAAGATATCACATCCAACACTCGAAATGTTCCAGGGCGCCCATACGTTGGTGCCGTATTACACCAGTGGACGAGTGCTCATGTCCGGATATCGAAATCTGGGTCTAGCTGCCGTCTCGACGGCGACTACGTTGTCAAAACTGAGTTGAATCGAACGCCATATTCCTGGCTGCTCGAACGCATGGAGCGCAAGAGCCGGCACTTCAGAACGTTCGCCGACGACATGAAGCAATTCGCCGATTTATCGGACGTCGCTGACCGCGACCTCGACGGCCGGACACCGCTCCTGCCGAACGGCTACTTCAGCTACGGCGACGCATTGGCCCTGACGACTGTCCTCGCCACACGCAGGCCAGCCCGGTATGTCGAGGTCAGAAGCGGCAACAGTACGAAATTCGCTCGCCGCGCAATCGGCAAGTACAAGCTCGACACCAAGATCGAGTGCATCGACCCCAATCCGCGCTCAAGCGTCCGCGACATTGCGGATAAGTGGATTTCTAACGGCCTCCTCGATGTTGACCCGTCCTACTTTCAATCGCTGAAGGGTGGCGATGTGCTGATGCTGGATGGCAGCCATCTCCTGTTCCATGGCAGCGACACGACGCATTTCTTCCTGCGAATCTACCCGCTTCTCCGACCGGGCGTGATCATGCATGCGCACGACATCCATCTGCCATATGAGTATCTTGAGACTGCGACAGGCTTTTTTGGAACGAGCAATACATTCTCGCCATGATTTTTTACTATAAGCCTGCGTCCGACATTATCGCTCCGATCAAGTACAGGCATCGTGAGGGCATGTGCGACGAGGGTGCCGGCTTCTGGTTCGAGGTCTAGCGGGATCCGCACCGGAAATCGCCATCGCTTCTGACACATTGGCAACCGCTCGGCATACGCATGGCGGTGAACGGAATGACGGGCAGGGAATATGTGAGCGATACGGCATTTCGCGCGCATCCAACGGCGAACGGGCTTCGCGTTGATGCGATCATCGGAGGCCTTCTACGCTTCTATACGAACGCGCGGAGTACCGGACGATGCCTGGGCTGACCTGGCGGCCCGCCGGTCCGGGCGAGCTCTCCCTCGGAGGCCAGGCCACCCCGACCGGATCGGCGGCGGCCGCGCCGTGGCGCTGATCCACGGCAACAGCCCCTTCTGCTCGCGCGAGCGGCGCCCTCGACGAACTTCACCCTCGACGGGGATACGTTGGGTCGGACCAACCCTGCCTGCGCAGATGGGGATCGACCCGGTCGACGAGAGCTTCCCGACCTGTCGGACGCGGCACTGGGCTCGAAGGTCGAGCGCGCGCAACACCCGCACGCCACGGTGCGGGCCTGGACCGGGGTCCCGACCTCCATCGGCCTCGGCCCGACCAAACTCTGCTTAAATGGTGCCGGCGCGCGGGGCGGGTGAGTCGGCACGGCTGGAACACCAAGTTGTCGATTCGTACGCAGCGGGACACGACGCAGGTGAGCAATCTGCCGGTGATTGACGCGTGAGCGGTCGTATCACCGACCACGTGCCGCCGACTCCAGCTCAGGCGCGCATAGCCGATTGTTAGCCATAGGCCTCCGACCGACCCAGCGCGTGCAGCGAGCGAGGCGCGCGCACGGCAGTGGATCCTGGCACGCTCTGCAATATCGATGGCCGTCGAGGAATTTGGGCATCAAGCCTTCTCGAAGCCCACACATGTTAGCCATTCGGATATGGTGATACGTTCAATAGCGTAATCTTCTTTATAATATCCAAATTTCCCATTCGGAGGTACGATCCGGATTAAGATATCAATCCCGGCTTCCGGGAGGGACGGAAACGATGACTCTGAGTGAACGCCTCTTCCTGACGAAAGGGCGGCCATCCGGCTTCGATTATATGCGAATTGGTCTCGCCGCAATGATAGTGTTGTGGCACACGGTGATAGTTTCTTATGGCATAGAAGCTCAAAGATGGCTCATTTTGGGACCGTCGCGGCCAATATGGGCCATGATACTTCCCATGTTTTTCGCACTGAGCGGATTCCTCGTTTCCGGAAGTCTAGAACGCTCTCGAACGATCGTTGGGTTCTTGGGACTTCGACTAATTCGCATCTTCCCTGCGCTGGCAGTGGAATCGACAATAGCAATGATGATCGTTGGAGCGCTGTTCACGTATTACCCGCTCCAAAAGTATTTTACGGATCCAGGTTTTTGGTCCTATACTTTGAACATGATAGGCGTCGTTCGTTATTATCTCCCCGGCGTCTTTACTGATAATCCAACTACGCAGGTGAACGCGCAATTATGGACACTTCCTTACGAATTGTATTGCTACATATTGATATCCTTATTCTATATAATCGGTTTCTACAGGTCGGAAAAACTGATTTTGTTCGGCTGCCTGGTGATGCAAGTGTTAGTCATGATCACCATCTATACGCGAACACAGTTTGACGAAGGGACCGTGCGCGGCCCTGTGCTTGTCTTATCCTTTCTGTACGGCGCGTACCTCTATCGGGTCAGAGATCGAGTTCCATATAGCGCCCCGATTTTCTTCGCATGCGCCATTGCCATGGTTGGGTTTCTTTATCTTCCGATCTTCAATGCCCTCTCCGCACTTCCTGCCGCCTATGTGACTATCTATTTGGGGATGCGGAATCCGACACGGTCCGCAATTGTGTCAAGCGGAGATTATTCATATGGCATTTTCCTGTATGGATTTCCGATACAACAGGCAGTGTCTGCAGTTTTTCCGGATCTTCGGCAGTGGTGGATTAATTTTCTAATTTCGACCCCGATAATAATTTCGGTTGCCTATTTTTCATGGCATTGCATTGAGAAAAGAGCACTCCCCCTTCGGGGTCCGTTGATGAAATTCGAAAGCTGGTGCATGTCTTATTGCGGAAAACTACTTCATACATGTAAAAACAGTATCGCATTCGACCTGAAGAGCAGATAGACATCTCGTCGACTTAGATGCATTCCGCACACCGGAAGCAGCGGAAATATCGAAAACCGAATTCAGTATCGACCGCACATTCTAGATATTTGGATCCTGTCCTGTCAGGACGATCCCTCCCAGCGAAGCCGCTACGAGGCGCGAGGGGTTTCGTCGTCGACCCTGCTTCCCGGGTGCGATCAGGATGCACGTGCGCGCCTTGCCAACAGGTCTCCGCCTGCGGCGATCGGTTGGGGAGGCGATCACCCATTCGATGATCTGGCAGGCGACCCTACCACTGACGCCGCTTCCCTGCGCGAAGCCGCTCAACCGCTCCATTACGCGTTCGGCAGTCGCCGCTCGGGCGGCACCGGGATCTATCACGCTCACCCCTATATCGAGTGCCCCAGCAGGATCGCGGTCCGAACCATGTTGCGCTTTCGAGCCGGCTTGTGGGCGGCGCGCAACAGCCGCGCGAGTGTTCTGTCGAATGGTCGCGGTGATGTCACGGCGCCGACCCTTCGGAAGCGGGTAGGTCCTGCCGACGCGGTCGGCCAGCACCGCGACGACCACGGCGCGGATCGCCCGATCGGTAACCTCGTGGTCTCGCGCAGCTCGGCGAGTCGAGGGTTCCTTGGCCATTCACTCCCAAACCGTGGACTTTGCCATGAACTGTGCCGCCTCCCGCATCGCTCGGGCGCCGGCCTTCTTCGGCCCACTCCAAGGCTTGCGCGCACGCACGATGAACGGAACGTGCCGAGATGTGTGCCTTGACGAAGCGCCCCCAAACGTAGTCAAAAGGCGCCTCTGACGCACCGAAACCGCCAATTTTCTCAATGGTTTCAGAGCGCCTGCCGGTGTAGCACAGCGGTAGTGCAGCGGTTTTGTAAACCGAAGGTCGGGGGTTCGATCCCCTCCGCCGGCACCACGACATTCAATCGCCGAGGCCGGGCCTCGCGCCCGTGGGGCGTGACCGTCGTCCGGCACAGCGCGTCGGCTGAGGCCGCGCCACCGCGCCGATCCCGATGTCGCGACGGGCCGGTCTCGGGTGGGAGTTCCGGCCCGATTCCGTCGGCACCGCCGCCGCGACACATCCGGCGCCGGCCTGTCTCACCGCTCCCGGATCCGGTCGCGGACCGCTGCTTGACGCTGGGATGCCAGCGTGCCCTCCTGGCCGAAGGACAGAAACTGCCGCGGAGGACGGTCTGCCATGGCGTCGATCCGGAGTTGCGTGCTCTCGGTCGCGATCGGCTTCGCCGCGCTCGCCGGGCCGACCGTTGCCGAGCCGATCCGCGTCAAGGTCGGCGTCCTCAACGACATGTCGGGCGTCTACGCCGATACCGGCGGCAAGGGCTCCGTCGTCGCCGCGCAGATGGCGGTCGAGGATTTCGCCAAGACCGAGCCGGGCGTGCAGGTCGAGATCGTCTCGGCCGACCACCAGAACAAACCCGATATCGGCGCCGCCGTCGCCCGCCAGTGGTACGACCGCGACGGCGTGGACGCGATCCTCGACGTGCCGACCTCCTCGGTGGCGCTGGCGGTGAGTCAGGTCACCCGCGAGAAGAACAAGGTCTTCATCGACTCGGGGGCCGGCACCACGGAGTTGACCGGCAAGCAGTGCTCGCCGAACACGATCCAGTGGACCTACGACACCTACGCCCTGGCCCACGGCACGGCCGGCGCCATGCTCAAGCGCGGCGGCGACACCTGGTATTTCCTCACCGCCGACTACGCCTTCGGGCTCTCCCTTCAGAACGAGGCGAAGGCCGTGATCGATACGGGCGGCGGGCGCGTATTGGGCGCCGCGCGGGTCCCGTTCCCCGCCACGGACTTCTCCTCGTTCCTGCTGCAGGCGCAGGCCTCGGGCGCGAAGGTTGTGGGTCTGGCCAACGCGGGCGGCGACACGGTCAACGCGGTCAAGCAGGCGCACGAGTTCGGGCTGACCGACGGCGGCCAGAAGCTCGCCGCCCTGCTGATCTACGCCGTCGACGTCCACGCGATCGGCCTGCAGACCGCGCAGGGCCTCGTGCTGACCGAGTCGTTCTACTGGGATCTCAACCCGGAGACCCGGGCCTTCTCGGAGCGCTTCTACCCGCGCAACGGCAACAGCATGCCGACGATGAACCACGCGGGCGTCTATGCCGGGCTCCTGCACTACCTGAAGGCCGTGGCGGCGACGAAGTCGACGGACCCGCAGAAGACCATGGCCTGGATGAAGGCCAACCCGACCGACGACCCGCTGTTCGGCAAGGGTGTGGTCCGGGCGGACGGGCGCAAGATCCACCCGATGTACCTGTTCGAGGTGAAGGCGCCGTCCGAGTCGAAGGGCCCGTGGGACCTCTACAAGGTGCTGGAGACGATCCCCGCCGAGCAGGCCTTCCGCCCCCTCGCCGAGGGCGGCTGCCTGCTCGTCGCCAAGCCGTAGGGCGGGAGCCGAAGGCCATGATGCACGCGCTCGAAGGGCAGGCCGCCTGGGTGACGGGGGCCGGATCCGGGATCGGGCAGGCGGCCGCCGTGGCGCTGGCGCGGGCCGGCATGCGGGTCGCGCTCACCGGACGGGGTCAGGAGGCCCTCGCGCGCACCGCGGAGATGGTCCGCGCGGCGGGCGGCGAGGCGCTGGTCGCCCCGGCCGACATGGGCGTGGCCGACGACGTGCAGCGCGCCTGGGAGGCGGTTCACGCCGCGTGGCGGCGCTGCGACCTGCTGGTGAACTCGGCGGGCCTCAACGTGCCGCGGCGCGGCTGGAGCGAGATCACGCCGGCCGGGATCGACGCCGTGGTCGGCGTCAATCTCAACGGCCCCTTCTACGCGGCGCGGGCGGTGCTGCCGACCATGCGGGCGCAGCGGAGCGGCCTGATCATCCACGTCTCCTCCTGGGCCGGCCGCTACGTCTCCAAGCTGACGGGACCGGCCTATTCCGCCGCCAAGCACGGGCTCGTGGCGCTCTCGGAGAGCCTGAACCAGGAGGAGTGCGGGCACGGCATCCGGTCCTGCTGCATCTGCCCCGGCGAGGTCGCGACGCCCCTCCTCGACAAGCGGCCAGTCGCGGTCACCGCGGAGGATCGCGGGCGCATGCTCCAGCCGGAGGATCTCGCCGAGACGATCCTGTTCGTCGCCCGCCTGCCGGCCTCCGTCTGCGTCAACGAGATCCTGATCAGCCCGACCTGGAACCGCGGCTATCTCGAGGGCGTGAAGCTCTGAGCGGGGCCGTCGCGGCGCGCTTGGCCGGGGGCGCGGTGCGCTCATCCCGCGTTCAGGCACGGAGGACGAGTGTCGCCACGGCCAAGCTGAACACAAGTATTTCTGAATTGTATCTGAGACTTTATGGACTAAATTCGGCACAAGCTGGGCTATTTCAAGATTAAAATTGGATGAATGCGGGGTTCAGAACCGATTAAATCCGTCGCGCCTACCAGCGCTGCCGGAAGGCGATGAGACGCGTCTTCGCCGAACCGATGGGGACAACGGTCCGGCGGACCGCCGGGCCCCTCGGGGCCCCATCGCGCACGACCGGGGGGCGCGACCATGTCAGGGACCGAGGACGATCCAGGGATTCCGGGCTCCGCCGGCGCGGCGGACCCGGCCGGACCGGGCGCCGCGGCCGCATCACGCCCGGTGCCGGTCGGCGGACCCGGCCGGCCGATCGACGACGGCGCGCGGGACCGGATCGGGCGCGGCCTGCGCCTGCACTACGCGGGCGTCCTGGCCCTGCCGATCCCGGACCGGCTCCGGACGCTGCTCGACGAGCTCGCCGCACACTCCGACACGGAGGCCTCGCGATGACCCTGATGCTGCAAGCCGCCCCTGTGGGGAGCGGATCCGGTCCGGCCCCCCGGGGCGCCGACGCGGAGATGCGCGACCTCCTGCTGGGGGCGATCCCGGCGCTGCGGGCCTTCGCGTTCTCGCTGACCTACGACCTCGACCGCTCGGACGACCTCGTGCAGGACACGCTCGTGCGCGCCTGGGTCAACGCCGCAAGCTTCCGCCGCGGGACCAACCTGACCGCGTGGCTGTTCACGATCCTGCGGAACCTGTTCTACTCGGAGCAGCGCAAGCGCAAGCGCGAGGTGGAGGACGCCGACGGCCTCCATGCCGGGCGCCTGACCGCCCTCCCCGAGCAGGAGATCCGGATGGAGATGGCGCAGTTCCAGAGCGCGCTGAACCGGCTGCCGCCGGCCCAGCGCGAGGCGCTGGTCCTGGTCGGCGCCCAGAGCTTCACCTACGAGGAGGCCGCGGCCATCTGCGGCGTCGCGGTGGGCACGATCAAGAGCCGGGTCAGCCGCGCCCGGACCCGCCTGATCGAGGTGCTGGGCATGACCGGCACCGACGACATCGGACCCGACCCGCAGACCCGCGCGGCCCTCGACGGCTCCTGAGGCGCGCGCCGCGGCGAGGACCGCCGCGGCGCCTACTTGATGAGCCTGACGACGTCGCGGAACCGCCCGTGCCGCGCCGTGCCGAGCCACTCGAACACCACCATCTCGGTCGTTACGATCTCGGCGCCGTGGGCCGCCATCCGGGCGAGCGCCGCCTCCCGGTTCTCGATCCGCCGCGAGCCCACGGCGTCGGCCACCACGGCGACGCGGCGGCCGGACTCGCGCAGCCCGAGAACCGTCTGCAGCACGCAGACATGCGCCTCGCAGCCGCTGACCACGAGGTCGCGGTCCGCGGGCAGGCGCTCGAGGAAGCCGGGCGTCCGGGTCGCGCCGAAGCTCATCTTCGCGAAGGCCGTCCCGGGCTCGGGCGCCAGGGCCGGCACGGTCGGCCCGAGGCCGCCGGCATTCTGCTCGGTGACCAGGACCGGGACGTCGAGCAGCTGCGCGGCGGCGAGGAGGCGGCCCGCATTGGCGACGACCCCGTCCCCTTCCGCGATCGTCGGCATCAGCCGGACCTGAACGTCGATGACGAGGAGGAGCGAGCGGGCGGGGTCGATCAGCGGCATCGATGTCTGGTCCCTGCGGACGGGTCGCGTCGGAGACGGAGGAGGCCATCCTGGCCCCATCCGAGCCGTATCCTCGCCCCATCCGGTCCGGTGGGGACCGCGCCCGCCGGCATGACACGTGCGCGCCCCGACCGCGACCCCGCCCAAGAGCCGTTCCCGATCGTGCTGCAACGGTTGGGAAGGGCGGCAACTCCGGTCCCGGCAGCCGCGCCAGGGCCCCTCTCTCGCGCGGAAGAGGGCACCGGTGCCTCGTTCGGCACGGGCCCGGCGATCACCTCCGTCCCGAACCGACAGGGAACGGCTCTAGCGGAGCGCGATGTCGCCGGGGACGTTCGCGGCCGCGGCGCCGCCGGCGGCCTTCTCGAACCACCGCCGGGCGGCCTCGAAATCCTGCTTCACCCCGCGACCGTTGACGTAGAGGAAACCGAGATTGTTCATCGCCTCCGCGTGGCCGGCGGCGGCCGCCTTCTCGAACCAGCGGCGGGCCGCGGCGGCGTCCGTCTTCACGCCCTGGCCGTTCAGGTAGAGGCTGCCGAGGTTGTTCATCGCGTCCACGTTGCCGCCGGCGACCGCCCGCTCGAACCAGCGGCGGGCCGCGGCGGCGTCCCGCTTCACGCCCTGACCGTTGAGGTGCAGGCTGCCGAGGGCGTTCATCGCGTCAACGTTGCCGGCGGCGGCGGCCTTCCCGAACCAGGACGCGGCCGCGCCGTAATCCTGCCCGACGCCCTGACCGTTGGCGTAGAGTAGGCCGAGATTGTACAGGGCCGACGCGGCGCCGGCGGCCGCCGCCTTCTCGTACCAACTGCGCGCGGTGGCGTAGTCCTGCGTCACGCCCTGGCCGGCATCGTAGAGGCTGCCGAGGTTGTTCATGGCCTCGGCGTTGCCCGCCAGGGCGGCCTTCTCGAACCACGCGGCCGCGGCGGCGTAGTCCTGCTTCACGCCCTGGCCGTTGTAGTACAGGCTGCCGAGGTTGAGCATGGCGTCGACGTCACCGCCGGCAGCCGACTTCTCGAACCAGCGTCCGGCCGTACCGAAATCCTGCTTCACGCCCTGGCCGTTGATGTAGAGGATTCCGAGATTGTACATCGCGGCGGCGCTGCCGCTGACGGCCGTCGTCGTGGAGAGGCTCCCGGCGGTCTCCGCCTGTGCGCCCAGCCCGGACAGGACCGAGAGCGCCAGAGACATGGAGACGATGGATGTCGCGCGCATGGCCGTGAATCCCTGTGCGGGCACGCGAACCGTCATGCCCTGCGCGGAAGCCGATCCCGAGCATCTTCCGCAATGCTGAAGGCGTGTTCCCGAACCTTCTTCGTCCGCTGACAGTCTTCCGGGCGAAAAACCCTTCGGCTGGACTGCACCGGACTGATCCTTGACCTATCCGGGCCCGGCAGGACTTTCTGGACCAAATCGCACATGCGGCCCGCATGGTCGGCCGACATCGCCGGCGCGCGCCACGGGCCGCGACAGGGTTCGCGCGCGGCGGGGACCGTGCGGGACCGGCCGGAAGGAGGCGTTGAGGGCTCGGCGGGGCGGGCGACCGGTCCCGGGACGCGTCGCTAGTAGGTCGCGAACAGCCGCGCCACCGCCTCGGGCTCCGCCGTGACGGTCAGCGCCAGGGCGAGCAGGATCCGGGCCTTCTGCGGGGTGAGGTTGTCGGCGCTGAGGATGCCGCGGCTGCGCAGCCGGGTGGTGAGCGGGACCACGCCGCTGCCGGCCCGGGTCGACATCACCACCACGATCCCGGCGGCCGCCGCCGCCTCCAGGGCCTCGGCCTCGGCGGGCGGGGTCATGCCCGGCGCGAGACCGGCCGCGACGAGGCCGCGCGCGCCCGCGGCCAGGAAGGCCCGGACCGCGGTGCCGTCGGCGTCGGCGTACCCGTAGGCGACGTCGACCCGCGGCAGCGCCGGCAGGGTCCGGATGTCGAAGGGCGTGCCCGGCGCGTGCGCCCGCTCGGAGCGGCGGTAGTAGCGGACGGACTCGCCATCGACGTGGCCGAGCACGCCGAAATCCGGGGTCCGGAAGGTCTGGAGCCGGGCCACCGAGGTCTTGGTCACCTCGCGGGCCGCCTGGATCTCGTCGTTGAGCACCACCAGCACGCCGCGCCCGCGGGAGGCCGGCGCCGCGGCCGTGCGCACGGCCGCCACGAGGTTGAGCTTGGCGTCGGTGGAGAGGGCGCTCATCGGCCGCTGCGAGCCGACCAGCACCACCGGCAGATCCACCGTCAGGGTGAGGCCGAGGGCGTAGGCGGTCTCCTCCAGGGTGGCGGTGCCGTGCCCGATGACGATGCCGGCGAGATCCGGGTGCTCCGCCGCGAGGCGCTCACACAGGCGCACGAGGTCGCGCCACTCGGCGAAGCCGATCGCCGGGCTCGGGACCGCCCGGAACGGCACCGGCACCACCGCGGCCACCGTCGCGAGTTCCGGGACGGCGTCCAGGATCGCGCCGGCCTCGAGGCGCCGGTCGGTGGCGGTGTAGTCGAGGATGTCGAGGGCGTCGCGGCCGAGGGACGAGATCGTCCCGCCCGTGCCGATGAACGCGACCTTGGGCAACCCGGTCCCCGATCCTGCCGCCATGCCGTCTCTCCCGACCCTGTCCGACGCCGTGATGCCGCGTCGCGCGGCCGGGGTCGACCCCGCCGCGCGCAGGCGGGCGATGCGCCGGGCGGGAGGCCCGCCGAGCGAGCCCCGACCTCGCGCCCCGACCTCGCGCCCCGACCTCGCGCCCCGGCCGCTCGCCGGGACGGGCCGCGGCCTCAGCTGCGGAAGTCGAGCAGGAGCGCCGAGACGGTGCCGCTGTTGGCGGTGCCGCTCGCCCCGTAGCCGGCGCTGCCCGACTGGCTGCTCTGGAGCTGCTGGATGAAGGTGGACAGCAGGTCGTTCGTCGTCCCCGCCGCCGAGGTGGTCGTCGCCGACGCGGAGGCCGACATGCCAGTCCCGGCGCCGCCCGCGGCGGCGTCTCCCGGGGGCGGGCCGGGCGGGGGCCCGGGCGGCGGGCCGTCCGGACCGGCGACGGCGCCGGTCTCGTCGCCCGCGGCGTCGGTGCTCTGGGTGCTCCGGCCGTGGCTGGCGAACAGGTTCTTCAGCTCCGTGGCCTGGTCGGCGGTGAGGCTGCCGCTGCTGACCTGATCGGCGATCAGGCCGTCGATCCGGTCCTTCATGGAGGACGGATCGAGCTTCGACCCTGTCGCGGTGCTGCTCGAGGCCGAACTGTCCGACGACAGGCTCGAATCGATGCTGCTCAGGGCGCTCGTGAGCGCCGTCGCGTCAGTGCTGCTGATCGTGCCGGCCGACAGCGCGCTGCTGATCGTGTCCGACATCTGTGTCTTGGGCGACGGCGGCGGCGACCATCGCTGCGCGGCGAGCTGCGCTGTCGCGGTGGATGAGACGGTACTCATTGGGGGGCTCGGGTCACGGATGAGCCGGATTCGCCCGGCGGCGGGTCCGTGTGCAAATTACCCACGCGATCCTTAAGGCCGCGTTTCCGCGATCGCCCGGATCCCCGCTGCGGTGAGGGGACGGCCTCGGTGACGGGACGGCCGCGTCGGCGCGGCCGGGAAGAACCCCGATCGCGCCGCTCAGAGGCTCGCGGCCATGCGCAGCGGCGCCGCTTCGGCCGGGCGCGCCGCGGCCTCGGCGTGGCCGTAGAGGCCGCGATGCTTCGGGTTCGGCGACAGCCGGTCGGTCAGGCCGATCACCGTCTCGGCGGCGCCGAGCAGGAGCGCGCCCTCCGGGGCGAGCTGCGCCGCGAGCCGCGCCAGGACGTCCGACTTGGTCGGCGCGTCGAAGTAGATCAGCACGTTGCGGCAGTAGATCACGTCGAACTGGCCCAGCGAGGCGAAGCTGTGCAGCAGGTTGAGCTGCCGGTAATCCACCATGCTGCGCAGGCTCTGGGCGATCTGCCACTGCTCGCCGACCTGGGTGAAGTACTTGATCAGCCACTGCACCGGCAGGCCGCGCTGGACCTCGAAATGGCTGTACAGCCCGAGCTTGGCCTTCTCGATCACCTCGGTCGACAGGTCGGTGGCGACGATCTCCACCTGCCAGCCGGCGAGCCGCGGCGCCGCCTCCTGGAGGAGCATGGCCAGCGAGTACGGCTCCTGCCCGGTGGAGGCCGCCGCGCACCAGATCCGCAGCCGGCGACGGCCGGCATTGCGCACCAGCACGTCGGGCAGGAGCGTGTCGCGGAACAGGTCGAACGGGATCCGGTCGCGGAAGAAGAAGGTCTCGTTCGTGGTCATGGCCTCGACCACGGCCCGCTCGATCGTGCTGTTCTGGGCGAGCTTGAGGGTGCCGATCAGGTCGCCGAGGCTGGCGAGCCCGAAGCGGCGGCAGACCGGGGTCAGCCGGCTCTCCACGAGGTAGCGCTTCTCCGGCGTCAGCGCGAGGCCGGAGCGCTGCTTCAGGAAGGTGCGCAGGAATTCGAACTCGAGTTCGGTCATGCCGGCTGCCCCGTGATCATGGCGCGCAGCGCCGTCGCGAGTTCGGGCAGCGGCAGCACGGCCTCGGCGAGCCCGGCCCGCGCGACGCTGCCCGGCATGCCCCAGACCGTGCTGGTGGCCTCGTCCTGGGCGAGGACCGGGCCGCCGGCCTCGGTGAGCGCCCGGGCGCCGTTGGTCCCGTCCGAGCCCATGCCGGTGAGGATCACGGTCGCGGTGGCGGCGCCGAACACCACCGCCGCGTCCTTGAACAGGACGTCGACCGCGGGACGGCAGAAATTCACCGGCGGGCCGTCGGTGAGCTTGATGATCGGGCCGCCGGCCCCGGCGGCCAGCCCCATGTGGCGGCCGCCCGGGGCCACGTAGATGCGGCCCGGCTCGACCCGCTCCTCGGCCTTGCCCTCGGCCGCAGGGAGCCCGGTGCGGGTGGACAGGTGCTCGGCGAAGACCGCCGTGAAGATCGGCGGCATGTGCTGGACGATCAGGACCGGCAGGCGCCGCAGGGCGGCCGCGCCGATGCCCTCAAGCATCTCGCCCACGGCCCGCGGGCCGCCCGTGGAGGAGCCGATCAGCAGGGCGCGGGGCTGGGTCCGGTTGCGGACCTTGGGCCGGAGCGTGAAGGGAGTCGCGGGGCGCGCCGTGGCGGCCGGCGCCGGATGCGCCGCGGCCGGCACGGCCGCCGGCGCGGGCGCGGCGTGGTAGCCCGGCGCGTGGCCGGCGGGCGCGGCGGACGGGCGCCGGTTCCGCGCGCGGGCGGAGCCGAACACGCGGACGCGCTCGATCAGCTCGACCCGAAACGTGTCCGAGGTGGTGACGCCGCGGCTGCTCTCCGGCTTGGCGATGTAGTCCACCGCGCCGAGGGCGAGGCATTTCAGCGAGATATCGGCGTTGCGCGTCGTCAGCGTCGACATCATCACGACCTGCACGCTCGGGCTCATGGCGAGCATGCGCGGCAGCGCGGTCGTGCCGTCGAGTTCCGGCATCTCGATGTCGAGCAGGACCACGTCCGGATCGTGCTTGGCCATCAGCTCGAGGGCGATCCGGCCGTTCGAGGCCGTGCCGACGAGCTCGAATCCGGCCTCGCCGATCCAGCGGGCCACGAGGCCGCGCACCACGGCCGAGTCGTCGGCCACGAGCACACGGATCGCCGTGGCCGATGAGGTCGTGCTCTGGGTTGGCGGCGTGCGCAGCGGGGCGACCGCGGGACTCAGGGCCATGATGATTGCCTCGGGTGCAGGGTCGCGGGGCTCGGGCCGCGGGTCAGGGAGCAGGCGATCAGGCCGCGTCGGCGACGAGACCGACCTGTTCGAGCTTGGCCGTCAGGATGTCGCGGTCGAAGGGCTTCATGATGTACTCGTCGGCCCCCGCCCGGAGAGCGCGGGCGATCGCCCCGACGTCGTTCTCGGTGGTGCAGAACAGGACCTTCGGCGCGCCCCCGCCCTCGCTCTGGCGCAGGGCCTGGAGGAACGCGTAGCCGTCCATGTTCGGCATGTTCCAGTCGAGCAGGATGGCGTCGGGCATGCTGGCCGCGCAGGCTTCGAGGGCGGCGCTGCCGTCCTCGGCCTCGCTGACATTCATGCCGAGATCCTCGATGATCCGCCGGGCGACCTTCCGGATCACCGCGGAATCGTCCACCACCAGGCAGGTGGTCTCGTGGGGCGCCTTCATCGACCTCTCCCTCAAGCCGCCTTGGCGCCGGCGGGCGTGAAGCCGAGGAGCGCGTCCACGTCGAGGATCACCAGGAGCCGGCCGTCGAGGCGGTGGACGCAGGTGGCGAGGTCGCGGAAGCGCGGATCCAGGTTGATCGGCACCGCCTCGCGGCTGTCGGCGCCGAGCTTGAGCACCTCGCCGACGCCGTCGACCACCAGCGCGAAGGTCTCGCCGGCCTGCTCCAGGCCGATCGCCATCTTCGGGCTGGCCTTGCTGCCGTCCGCCTCGGCCTCCGCGTCCGGCAGGCCCAGGCGCCGGCGCAG
Organism: Methylobacterium sp. NPDC080182; assembly: GCF_050281105.1. NCBI lineage: Bacteria > Pseudomonadati > Pseudomonadota > Alphaproteobacteria > Hyphomicrobiales > Methylobacteriaceae > Methylobacterium > Methylobacterium sp. NPDC080182. The sequence goes on from NZ_JBNNWO010000014.1 coordinate 181,670, forward strand.
GCTCATGGCCGTCACGACCCGGCCGCGCAGGTTCAGCAGGCCGACGATCTCGGCCGGCGCCAGGGGAACCGGCGTCACGCCCGACGGGACGAAGACGTCGTGGACCCGCTCGATCGCCAGGCCGAACAGCGTCTCGCCGACGAAGACCGTGACGAAGTCGTCGGTGGCGCCGGTCTCGGCGCCGTTGGTGGTGGCGCCGCTGGTGTTGGCGTTGGCAGCCTGCATCGGAACTCTCCGGATTCGTTCGTCGCGATCGTCGCGATCGGCCTGGGTCGATCGGCTTGGGTCGATCGGCCTGGGTCGATCGGCTTGGAGCGATCGGCCGGGGTCGATCGCCCGGGGCGGGCGGCGCGGCGGCTCAGGCGGCTTTCGACACCGTGGCGGCGCCGATCTCGGCCAGCGCCGAGATCAGGCCGCTGCGGTCGAACTTCGCCACGAGGTCGCTGATCGCCAGCGCCCGCGCCTTCTCCACCGCGTCGGCGCCGATCGCGCCGGTGAGGCCGATCACCGGGAGCCCGGCGAGGCGCGGCTCGGCCCGCCGCATCGCGGCGACGAGGTCGAAGCCGCTGCGGCCCGGCATCTCCAGGTCGGTGACCACCACCTCGATCTGCGGATCGGACTGGAGGGTCGACAGGGCCGTCTCGGCGCTCGACGCCGTAACCACCTGGTAGCCCGCGGCCTTCAGCACCGGGCTCAGCATGTCGCGGAAGAAGGCCGAGTCGTCGACCAGAAGGACCGTGGAGATCTGCTCGGGCCGCTTCAGGCCGCGCGCCCAGTCGTCGTAGGCCAGCGGCAGGAAGTGGGCGATGTTGATGATGTCGGTCGCCCGGCCCCGCAGCACCGCCGAGCCAATCAGGTCCGACCGGTCGGCCGCGATCTCGATGTCGAGGCGCTCCTCGACGATGTCGACGATCTCGTCGACCACGAGACCCATGGCGCGCTCGCCGTCGGAGAACACCACCAGGGCCTGCGTCCCCTCCGACTTGATGGTGATCGCCGCGTCGGCCGGGACCAGGGGCATCAGGCGCCCGCGGTACTGGATCAGCGCGCGGCCGCCGAGCCACTCGACCTTGGCGCACTCGATCTCCTCGAGACGGGTGACCAGCGACAGCGGCACCGCCTTGAAGCTGCCCTGGCCGCCCTTGAACACCAGGAGCGTGGTCTTGGTGTCGGCCATCTCGACCGCCTCGTCGGCGTCGGCGTCGATGTGGCCGCCGCTGCCCTGGACGCCCTGCGCCACCTGACGGGCCACGCCGTTCGGATCGACGATCAGCACCACGGCGCCGTCGCCGAGGATCGTGTTGCCGGCAAACATCGGGATGTGCCGCAGCTTCACCGACATCGGCTTCACGACGATCTCCTCCGTGTGGAAGACCTCGTCGACGAGGATGCCGAAGCGCTCGCGCCCGACCTGGGCGACCACCACGAAGCCGGCCTGGTCCGTCTCCGCGCCCGGGCTCGTCTGGCCGAGCAGGCCGGTGAGCGAGACGATCGGCAGCAGCCGCTCGCGCAGGCGCAGCACCGGCGCGCCGTTGATGTGCTCGACCCGCTGCGCCCCGGCATCGACCCGGACCAGCTCCAGCACCGCCACCTGCGGCAGGGCGAAGCGGTGCTCGCCGGCCCGGACGATCAGGGCGGCCACGATCGCCAGCGTCAGCGGGATCTTGATGGTGAAGGTGGTGCCGCGACCCGCGGTGGTGGCGATGTCGATCAGGCCGCCGATGGTCTCGATGTTGGTCTTGACCACGTCCATGCCGACGCCGCGGCCCGAGACCGAGGTCACCGCCGCCGCCGTCGAGAAGCCGGCGTGGAAGATGAACTTGGCGACCTGGGCGTCGGTCATCCGCTCGATATCGGCCTGGGAGGCGAGCCCGCGCTCCGCGGCCTTCTTGCGGATGGCCGCGAGGTTCAGGCCCTTGCCGTCGTCGGCGATCTCGATCGTGATCGTGCCGCCCTCGTGGTAGGCGGCGAGGCGGATCGTTCCGCGGGCGGGCTTGCCCGCCGCCACGCGCTCGGCGGTCGATTCGAGGCCGTGATCCGCCGAGTTGCGGACCATGTGGGTCAGCGGGTCCTTGATGACCTCGAGGACCTGGCGGTCGAGCTCGGTCTCGTTGCCGACCATCACGAGGTCGATCTGCTTGCCGAGTTCGGCCGAGAGGTCGCGCACCACGCGCGGCAGCTTCTGCCACGCGTTGCCGATCGGCTGCATGCGCGTCTTCATGACGCCCTCCTGCAGCTCGGCGGTGACGTGCGACAGGCGCTGCAGCGGGACCTTGTAGCTCGAATCCTCGTGCCGGCGGGCGATCTCGAGGAGCTGGTTGCGGGTCAGCACCAGCTCGGAGACCATCGTCATCAGGTGCTCGAGCGTGTCGACGTTCACCCGGATGGTCTGGTTCTTGGCGGCGGCGGTCGTCTCGCCCTCGGCGCCCTCGACCTTCTCGGCGCGCGCCGGCTCGGCCTTCTCGGTCTTCTCGGCCTCGACGGGCTCGGGCTTCTTCTCGGCCTTGGACGCCGCGCTGACGGCGGGCGCGGGCGCCGGGGCGGGGGCGACGGCGGCCGCAGGGGCGGGCATCGCGGCCACGGGGGCCGGCGGCGGGAGGAAGTCCGATTCGTCCGGACCGGGGGCGGCCAGGAAGGCGGCCTCCAGGTCGTCGAGGGAGACCTCGCCGGGCTTCAGCTCGCGGACCACCGGATCGGGCAGGACCGGCTCGGGCGGCGGCGGCGGGGCGGCGGCCTCCGGCTCCGGCGAGCCCTCGGCCATGCGCTCCAGGGCGGAGATGAGGTCGTCGTCCGAGCCCGCGGGCTCCGTGCCGGTGGCCTCCAGATCGGCCAGGATCGCCTTCAGCCGGTCCAGCGTCAGCAGGATCAGGGTGACGGAATCCGACGTGGCGGGCAGCCCGTCGCGGAAGCGACCCATCAAGGTCTCGGCGGCGTGCGCCAGAGCTTCCAGCCGCGGGAGTCCGAGGAACCCGCAGGTTCCCTTGATCGTGTGAACGAGTCGGAAAATGTTCCGCAGAATGGTCTCGTTGTTCGGATCCTGTTCGAATCGAACCAATTCTGCATCGACCGTGTCGAGATGCTCCCCGCTCTCGGTCAGAAACTCGCGAAGCAGGTCGTCCATAGGCGCTACTCGTTACGCGGAGAAGGTCTCGCGCAACCTACTTACTCGCGCGGGGTTAGGGAAGCGTTTCCATCCCGGCCCCGCGCGGCACCTTTTTCAGAGTTTCACGCCAGCGCCGTGTCCGAAGCTTCTCCATCGGAGTCTTCGGACGCGTCGATCACTGCGGGCGTGGCGGTGATAGTCACTTCATCGCCCTCGATGGCGAAGCGGACATCCATGGCGGCGGCCCGGGCCACGAGGCCCGCGTAGAACGGCAGGATGCCGTGGGCATCGACGGTGCCGCTCTCGGGGCTGCCGGCCATCAGCTCCTCGACGTGGGGCGGGATGCGGGCATGCGAGCCCTTGGCCTTCAGCACCAGCGTGGGCGCCTCGCCGTCGCCGGAGACGACGACGTCGATCAGGCCGCCCCGGGGAATCGCCGAGGTCGCGACCATCACGAGATTGAGCAGGAGCTTGACCTTGTTCTTCGGGAACAGCGCCTGCGGGGCGCTCCAGGTCAGCTTGGTCTTGTCGTCGGAGAACATGCCCTTGGCCACGCTCTCGGCGTCGGCGAGGTCGATCGAGGCGCCGGCCGAGCCGGCGGCCCCGAAGGCGATGCGGGCGAATTTCAGCCGCGCCGAGGCCTGACGGGCGCTCTTCCCGATCAGCTCCAGGGCGAAGGTCCGCATCGATTCGTCCTGGTCGTCCTCCAGGACCTCGAGCCCGTTCACGATCGCGCCGACGGGGCTGATCACGTCGTGGCAGACGCGGGAGCAGAGCAGGGCGGCGAGGTCGAGGCCGTCGAGAGTCAGGGTGGGCGAGGTCGGGGAGGACATGGTGCGCTCCGGGCGGGCGGATCTGAGGTGCGGACGTCTGCGGGCCGGGGCCCCGATTGGGGCTGCCGGTTCCCGGCCGCCCGGTTCTCGGTCGCCCGGTCCTCGGCCGCCCCTGCGGCGATCGAGTCGCCCGAAGGGATCCCGCGCGGCCCGCGGGCCGGACCGGGGGCGACGACCGGTCCGCACGGATAGACGCCACGGTCGGCTTTGAAAAGCGTTACCGGATCGGACGGAAGACCGGGACGGCCCCCGATTCCGGGCCCGCGCGGCCGCGAACGCGTCGCCGCTGCCCGGTCCTGGCCGCATCGTGAACGCGCGGCGGGCGCCGCAAGCCATGCGCGCCGGACCGGACACGGGCGGCCCGGTCGGCTACGATGCCGGCCCCGTCGCGCCAGGGAGGATGCGGCATGAGAGATGAGACCGGTCTCCCGAACGGATCGGCGAAGGGAGCGGCCGCCAAGCCAGCCGAGACGCTGCGCGCGCGCCTGCGCCCCCGGCTCGGGCTCGCCGACCCGGACGCCGCGGGGGCTCGGCTCGCCGAGCTCGCGCCGGCGCTGCCGGCCGGCTTCCTGACACCGTCCTGCCGGGAGCTGCTCCTGGGCCTGGCGGATCATTCCCCCTTCCTGTGGCGGGCGGCCACCCGGTCGCCCGAGCGGCTCGTCGCCCTGCTGGATCAGCCGCCGGACGCGGCGAGCCGGGACATCATCGCGCGGCAGCGCGCCGTCGGCGCCGCCTGTGGGGCAAATCCCGACCTCGCCGAGGTCGGCCGGCAATTGCGCGCCAACCGGGAGGCCCACGCCCTCCTGGTCGCCCTGGCGGATCTCGGCGGCTGCTGGGACCTCGACGCGGTGACCGGCGCCCTGTCGGCCTTCGCCGACGCCTCGGTTAGCGGGGCGGTCGAGGCGCTCCTCCGGCAGGGGATCGCGGCCGGGCGTTATAGGCCCAAGGATCCGGAGGCGCCGCAGGACGGGTCGGGCCTGATCGTCCTAGGCCTGGGCAAGCTCGGCGGCTGCGAGCTGAACTACTCCAGCGACATCGACCTCGTCGTCTTCTACGAGGCCGAGCCCGCTGCCGCGGCGACCGGCGGCGATCCGAAGCCCTTCCTCGTCAAGCTGGCGCAGGGGCTGGTGAAGCTCCTGGCCGACCGGACCGCCGACGGCTACGTCCACCGCATCGACTACCGGTTGCGGCCAGACCCGGGCTCGACCGCGGTGGCGCTCTCCACCGGCTTCGCCTTCGACTACTACCAGACGCTCGGCCAGAACTGGGAGCGCGCGGCCTTCATCAAGGCCCGGCCGATCGCCGGCGACATCCCGGCCGGCGAGGCCTTCCTGGCGGAACTCGCGCCGTTCATCTGGCGCCGGCACTTCGACTTCCCGGCCATCGCCGAGATCCACGCCCTGAAGCGGCAGATCCACATGGTCCGCGGCCACGAGACCATCGCGGTCGGCGGCCACGACATCAAGATCGGCCGCGGCGGCATCCGGGAGATCGAGTTCTTCGTCCAGACCCAGCAGCTCGTCTTCGGCGGCCGCAAGCCGGCCCTGCGGGGCCGCCGGACCGTGGCGATGCTCGGCGAGCTCGTCGCGGAGGGCTGGATCGACGGGCGGGCCCGGGACGAGCTCTCCGCGGCCTACGCGTTCCTACGCACCCTCGAGCACCGGATCCAGATGATCCGGGACGAGCAGACCCAGCGCCTGCCCACCGGGACCGAGGCGCTGACCGCGCTCGCCCTGTTCGCGGGCTTCCCCGACCTGGCGGCCTTCGAGGCGGCCCTGCTCCACCATGCCGGCCGGGTCCAGGCGCACTACGCCCTGCTGTTCGAGGCGGAGCCGGAGGCCGGCGCCGACGGGGCCGCCCTGATCTTCGGCGAGAGCGAGCCGGATCCCGAGACCCTGGCGCGGCTCGGCGCCTTCGGGTTCCGGGACCCGCCCCTGGCCTGGGAGACCGTGCAGGGCTGGCATCTCGGGCGCCGCCCGGCCCTGCGGACCGGCCGGGCCCGGGAGATCCTCGCCGAGATGCTCCCGGCGCTGCTGCGCGCGCTCGGCGGCACCGCCGACCCCGACGCGGCGCTCCTCGCCCTCGACCGGGCCTTCGCGCGGATGCCCGCGGTGGCCGAACTCCTCGCTATCCTGCGCTCGCACGAGCGCCTGCGCCTGCTGTTCGCCGACATCCTGGGGACGGCGCCGCGCCTCGCCGACACGGTCGGCCTGAGCCCGCACGTCCTCGACACCGTGCTCGACGCCGACTTCGTGACGCCGACCACGGATCCCGACGAGGTCCGCGCGCAGTACCGGTCGCTCCTGGGCCAGCCGGCTAGCCACGAGGAGAGCCTCGACCGCTGCCGGGACGCCACCCGGCAGATGGCCTTCGTTACGGGCGCCCGTCTGCTGTCGGGAATCCTCACCCCGCGCCAGGCCGGGGAGGCCTACGCGGCGATCGCCGAGGCCACGGTGGCGCTGAGCCTGGAGGCGGAGGAGCGCCGATTCGCCCTGGACCACGGCGCGGTTCCGGCGGGGCGCTGCTGCATCCTGGCGCTCGGCCGCCTCGGATCCCGCCAGCTCAGCGCGGAATCCGACCTCGACCTCGTGTTCCTGTACGATTTCGACCCGGAGAACCGCACCAGCGACGGACGGCGTCCCCTCGACGCCGTGGTGGCCTACAACCGTCTGGCGCAGCGCGTGTTCGCGGCGCTCACCACGGCCACGCGGCGCGGCCGGCTCTACGCGGTCGACCTCCGGCTGCGGCCCTACGGCAGCCACAGCCCGCCCGCCGTGCAACTCAGCGGCTTCGCGGCCTATCACGGCGGCGAGGCGGAGCTCTGGGAGCACATGGCCCTCGCCCGTGCCCGGGTCGTCGCCGGCGACGCCACCCTGGCGGCCGACGTCACGGCCGCGATCGCCGGGATCCTCCGGCAGCCGCGCGAGACCGCCGCCGTCTGCGCCGAGGCGGGCGCGATGCGGGCCCTGGTCGCGCGGGAGCGGGGCCATGCCGGCCCCTACGACCTGAAGCTCGCCCCCGGCGCGCTGTTCGACCTCGACTTCCTCGCCCAGGCCATCGTGCTGAGCCAGGCACGCGACTGGCCCGGCTGCATCGGCCTCGGCGCGGAGTCGCTCTTCCGCGAGGCGGCGGCGCGCGGCCTCCTGCCCGCGGCGGCGGGCGAGGCCCTCGCCGAGACCTACGGCTTCCTCGACGCCGTCTACCAGTGGCAGCGGCTCGTGATGACCGATCCCGCCGCGGAACCGTCCGAGACCGCGTCCCGGCAGATCGCCAAGGCGGTGGGCCTCCCGGACGCGCGCGGCCTCGCGGCGGAGCTGCGCCGCCACCGCCGCCGGAGCCAGGCCCTGCTGGCGCGGATCCGGCGGACGGTTCGGATGCCGGCCGCCGCGCGGGAGCTGCCGGAGCGCCGATGAGGCGGCGCTCCGGCCAGTGGCCGTCGACATTCACCCCCCGCTCGGGCATTCAGGGCGGTGTCGGGAGGCATCATGATGGGCGCGGCGACGATCTCGGGACCGGAGCGTGAGCGGATCGCCGCGGCGCTCGCCGAGATGGCCTGCGCGGCGGGGGAGATCCTGCGCCGCTACCACCGGGGTCCCTGCCCCCACGCCCTGAAGCCGGACGGCTCACCCTCCAGCGCTGCCGACGTCGAGGCCGAGGACCTGATCGTCGAGGCCCTCGCCGGGCGCTTCCCCGGGATCGCGGTCGTGGCCGAGGAGCGCGCCCAGAGCGACGCGACCCGCACCGCCGATCTCTTCTTCCTCGTCGATCCGCTGGACGGCACCCGCGACTTCCTCGCCGGGACGCCGGACTACTCGGTCAACATCGCGCTGGTGTCGGGCGCCCGCCCGGTGGCGGCCGCGCTGGCGGCCCCCGGCCTCGGCCGCGTCTGGTGGGCCGGCCCTGCGACCTTGGAGGGCCCCGTGATCGCGGGCCGGCCGGGGGCCGGGCGGCCGGTCCGCGCGCGGGCGGCGCCGGGGACGGGCCTCGTCGCCCTGGGCAGCCGGCGGCACGGCGATCCCGAGACCGCCACCTGCCTGGCGGCGCTGCCGGTGGTGGAGACGCGCCAGGTCGGGTCCGCCCTGAAGTTCGGGCTGATCGCCGCAGGCGAGGCCGACATCTACGTCCGCTGCGGCCCGACCATGGAATGGGACACGGCCGCGGGCGACCACATCGTCGCGGCGGCGGGCGGCTGCGTGGTGGTGCCGGGCGGCGGCCCGATCCGCTACGGCCAGCACGGACCCGATCACCGCAACGGTCCCTTCGCGGCCCTCGGGGACCCCGCCCTGGCCCCGCGGCTCGCCCTGCCGGCCCGCGCGAGCGACCGGCCGGCGGCGGCGCTCAGCGCGGCGCATCCGTAGGCGGCACCTTGGGCGAGGCGTCGGGCGAGGCGTCGGGCGGGACATCCTGCAGGCGGCGCACGGCGGGCCAGGCCGCCTCCGCCTGCCGGGCCAGGCCGGGCTCCGCCAGGAACCGGGCGCGGCGCCCGGCATCCCGGAACAGGTAGAGGCGCTCGTCGATCACCGCGAAGACCAGGGGATCGGCGTCCACCAGCCGGCCATCCAAGATCCCGGCGGCGTCGTAGCCCCCGAGACGCGGCGCGTAGGCGGGCGGGTCGTCCCGGAAGGCGGCGCGGTTGGCGCCGCTGGAGAAGCGCCAGACCTGGCCGCCCCAGGACAGCTCGAACCGGGCCAGACCGGCCTGCGGCCCGCCCTCCAGGAAGTAGCTGACCGGGTCGAAGCCGTTGAGCGTCAGCAGCTCGATCCGCGTCCGGGCCGTCAGGCCCTCCTCCGCGGCGGCGTGGCCGGGGGCGACCGCCGGCAGGGCCGCCAGCGCGGCTGACAGCGCGGCTGACAGCCCCACCGCCCGCGCGAGCGTGAGCGCCGCCCGCGGGACGCGCGCGCCCGACCGCCCGGCCATGCGGACTGCGGGGTCAGGACGCGTTAACCACATCTTGCGGATTCCCTCAGAAGCTGGTCCGACTCATCCGCCCGGCGCGGCCTCTGCCGGCCCGGCGGGACAGAGCGGCACAGGTCCATCGCACGAACCGTTAATCGAACCGGGCGAGGAGGCAACGATGACGGCACGAGACGATCGCGGCACCGATCGCGGCACCGACCGCCGCACCCTCCTGCGCGCGGGCCTCGGCCTGGCGCTGGGTGCGCCCCTCAGCGGCTCCCTCCTCGGCGCCGCGGGCGCGGCCCGCGCGGCCGGCGAGGATCTCGACACGCCCGAGACCTTCCGTCCCGGCGAGATCGTGGAATCCGGCCATCGGTTCTTCGGTACGGTGTCGCGCGGCCTCGCGCTCACCGTCGAGGAGGCGGGCCGGCGCTGGGGCGAGCCCAACGGCTACATCCTCGGCCAGGAGGGCGGCGGCGCCGTGGTGGCGGGCGTCCGCTACGGCGAGGGCACGCTCTACACCCGCAACGCCGGCAAGCGGCGCATCTACTGGCAGGGCCCGTCCCTCGGCTTCGATGTCGGCGGCGACGGCGCCCGCACCATGATGCTGGTCTACAACCTGCCCAACGTGCGCGACCTGTACCGCCGCTTCGCCGGCGTCGACGGCTCCGCCTACTTGGTGGGCGGCTTCGGGATGACCGCGGTGGTCAACGACCGGGTCATCGTCGTGCCGATCCGCAGCGGCGTCGGCGCGCGGCTCGGGATCAATGTCGGCTATCTGAAGTTTACCCGTGAGCCGACGTGGAACCCGTTCTGATCCGGCCTGATCCGGCCTGAGCCGGCCTTGATCCGGGACGGCGTCGGAACGCGTTCTGATTGACCGGCCCCGCGGGATTTCACCCTCGCGGCCAACCTGGGCTAGAGTGGAGTTGGGTCGGGTTTTCCGGCCGGATGCGCGGGCTGCACCCTCGTGATCGAAACGGTGATGATCTTCGCGCTGGGCTTCCTGGCGGCGAGCCTGTGCGGCCTGCTGCTTCTGCCGGCCCTGAATGCCCGCGCCGCGCGCCTGGAGCGCCGGCGGGCCGAGGCGCGCCTGCCCCTGTCGCCGGCCGAGATCGCCGCCGAGCGCGACTTCCTGCGCGCGCAGTTCGCCGTGCAGCAGCGCCGGTTGGAGCGCCGGGTCGAGACCGTCGAGGCGCGGCGGCAGGCCGACATGGCGGCGATCGGGGCCGGGACGATGCGGGTCGCCGCCCTGGCGCGCGACGTCGCCGCCCGCGATGCCGAGATCGCCCAGGCCCAGGCCAAGACCCGGGAGCTGGAGACCGAGCTGACGCTGGCGCGGGAGGACGGGAGCGCGAGCCTCGCCACGCTCCAGGCTCTCGAGGACGCCCATGCCGACCTGCTCGACAGTCTCCTGGCGCTCCGGCAGGGCGCGGCGCCGGCACCGGACGCCGCCGCGCTGGCGGCCGAGCGCGACGACCTGCGCGCGAGCCTGAAGGCGGCCGAGGAAGCTCTGGCCCTGACCGTGGCCGACCGCCAGAACGAACGCCACGACCGGGCCGGAAACCCGCCGCCGGACCGGCAGGCCGGCATCGAGCGCGAGAACGCCGATCTCCGCCGGCGAATCGTCGAGGTCGCCGAGGCCCTCACGGCCCCGGGCCGGATGCCGCGGACCGCGGCGGCGATGCCGGAACCCGAGCGGGTCTGAGCCGATCCACCCCCGAAACGGGGTTTGGCGACCGGAACGCAACCGAAAACCTGCGATGACTGCCTTGTTTCGACCACGCAAAGGCATCATCGCATCGCCGACGCGTCCTGCATTCACAACTTCGACAGATGGTACGGATACCCATGCGCCTGAAGCCGATCGTCCTCGCCGTCGCGGCGGCCGTTGCCCTGACGCTGCCGGCAGCCGCGCAGCAGACGAAGCGCGGCAACGAGACCCTGAAGAAGTACTGCACCGGGGACTACCTGACCTATTGCGGCAACCTGGCCCCCGACGATCCGGCCACCGATGCCTGCTTCCAGAAGAACTGGAAGAAGCTCAGCGAGAACTGCCGCCGGGCGATCGACGCCTACGAGGCCGAGCAGCAGCAGAACGCCCCCGCCAAGAACCGGCAAGGCTCGCAGGGCGGCAAGGAGCGGCGGGGCTGACGCCTTCCGGCTGTCGAGGCCGGGCCGGGAGCCGCGGGAACGGGCCCCAACCATGCGCCGCGGCCGGCCTGTGGCGGACGGGCGCTCGCGCCGGGACGCGGCAACGGCTAAGGTAGCGCTCCCGCCGGCCCTCGCGTGCCGGTGCCGAGCCCGCCGGACCCTCGCGCGATGTTGTCGAAACCCGCCCTGAAACTCCTCGCCGTGTCCGGCCTCGTGGCCCTGGCGGCTTCCGCCTGCGGGCGGCGGGGTGCGCTGGAGCCGCCCCAGACGGCGGCCCCGCGGGCGGGTGTGCAGGCCAGCGCGGACGCGCCGACCGGGCGGCGAACGCTGCCGGTCTCGGTCGGCCTCGGCGGCGGCGCCCCGGAGCCGGACCCGGCCTCGGTGCGCGCCGGCGACGAGCTCTCCGCGGCGGCGGTCCCGCCGGGCGGCACCGAGGCGCCGGTCGAGACCAGCCGCGGCGCGCGGCGCGGCTACCGGGTGCCGAAGGAGCCTTTCATTCTGGATCCGCTGCTGTAGAGGGCGGAGGCCGGCACGTCGTCGCGGTGCCGCGCGCCCGGTGACCCCGCTCGGACTCGGTCGGACCCCGCCACCGGCGCGCGCCCGCCGCGGCCTGCGGCGGGGTGTTTCACGGGAAACAGCCCGCGCTCCGGCGGGACGAGATACGGCGACGAGACACGGCCGAGATGCACCATTTTCACTATCGCGACGGCCGCCTGCACGCCGAGGATGTCGACCTGACCGGCCTCGCCGCGGAGGTCGGCACACCGTTCTACTGTTACAGCACCGCCACGCTGGAGCGGCATTTCCGCGTCTTCGCGGAGGCGTTCGCGGCCGACGACGCGCTGGTCTGCTTCGCCATGAAGGCGAACTCGAACCAGGCCGTCCTGCGGACCCTCGCGGCCCGGGGCGCCGGGATGGACATCGTCTCCGGCGGCGAGCTGCAGCGGGCCCTGGCGGCCGGGGTGGACCCCGGCAAGATCGTGTTCTCGGGAGTCGGCAAGACCCGCGCCGAGATGGAGGCCGCACTGAGGGCCGGCATCTTCTGCTTCAACGTGGAGAGTGAGCCGGAACTCGCGGTCCTGTCCGAGGTGGCGGTGGGCCTCGGCCTCCGCGCGCCGGTCTCAGTCCGGGTGAACCCCGACGTGGACGCCGGCACGCACGCCAAGATCTCCACCGGCAAGTACGAGAACAAGTTCGGCATCCCGATCACCCGGGCGCCGGCTGTCTACGCCGCTGCGGCCGCCCTGCCGGGGATCGCGGTGCACGGCGTCGACATGCATATCGGCAGCCAGATCACCGATCTGGCGCCCTTCGCCGACGCGGCCCGGCTGCTCGCCGGCCTCGCCCGGGAGTTGCTGGCGGCCGGCCATCCCCTGCGCCACATCGATTTCGGCGGCGGCCTCGGCATCCCCTACCGCGACGACAACGCGCCGCCGCCGGACCCGGCCGCGCTGGCGGCGACCCTGCGGCCGCATTTCGCCCCCCTCGGCCTGCGGCCGGTCTTCGAGATCGGCCGGATGATCGTCGGCAATGCCGGGATCCTGCTGACGCGGGTGCTCTACGTGAAGCACAGCGAGGGGCGGACCTTCGTGATCGTCGACGCGGCGATGAACGACCTGATCCGCCCGACCCTGTACGAGGCCTATCACGGCCTGCGGCCGGTCATCGAGCCGGGTCCCAAGACGCCGCGCCTCGTCGCCGATGTGGTCGGCCCGGTCTGCGAGAGCGGCGACTACCTCGCCCTCAACCGCGAGATGCCGGAGGTGAGGCCCGGCGACCTGATCGCCGTGATGAGCGCCGGCGCCTACGGGGCGGTGCAGTCCTGCACCTACAACACCCGGCCGCTGGTGCCGGAGGTTCTGGTGCGGGGCGACCGCGCGGCGGTGGTCCGCCCGCGCCTCGACGTCGACGCCCTGATCGCCCTCGACCGGGTGCCGGACTGGCTGGCGTGAGCCGCGCTCCGGAGGGCGCCGCCGCCCCCAGGCCGCTCCCGGGAGCCGACGGGCCCCTGCCGCTGTCGGTCTTCATCATCGCCCACAACGAGGTGGACCGGATCGGCGCGACGCTTCGGGCGGTCCGCGGCCTGACCGACGACCTCGTGGTGGTCGATTCCGGGTCCACCGACGGCACGCAGGCCCTGGCGGAGTCGCTGGGCGCGCGGGTGCTGCACCATCCCTGGCCGGGCTACGGCCCGCAGAAGCGCTTCGCAGAGGAGCAGTGCCGGCACGTTTGGCTCCTGAACCTCGACGCCGACGAGGTGGTGCCGCCGGAGCTGGCCCGGGAGATCCGGGGCCTCTGGGCCGCGGGCGAGCCGCGCCGGCCGGCGTGGCGGATCGGCATCGCCGAGATCTTCCCCGGCGAGGGCCGGCCGCACCCGCTCGCCTACACGCTGACGCCGGTCCGGCTCTACCGGAAGGACAAGGGCCGCTACGCCGCCTCGCCGGTCCACGACCGGGTGGCGCTGGAACCGGGGGTGAAGCCGGGCCGGCTCCGGGGCGTGATCCACCATTTCTCGGTGCGCTCGCTCGGCGACCAGCTCGACAAGCTGAACCGCTACTCCGACCAGCAGGCGGACGACTTGGAGTCGCGGGGCGTGGTGATCCCGACCTGGCGGGTGTTCGTCGAGCTGCCGGGCAATTTCCTGAAGGCCTATCTCGGCCGCCGCCACTTCGTGCGGGGCACCTACGGCTTCCTGACGGCGATGAACTACGCGATCTCGCGGCATCTGCGCGTCGCCAAGCACGTCGAGCGCCGCCGCGTGGCCGCCGCCCGCCAGGATCGGGTTGACCCGCCGGATCCGACCTTCTAGAGCCAGAGCGCCGGAGACGTGGCCGAGCGGCTGAAGGCACTCGTTTGCTAAATGAGCATACCCAGAAATGGGTATCGAGGGTTCGAATCCCTCCGTCTCCGCCACCTATGCGCGACCCTAGCTAAGTCGCTGTAAATAAGCGAAGTGCAGGATCATCTACACCGCCGTTTGATCCGATTTGTAACCGCCGCCCTCGGGTTCGTTTGTAACCGTCGGAGTGGTCATCCACAGGATCGGCGGTCCGTTCCCTCAGAGGTCAGCCGTTATGATCGTCCCGCGGGGCGATCACAGCCATGGATGGCGGTGCCCCAGTGACGATTCGAACATCACTCTCCGGATTTTCAGTCCAGCGCTTTCACCGGTTCAGCTGCTGAGGCTTGGGAAAGATTTTCGCACCGCACCGAGGGTTCGCATAGGGCGGCGGACTTGGGCCGCGATCTCGCGGGAAGCGGGCCAGCGACCGCACCGCCTCGGCTTCATCAATCGGCGGGCACGGCGGCTCCCGGTCGTGGGCGGCGCGCCACTCCATCAGTAGGATCTCGACGCAGTGGTCGACCAGGTCCTCGCGGAGCTCGGGGTTGTAACGGACTAGGCGAACGAGCGGATCGATGCAGTCTGCCTCCTCGGCGCGGTCAAGCTCACAGATGATGTCATCTTTCGAGATGAAGTTCCTCCGCACGTTTTTGCCTGCGCCGTGGGTCGGTCTCGGCCAAAAGCGATGGAATCAGGGACGCTGCTGCTGCTTACTTGCGCTCCGCCCAAAAGTATCTCGGCCGCGTTGAGCGCCCTGCTTGGAGGGACCGGCGGGCATTCGGGAGCGTAGAGACGGCCAAGACAGGGGCGGAGCGCAGCTGGCTCATTCTCTCGCGGGCCTAAACCTCAGGCTGGAAGAACGCGCCTTGGCGGAAGGTCAGAATGCGTTATCCTCGACCGAGAGGCCGTCAATCGCGATCAGGTAGAGTGGATGACCGGAGGCGAGCGTTGGATCCGGTTTCTCCGGCAGTACGGCCCTATACCCCGCAACGACAACATGTTCGACGAGCACATCCGCCGCTCGTCACGGCGCCTAGGCATTCGGCCGCCGGCGTTTCCTCATCCCCTCGAACGGGCGGTGCTCGACACCGTCCGCGACGCGGATAAAGAAGGCGGGCTGATCGTCCTCACCGGGACGGCGGGCGACGGCAAGACGCATCTTTGCGGAAAGCTCTGGGAAGCGTTCGGCGGCAACCCCGCGGCCTGGGCTTCCGACGAGACGTTCCATGAGACCTCGGCGACAGTCGGAGGGCTTGTCGTAAACGTGTCGGTCATCCGTGACCTGACCGCGCTCGCCTCCGGCGGCGTCGGTGGTTACGCGTCCAAGCGCGACCTCCTGCTGGAGGCCAGCCGCGCGGCGCTCGGTGAAGGCGGGGGCGGCTGGTTCGTCCTGGCCGCCAACGACGGGCAGCTCGTCGAGTCGTGGCGCCGGCTGAGCGACGACCCGGCGGGGCTGCGCGTGCATCAACTGATCGAGGCACGACTGGTCGGCGAGCCCGATCCGGAAGACGCGCCCGCCCTGCGCTTCTTCAACCTCAGCGACACGCCTTGCCCGGAGATCCTCGACCTCGCGCTGGACGCAATCGTCTTGCACGAGGGCTGGGCGGCGTGCCAGGAGGAAGCCGTCCCCGACGGCTTCTTCGGCCCCAGATGCCCGATCCGCCGCAACTACGAGCTCCTGCGGACCGAGCAGGTCCGTTCGCGGCTGCGCGCGCTGTTCGAGCTTTGCGAGTACGCCGAGCTCCATACCCCGATCAGGCGCGTCCTGATGCTGCTCGCGAACGCGCTCCTGGGTCACCCGCTCGCCCGGGACCGCCTGCTCCAGGCGGCGGACGTGCGCGAGGTGGTCGCGGCGGGTACGGAGGGACAGGCCAGCCTATACGCAAACCTTTTCGGCTCTAACCTCGGCGCGACCAAGCGCCAAGGTCTTGAGATCTTCGACTACCTCGCGCGTTTCGGCATCGGGCAGGAGACGACGAACAGGATCGACAACATCATCGTGTTCGGGAGCGAGGACGACGTCCTGCGTCCATACCACGACGTCCTCCTGGCCGCCGACGACCTCTACGGAGCGACCGACCGGTTCCGCGCCGCACAACGCGAGTACCTGGAAGAACCCTCCGAGGGCGAGGGCGGCGAGTTTCTGGAGATGCTGGCCGACCAGAGGCGCGCCCTCTTCTTCAAGATTCCGGACGAACAAGCGGACGACCTTTCGCTCTGGAACCTCACCGTCTTCACTCGCGCGGGCGAGTACCTCAGGGACGTTGCTGCGGTGGCCAAGGCGGGGGGGCGCGTCCAGCGCCGCATCGTCGCCAAGCTGGCTAATGGGCTCAACCGCGTCTTCACCGGGTTGCTTGTCTCAACCGACCGGGAGCTGCTCCTCGCCAGCAATCTCGCGACGTCGGGGGGCGGCACAAGCCAGCTCCTGGAGGACCGCATCTCCGTCGCGCCGCGCCGGCGCGAGCGGGTTGACGTCGGTTTCGCTGGAGGCCTCCCGACCCTGGAGGTGCACTTCGACCAGGAGGTCAGCCGATCCCTCGCGCTGAACCTAACCCGCTACGAGTTCCTCGTGCGGGTCGGCGAGGGCGCCCTGCCAGGCAACTTCTCGCGGGAGTGCCTGGAGGACATCCTGGCGTTCAAGAGCTCGCTCCTTTCAGCGATGCAAGCCTCGCGCCCGACCGAGCACGCCGACGGCATAACGTTCCGCCTGCTCAGCCTGGACCATACCGGCAATCCCCGGGACGAGGTGATCGAGGTGCCGGCATGAGCGTCGCTCCCGCCGTCGCGGCACCGCCGCCTCCCGCACAGGACCACCCCGACAACAAGCTCTGGATAGACGAGCAGATCTGGGGCCACCGGCTCTGGGACTCTCAGAGCCCGTGGCTGATCCTAATGGAGTTCCTTGTCGTCGCCGAGGCCCAGCACCGGGCCGGGACCCTCCTGGCGGACGGCAGCCCGTACCGCCTCCAGTATCGTCCGCGTAAGCGCATGTACCTGCGCAACATCCTGTACAACAACGAGAGCCTCGTCAGGATCGCCGAACGATACGCTGACGACGGCACCGCCTGGGCGAAGTGGCTGGAGTGGATGGGCGAGAACGCTCAGGCGGTACCCTCGCGGGACTTCTCGTACCTCCGCGCCCGTTTCCCGTCATTCCGCGAGTTCGTGGCGCTGGTCGGGATGCTGCGCTCGTCAACCATCGAGGCCGGCTCCAACAAACGCTGGAGCTCGCGCTTCGTGTTCCCGTTCGGGCCGCACGCGCTATATGAGGACCTCAACGTCGCGTCCGGCAACGCGAGCCGCGAATACATCTACTTCGGGCTCCCGGGCGAATTGCTCTACCAGATGCTCGCTCGCTCGGATCGCGCAGGCGAGCTCGCAACGCATTTCGGGCGGGCCTTCGAGGGAGGCGATCCGTCGGACCGCCTGCTCGGCAAGATGCAGCCAGACATCCCCGAGGATGTCCACGTGCGCGGGAACAGCTATCTCCCATTCGAGCGCCACCCGTGTTTCGACGCGCTCGCCGAAGATTGGGCCGCCATCCTTGGCCAGGGCTTGCCGCGCTTCGACGCCTACCCCCACCTCGCCACGCTGGGGGCCCTGCACATCCTGCTCTATCAGCTACGCGTCGCCGCGGAGGTGCTCGGCGAGGACCGTCCGTCGCTGGTCTGCGAGGTGGTCGCACCCCGCAAGACCCTGGTGCGCGAGCTCTCGGTGGCCAGCTACGCCCGCAACGATGGGCTTCCCGCACGTGCGGTCGAACGCTACGTCGCATCGATCGGCGAGAGCGAGGAATGGCTTCGCGCCGCCGTCGAGCCCGACGGCTTCGCGCTCTGCAAGGCGCTGATGAGCGGCCGCGTTCGCTGGCCGCAGAAACCCGACGACTACGTCGGTCCCCCAGAGCCGGAACGCCTGCTCGCCGACCTACGGCGCACCGCGCTAGCGCGGCATCGGCAGCACGTCGCCCAGGTCCACCGCAGCTACGGGACGGGCGTGGGGCTCGTCTCGCGCCGCGGAACGAACCGCTTCCGCTACGCTCCGACAGACGCGTTCCTGAAGGCTGTCATCCTCGCGAACGTCGAGGTGCGTATGGAATTCTCGGCGTTCCTCGCCCTCCTGCACGAGCGCTACGGACTCGTTTTCGGCGACCGTGAGGCCGCTGCAGTCCTGGAGGCCGGGGACGTCGACTTCAAGGCGTTCCAGGCAAACGCGGACCGCCTTGAGAGGCGGTTGAAGGCGCTGGGTCTCCTGCGGCGGCTGTCCGACGCCTGCGCCTATGTCGAAAATCCCTTCCGCAGGGCTGCCCGATGACCGTCCTAGAACTGCTGGGGCGCCTCGCCGTCCTGTACCTGCGCGAGCAGCTGCCGACCGAGATGGACACCGAGGCGGGGACTGCGCGGTACGCCCTCGACTGCCTCGGCGCCCAGATCACCGCGGCCATCGGTCTCGCGGTGCTCGCCGATCCGTTTCTCTCTCCCCGGATCGAGGTGAAGCTGCCCGGAAAGCTCGTCGGAGGCTCGCAGCTGCCGCCGGATGCACTCACCGACCTCCCAGCGACGCACTTCCGGAACGCAACCTGCACGAAGTCGGCCTTCCTCCTCGCGAACGTCGGCGACGAGGAGCAGCAATCCTTGCAGGAAGCGGCAAGGGTGGGGTCAGCGGAGCTCCTGGACCGACCGGACCTCTGGGTGCGCGCCGCCGCGGACGACCTCGCCCTGTCCGAGGCGGACGCGCGCTGGTGGGAGAAGGCCCTGGCTGGCTTGCGTGACCTTCGGGTGGCATCCCTAGAGCGCTTCGCCGGCTACGTGCTGCGGACCCGGGCGGCCGTCGCGGTCGAGGGATTGCCGCTCGTCCACGCGCTCGGCGCGGCAATGCCGGCGCTACGGCTTCCCCGCGACCAGTGCTACTTCCTCGCGGTCAAGGAAGGCGTCCGCGGCCGGGCCTCCGCCTGGAAGGCGCAGTTCTCCTCCGCCCGGACTCGGCGCGAGGGGCTGCTTGTCAAGCAGACGAGCGCGCAGCTCGCGCTCGGCGAGGACGAGCTCAGGAAGGCGTTCGACCGGGTGCGGGACGTCATTCCCGCCGTCCATCACGGGGCCGTGGAGACGTTCATCGCCGCCCCGGCCGGCTGGAATGAGGCCGCGGCCGCGCTCGCCGAATGCGAGTGGGAGGACGTCAAGCCGCTGTTCGACGGGCTCCAGCGCGAGAAGTTCAACCTCGGCCGCCGCACCCTGGAGTTCTACGAGGAGGGCGAGCCGGGCGTGCTGTCGGAGGATGACAGGCAGTACCTGGAGCGGCTCTCCTCGCGCCGCACGACCGAGGCGTCCCCGGATGACGTAACGTTCTACGAGAGCCGCCGGACCGAGTTTAAGGAAGACCGCAAGCTCAAGTCCGCTTGGGACCGCTTCGTCTACGGCCGGCCCTTCGAATGCGCCGACTTCCTCGTGGGGCTGGCCTCCTCGCTCGAACCTTTGATCAATCGTTCCCCGCCGGGCACCGGACGCCGGCTGCGGGTCCGCTGCGATCGGGCGACCAAGCGCGAGCTGAGGGACCTGAACGTCGAGGCCGGCACCTACTTCGCGCTTCGCTACGCGGGCCTCCGCGCTCTTCTGGGCGAACGGGTGACGTGGGACGTCGGCCAGCTCTTCGAGTTCCCGAACCTGCTGGCTGAATGGCGTGCCGCGGGTTCGTCGAACCTGAACCGTTCGCAGTCCAAGGCGGCGCTCCAGCTTCGGTTCAACCTTGAACTGGAAACGGACCTCGGCTCAGGCGGAACGGACACGCATTCGGCCCAGCTCGTCTGGGTGTACGAGTCGGACGCGGTCGTGAGCCAATTCGCGTCCGATTGGGAACGGCTGGAGACGCGCCCCCTCACCACCTGCCGCGCGAGTCGGGAGCAGTCGGGCGCGCGAGCCCGAGCCTCAACTATCGACCTATCCGACGTGCGCACCCTCGTGCCGGCTTTCGACCGCGACCGCGGCTCGTTCATCCCGGTCTACAAGCGCGAGCGGGATCTCGGCGCGACCTGGCGCACGAACCTCGCGGCGAGGCGGGCGGAGGGCAAGCTGACAGAGACGGACTCGGCCGCGATGCTGCGGGCTTTCGAGGCCTTCGAGACCGCCTACGGTTCCGCGATACGGGAATTCCGAACCGCGGGGGCCGGGTCGGCGGGCAATCTCTCCCAGGCGCGGGCCTACGCAGACCTGCTTCAGATGGTCGTCGACCGCGCGCCGGGCGACATAAACCGCGAAGGGCTGCTGAGACCCCTTCTCCAGATCGGCACGGCCGTTGTCGACGGCGGCTCGCCGGCTTCAGTCGTGCTTCCTTGGCACCCCCTGCGCCTGGCCGCCGCGTGGCGAAAGGCCCAGCTCATAGGAGGTCTGGTCCGCCGGCTCGTCGAACCCGGCGAGCTCCTCTTTGGCGACACGCGCCTGTTCTTCAAGGACGTGAGGCGCGACCTGGGGCATCCGTTCTACCCGGAGGTCGTCCTGGGCTGGTCGGGCGACCAACTAGCCGTGCTCGCCGCGACTGACTTCGTCCAGGACTACAGCCTGCACGAGTCGCCGGTCGCGGGCCCGGACGTCGACACCAACGAGAGCCCGGCCGACGGGGCCGCGACCGTGATCGACTTGGTCCGACGCTACCTGGCGCTTCATCCCCACGAGCGCGCCAACATGGCGGTCGTCCTGTTCAACTGCGACTCGGCCCGTCTCCCGCAGGCCGTGATCGACCGCCTCGGATCGATGGACGAGGACGGTGAGGACACGCGTTGCCAGCTGCTGCTGCGCCACGTCGATCCAGTCCGTCTCCGCGACCTGTACCGCTCCCTCCAGGAGAGCACGACCACGGAGGCTGCCACGGCGGGGGCCAGCGAGGCGGCACAGGACTTCATGTCCCGGCTCCGCATCTCCGTCGCCGCCGACGAGGCGCCCCCGCCCGACCCACGGGACGGGCGTCCGTACGACATCGTCTTCTCGCAAGACGTGGTCTCCCGCCACGCTAGGCTTGAGTGGCTGCCCGTCGACGGCCCGCCCGCCGCGACCGAGGTCCTGCTGCCCTCGCGATGGTCCCGACGCCGACCGGCGGCCGACGACGACCTCAAGTCAGCTAGCTATCTTTGCTGCCCGGTGCAGGGCGAGGAGGGATGGGCCTACCTCGACGCCGTCGCCCGCATGACGCTCGGAGATGCAGCGGTCGACGGAAGGCGGCTGGTGCCCGCGCGGCAACTCGACTTCCGCGACGAGCGCACGGCGCGCATTTTCGAGGAGACCCACAACCTCGCGAACTGGGTCGCCAACTACGACGAGCTCCTGGACCGGAGGCAGCT
Organism: Methylobacterium sp. NPDC080182; assembly: GCF_050281105.1. Lineage (NCBI taxonomy): Bacteria > Pseudomonadati > Pseudomonadota > Alphaproteobacteria > Hyphomicrobiales > Methylobacteriaceae > Methylobacterium > Methylobacterium sp. NPDC080182. The sequence goes on from NZ_JBNNWO010000014.1 coordinate 202,822, forward strand.
GCTGAACCAGCGGGTCCGCATCATCCGGTTCCGGCAAACGGACACGTACGGGCGGAACCTGGTCGTGTCGTCGAGTGCCTCGCTCGCCCTTCTGCGCTCGATGGTCGGCGCGAGGCTCCGGGCCCTCAACCTCGACCTCGATGACGCGGCGCGCGCGAAGCTGGTCGACAGGATGATCGACGACGCCAACGAGGTTTCCGGCGACATCGTCCTGCGCGCGGCACGCAGGGGGCGTAGCGCGAGCGAACTGATCGGCCTCGTCCTGAGCCGCTACCTCGTGAGGAAGGAGCTCGGCGACAGGCTCGTCGGCTGGTATTTCCTCGACGACTACGCGGCATGGCTCGGGCAGCGCGAGGAGCATCTCGCCGACCTGCTCGCGCTCGCACCGAGCGTCACGGAGGGTGGCTACCGGCTCGACCTGATCGTGTCCGAGGCGAAGTACGTCCACGCCGACGCCACCGCGAAGGCCCGGCGCGACTCGCAGAAGCAGCTACGAGAAACCCTCCTCCGGATGACGGAAGCGCTGCACGCCTCGCCCGCGCGGATGGACAGAGATGCTTGGCTCGGCCGCCTTGCGGACCTACTGATCGACGGCATCCGCGTGCCCGCGGCGAGCGGTATCGACCTGGCATCGATCGCCCGGGCGGTCCGGGAAGGACGATGTGAGATCGCCGTGAGGGGCTACTCGCACGTGTTCGTTCCGGACCCAGCGGACGGCCCGGACTTATCCGCTGCCGTCGAGGTGCCGGGTCTGAGCTCATCGTACCAGGAGACCTACGGCCGGGCCCGGGTACGCGAGCTGGTGGCGAGCTACGCCCTCGACCGCGACCCCTCTGACATACGGCGTGCGATCGGGATGGAGGATGGCGCCGGCTCGACGACCTACACGCCCAGTCCGGTCGCAGGGCCAAGTCCGGAGGATACGACGGACCCCATCGAGCCTAGTGCCGTGCAGGCTCAAGCCGGCGCGAAGCCAGTCCACTCTGCGGCACCGAAAGACCGGTCGGCCGCGAACGGGACATGGGCCGACCCGGAGGTCGCCAGCCTCCTGGCCGAGCCAGAAGCAGGCGCTTCCTCGGAAGAGGACGAACGCTGGCTCAAGGAAGTGTCGCTCGCGACCCGTAGCGCACTCCAGCAGCTCCGGTTCCAGGCGAAGTCGGTGTCGTCCACGCTCACGCCGAATAGCGCCCTCCTCAAGTTCGCCGGGACCTCATCCCTGACGGTCGAGCAGGTCGTCCGGCGCCGCTCGGAACTACTGACGACCTACGGCCTGAACGTCGTCTCCGTGCGCGCGGAGCCCGGGGCCGTGGCGCTCGCGGTCGAGCGGCCCCGCCGGCAACAGGTGGGGGTTCGCGCCCTCTGGTCGCGCTGGCAGCCACCGACCGGAAGTTGGGGAAACCAGGATCTCCTGGTTGGCGTGCGCGAGGACGACAACGAGCTCCTGGTGCTGTCACCGGGACGTGCTCATGCGCCCCACACGCTCATCGCCGGCAGCACGGGCAGCGGAAAGTCGGTGCTCATGCAGAACCTTATCCTCGGGATCGCCGCCACGAACACGCCGGAGCAAGCGCGCATCGTGCTCGTCGATCCGAAGCAAGGGGTGGACTACTTCGCATTCGATGACCTCCCGCACCTCGACGGGGGTGTGATCGACAACCAGGACGAGGCGTGCGGTCGGCTGCAGGCGCTCGTCGCCGAGATGGACGCCCGCTACGCGCGCTTCAAGGCGGCACGGGTGAACAACCTCGCCGCCTTTAATGCCAAGGTCGCGCCGACCGAACGGCTCCCCGTGATCTGGCTCATCCACGACGAATTCGCGGAATGGATGCTGGTCGAGGACTACAAGCGGGAAGTCTCGTCCACGGTGGGCCGGCTGGGCGTGAAGGCGCGCGCCGCCGGCATCCACCTGATTTTCGCGGCGCAGAGGCCGGACGCGAACGTCATGCCGATGCAGTTGCGCGCTAATCTCGGGAACCGGCTGATCCTACGCGTGGACTCGGAAGGAACCTCGGAGATTTCGTTAGGCGAGAAGGGTGCAGAGCGACTGCTCGGGAAGGGTCACGTGTTGGCGAAGGTCGAGGGTGAACGCGACCTCTGTTACGCGCAGGTACCGTTCGTCGATGAAGCTTTCATCGAACGTATTGTCGCGACGCGATCGCGTACGGCATGAGCCAAGCTGTGGAATGGTTGTCGAACTCCACCCCAATACGAAGATTGCGCGCTGACCTCCAAGGGACGCGGCGGTTGGTTTGAATGCAAGTCACACCGCGGGGGCTAAGCCCCCATTAGGTGGACGGCGACGGCAGGTCCACCGTAACGCAGACGAGTAGTTTCCGGGACATGCCTTCGGTCGGCTTTTTGGTGCAGACGAGCAGCCCGTCACCGAACAGCTTCAAGCCGCCATCGGGCAACGGGAATGGCTGGGATAGCCGGCGCCATTCGGCCGGGTCACCCAGGGACGATCCGACGACGGTGAGCGCTGCCTCGTCTTTTCCCTTCCAATCGTTTCTTCGAGACGTCGCTTCATCGAGACCCTGACGAAGGGCCGACGCGATTTCGACTAGGAACGAGTGAGTAAAAACGATGCGGTCCCCTTTCGAATCCCGAGCCATAACGAAGCGCCCCTGCTGACCGGTCGAGTCTCCCTCCTTCGACCATTTGCCGAAGACGGCTCGGGAAAGGGTGATTCCAACAGGATCGTGAATCGGAGGCGGATTGGGTAATCCGACCCTCGTCAGCTCCGCAAATACTGTTCGCTGTAGGGCGAGACCGTGCACCGGGCGCATACGTGCAATCCGTTCGCGGTCTTTCGACAACCAGTCCGCAAAGCCGGCGTAGGGCACGTTCTCAATTGACCTGCCAGACCAATGGACGCGTTTCGCGACACCGTCGACCTTGAGGAAGGGCGTATCACCAGCCTCGCGCCTTTCCGTCCTTTGCGCGTGATCGATAGCCTCAATGTCGCCGGGAACCAGCAGGATGGAAAGATCGTCGGGTATACGTCGAGAGCCTCGGGGACTTTCAGCGAGGTCGCATTGCGGGTTCAATATCGTGTATGCTCGCACGACCTTGCCCTCCTTCCGCTCGACCAGCACGTCACCCAAAGAAAGCTGCAGACGGGTCTGGTCATCGGCAGATGCGTGGGGGTGGGGTGCCAACGCGCCCACATGCGTGTCGAAGACGGCACTGTTGTACAAGTCGGCTAGCGCGTCTGATGGACCGGTCAGCGCTGGCAAGCTTCCGAAGTCCTGCTTATCCAACTCCACGAGCTGCGACTTCAGCTCGCCCTGAAAGAGTGTGTCTGTCCATAGTCCTGCGAACAACTCCGTTAGATAGTCTCCGAGGGGATGTCCGTCCTTTCTGAGAGCGAGATGCTGAAGATTGGCGTAGTCGCTAACTGTCAGGCGCTCAATGCGCTTAAGGAATGACTGAACCGCTGTGTCGGCGTGCGTTCTCAGGGCCTCGACGAAACTCTGCACGGCGTCGCCGGCTGCGTAGAGATCAAGAATGACGGTTAGGTTCAGAGTGACGTCCACCTCGTTAGCGAGCCAAGCTTTCGGCATTGCGTCGAACATGCCGCAGACCAATCCTGACGCTTCGCTGAAAGCCACTGATGCGTTCTTAACGCCCGGGTCAGACGAGATCAGGACGAGGTACGGCCTGTTGGGTCGCTTGTGGATTTCCCTAGCCGCGGTTGAGGCGACATGCATTGACGCGGGATCGCGGTCGGGGCCCAGTCTCCAATCAAGAAACACGAGCTGCACGCCTTCGATGTGATCTCGCCAGTCGTTAACGCCGTGCGTCCGGACCTCGATATTCAAACGCCTCAGGTACTCGACGACTGCAGTGAGCGCAGAGCCCTTTGACCTATATTCGACGACGTAGGATGATGACTCCAGCACGGGACGTAGTGCCTCCGCGGGGCCGGATAGCGTCTGCTCAACCATCTCGGCAGTGAAATGGCCAGCATCCTCGACACCGAGCTGCAATGCGGCATTAAGCGCGAGCTCGTCCGCCTGCACAATCGCCCATATTTCATCCTGCTGCTCGCGAGATGGCTCCTGCTGGGACAAAGGATCGAAGCCGTCGTCGATAAATAAGACAGTTTCGATCTTTCGGGCCTTTAAGAGAGCGCCAAGCGCCGAAACTTGCTCCACCGGCCCCAGTTCGGCCGCGCTTGTCATTTCAAGCTCCCCAAGTCGAGGACGAAAGTCCGGTAGACGCCATCCTGACCTCGCTCAAGAGTGAGTGTCGCGCCGTGGTACTTCGCGATTTCGCGGCAGATAAAGAGCCCCAACCCTTTTCCCTCCCCCGATGGCTTTTTGGTATAGAAGGCGTCGAAGACGGCATCACGTTCACTATCCGAGATGCCCGGACCGTTATCACTAAACCGTAATTCCTTTGCAACAGTATCCACGTCGACCGAGATGCTCGGCGTGTAGCTGGAGTCAAGGCGCTTTTGTTGCCTTAGCCAATAGAGTGAGTTGGCCAGCAAATTCTCTAGTATTTGGATTACCATGCCTTTGACGAGCATTACGACGAGACGCGATGACGAAGCGGGGCGCACAGACAACGATTTCGTGACCCCTTCCCGCTCGAACTGACTCACGTGAGCATCGACAACATCCCTAGCCAACGTCACTACGTCGACCTTTTCCTTCCGATTTCGGCCTGAAACGCTCAACGGGTCGAGTATCATGAGCCTCTTCTGTAGAGCTTTCAGCTGCGCCGAGAGGTTGGCGAGCGCACGCTCAGTGCTCTGCGATAGCCCGGGTTTGGGCATCAGTGACAGGGTTACCAGTGCCGCTTCGGTCGCCCGGTTCAGCTCGTGGGCCAAGATTTCGACAGTCAACCCGATGCCGGCGAGTGTTACAAGTTGCCGCCGGCCCTCCTCATATTCATGCGTCATCTGCCGGACGTCGTCCATGACGGCCTGAACCTGGGATAGCCCTTGGCCAATTTCTGCAACTACTTCTCTCTGCTCACGCACTGCTGGGACCCGTTGAACGAGCAGAGCGAAGTTACGAGAAAGCTTCTTTTCCTCAGTCTCAAGGCGTCTCTCGACGACGGACCCGCTCACCGGCTCAGCTGCGGGGGTCGCTTTCTCGACGCGAACGAGGAAAGACCAGAAAGTTTGCTGGATCAGGTGCGAAAGTATCTCGCTGAGCGCCCTTTTTTCTTCCGTGTCTACAAGCCCTTCACGGTTAGCTTGGTCCCTAAGGTGCGGATTTCCTGTCTGCGTAATGGCCACGCGGCCGATGATCTGAGCTCGGTTGAGCTTAAAACCGCTTCGAGCGAGCGCTTTTCGGTCAAGATCGAGCCAGTCGTCATCAGACCCGCCGTAGGGTAGAACGCGAAACCCGTCGCGATACATCATCAGACCGCCGGTCCAGGCTGCGAGTTTGCTTCGCACCTCAGCCATGCTGCCAACGCCTTCCATCTCCCTTAGTAGGCGTCGATTGTACCAGAGAAGCTCGACTTCGAAGGGGCCGATGGCACTGACTACGTCGCTACTCGGCGCCTTACTGATAGATAGAAGCTCTGCCTCGTTGCTAGAGAATGTTTCCTCTGATCTGCCGTATAGCATTGTGCCAAAAAATCGTGTTGAGCCGTCGGCCTCGATGGCGAACGAAGCTTTGCATCGGGCGTGCGCGTGATCAAAGATCCATTTGTCGACCCGCGGAATCGGCACGACATCAGAGTTGTGTTTCAGGACTATTGGGAATCGCGCCATTTCCCTGAAGGGGTCGTTGAGGCGCGCTAGGTCAAGTAGCGCAAGTTCCTCAAGGTAGGACTTGCTCCAATCGCGCCGCAGAGCAGATATCGTAATTCTAGTTCCGGAATAACTTGGAGGCTGCTTTTTCTCGCCTTCAACTGGGTTGATGTCGATGGACGAGAGCTCCTGTTCGTTGTCGTGGTCGAACGCGGACCAATCAATGTCGAGCGTTGCCCAACATTCATCCCGCGACGTCGCGCTGCGCAATTGCAACCTTCCGCCAAGTCGCATCGCGGATAGACGGCCAATGCCCTTTTCACCCAGAATCGGTTGGTTGTCGGCAGCCTGACTCGCCTTTTCGACCAGCTTCGATCGCGTTCCGATTGTGAGAAATGACCGCTCAAGATCGACAAGAGACATGCCACGCCCATCGTCCGCCACCACGATCTGGTTGGCATCCATCGCGACTTGGGACAGGTCGAACAGGGTTCGGCACTTCCCTAGGGCGTCCCGCACACTGCCGGCCGTCGGCGAAGACGCATTGAGCTCGGCGCGACACGCGGACACCAAGCGGTGAAGCGTCGCGGTATTGCGCGACGATGGGCTCTTCGGGCTTTGCGCAGCCGAAACGGCCTCGAAAATTTCGCGCTGGAGGCGACGTGGGAGGGCAACTGCCGCGGTGATCCGAACGATAGGAGACTTCGCGTCGTATGCGTTTTTGATCAGCTCGTAGAGGGCTATACCGTCGGAGCTTATCAGCTCCGATCCCAGATGGAGCAGCGTCCGAGCGTTGATCCGGAAGCTCATCGCCAGCCTCGTTTGCTTCGAGGCGAAAATGGCCAATCAACTCGCCTGCAACGGCAGCCACGTCTGCTCGCCGGACGCCACGCCTCAATGGAAATCGAGCAAAGGGTTGAACGGGCTATGCCATCAGTAGCATGCCGACCGTATAGCTGCTCCGCTTTGAAACTATCCGACCCGGCCGGCACATGCCGCTCCTTCAAACTGTGCAGATAACACAGGCTTCATCATCGGCGTCCCCTTCGAGATCCATTAAACGTTGGGCATAAACTTGTGCCAGGGTAAGATCGGCGCGTGCTTCCGCCTTCGCCGCCTTGCGTCGCGCGGCTTCCTTCCGGATCGCCTCGGCACGTTCAGGCCGCTCCAGTTCCACTAGGCTCTCGCCATCGCTCCATGTGAAGGTATTTCCGCTCCCCTCGTAAGGACGCTCGTACTCCTTGGCCTTTTCGTACAGGTCGGGGTGACGCTCCTTAAGATTCAACCACTCGACCTTCTGTTGGTAGAAGCAAAAGAAGCAGCCGGACCGGGTCCGGCCCCAAGACGTGTATGGCGGCATGCCGACGCCCGAGTCCCGCAGGATGCGCTCGATATCAGCGAGGCGAAGGCCTTCCTCACGGAACGGGTAGACCGGCGTGATGTTCGGCTTGTGGCTGATGTAGCCGGACCGGTCCTCGTCGGCCCGCAGGCCGACATAATTCATCACCGGCTCGTCGCCGACGTATGCCTCGAAAGGCTTGAGCTTCAGCATCTTCGTGCACCACCGCCGATGGTTCGACGGGATCATGCCGCCGTAGACGTCGTACCAGTGGTCGAAACTCTGGTCGGCGTTCAGGCGGACGACCGCGCAGCCCAGGTAATCCTGGATGCGGTCGAGGTAGTCGTACGTCTCCGGCAACTCCTTGCCGGTGTCGTTGAAGATGTATTCCATCCCCGGGATCCGGCCGCGCATGTGTATGGCGAGCGCTGCGCTATCCTTCCCACCAGACAGGCTGAGGATGTGGCGGGGTTCAGCCTTCGGCATCGGCGGTCTCCTCAGTTGCTCGCAAGATCTCCTCGGCCAGAAGTTGGCCTAGAACGAAGGCCGCGTCCGACCGTCCGGCGAGCAGCGTGCGGAGCCTGCCTGCCAGCGCCTTGTCGACCCTCTGCTGACCGGGATGGACGATGGCGGCGGACTCGTGGCCGGAGGGATCCACTACGTGCACGCTCAGCACTGGGACCCGCTGAGCGTCCTGTGCACGCGCCGCCGCGAGCCAGCGGGTGAGGCGGATCGCGAGCGCCCGGACCTCGAACGAGAAGCGGTCCAGCGTGTCGTCGCGCCAAGTATCCAGGCGGCGCGTCGTCAGGAGGCTCGCCAGCGAGTCCAGCCAGGCATCGTCGCTCAAGTCTCGATCCAAAGTGCGGGAGACGAAGGAACGCATGCGCGGCTCCGTCAGCTTGCCTTCCACCGGTCCATAATCCGCGGCGACCTGCCGACGGAGTGCCGCCAGCGTGCTCACTCCGAAGGAGCCCAACAAAACGTCGCTTGCGGCGGCGCGCAGGCGGGCAGGTGCCGCACCGATTTCCTGCAGGCTCTCGCCTAGGATAGCCGCGTACTGCGCGACGTCGAGCGCGCCGCTGTCCGGCGTTAGGCCACATGCTTGGGGAAGACGCTCGAACAGCATCTCGACGGGATCGGTCGCTTTGTCGAGGGCGAGCCTCACTGCCCGCGCGATCGAGGAGACCTGCCTGGTCTCGCGCGCGAAGGCGGGAAGGCCCAGATACCAGGTGAAGATCGCCTCGGCGAGCGGTGCGGGCTGCGGGGTCGGTTCCGCGCCCGGCCTCCAGATTCGGACGCCGGCCACCACAGCTCGAAGCAGACCACCTGAGCCGTCGGCCGCCACCACGAGCCGGAACCCAAAGTTTTTCGGGTTCCGGGCGAGCCGCATCATGTGCGCGCCGCCGACGTCCGGGACGAAGGTGTTGCGTTCTAACAGGGCGATCTCGTCCCGGCGCGCCATTAGGTACGCGGTCAGAAGGACCAACGAGACGCCGGGTCGGATGCCGTACGGTGCTTCTTGCAGTTGGGTGAGGATGGCGTCGACCGAGACCGCTTCGCCCCCGGCCAGGATGGCTCCGATCCCCGCCCAGGCGTGGTGCCAACGCCGAGGATGCTCCGGGTCCGGCGCGCTGAAGCGCCAGTTCCCGGACTCGTCCTCCCTATGAAGTCCCGTCGACAGAAGCACCGAAAGATAGACCGCCTTCTCGGGCGGGGTTCCCTCGATCCCGAGGCCTGCCACGTGCCCATGGGTGACCATCCGCTCCAGGAGCCGCATGCGAGCGGTGGCGGCGGCGGACGACAGCTTCGAGCGGTTGAGGAGCTCGTTGTGGACCACGGGGGCAGCCGGGTACCTCTCGTCGCAGATCTGGCTGAGTAGCCGATGGAGGGCAGCCCGTTCCGGAAGGTCGACGACATCTCCCCCCACCAACCAGACACCCTCCGCCTCCTCGGCAGTGACCGGCCGGGTGAACGGCGCGAGCGCCTCGGCGAGGCGGTCCCCCGTCTTCCTGACGCGCTCGCGCACCTCGCGGCGCGCCAGGTCGTCGAGGGCCAGCTCCTGGCAATTCGCGTCGACCCAGCGCCAGACGAGCAGCTCATGGGCCGCCGAGAGCAGCGAAGGTGGCACGTCCCGCACGTTGACGAGTTCGGGCGCGCTTCCGCCGGTCGCCTTGAGGCGCCCGAAGACCTGAGCCCGATCGTCGCCCGGATAGATCATGGCGACCGTGATCCACCCGTCGATCCCCGCCACGATCGGCACCGGCCCGCCGCCTTCCTTGGCGAGACGGACCCCGAACGCCCTAAGGGTTCCGGTCTCGTGATAGTGCCTGTGGGCGACGATGGGTCTGGGCGGGGCAAGCATCTCGAAGGCTGCGTCGAGTCGGGTCGGTGCCGGCACCTGCATCCGCGCCCGCTCCAGCCACCCGTCGAGGTCGACGCTGGTGCTGGCCCACAAGCCGTAGTCGCCCCTGTGGGGGCGCCGGTAAAGGAGCCGGCGCTCGACGAGGGCCGCGAGCGCGCTTGAGACGGTCTCCCGGTCGTCAGATCCGGAAAGGCAGTACGCGACCGTCTCCTCGTCGGGGCCCAGCCCGGGAAGCGGTTCCAAGATGTTGAGCAGGCCGACGCACTTCAGGACGCGGGTCTCGGACGGCGGCAGGTCGGGGTGGCCGATCAGGGAGTCCGACAGGAGGGCCCAGCGCCGGGCCAGGACGCCGTCGCGCGGTCCGGCGACCCCTCGGGAGAGCAGGTGATCAAGGAGATCCGGTAGGCGGTACCAGCGCCCGGCGTCGTAGGGCGCCGTCTCTATGAAGTTCCTGAATCCGTAGGGCTCGTTGCCCTGAAGAAAACCGAATGCGGAACGCTCGTTCTGCCCAAGACGGCGCGCGACTGCAGCGAGCGCGGCCACGGAGGCGGGATGGAGTGGGTAGAGCCGCACGCCGAGGCCGGCGATGTCGTCGCTCTTCCCTGGGAGGATGCCGCGACGTGACGCCTCGGCGTAGAGCGTCCGACCGACCCGGGCCACTTCCAGGTCGTGCTTTACGGGCTTGAGCGCCTCGGCGAGGAGAAAGGCGGTCTGTTCCACGCCTTCCTGGAACGGTAGGTCCTCGAACCGTTCGGCGGATCGCGTCCATTCTTCCTGTGCCCGGTCGCCGAGCGAGGACGCATATTCCGCGAAGCGTTGATGGAGAACGCCGACAATGGCAATCGGAGCGTCCCCGGATCCGGCGGCCATCTCGCCCAAGCGCTGGAAGAGAGATGGATCGACCGACCCGCGGTTGAGGGTGGCATGCTCCAGGCAAAGACCCATCTCGTCCATCAGGATAAGGACGCCGCCACGGCCGCCCTGCGCCTTGTCGAGCGAGCGGGCGTAGTCCCTTACGAGCTCAAGCACCGCGTCGTCGTCGACGCGCCCGGCCATACGCTGCTCGCGGAGCCGTGCGGCCTGTTGCTCCACCGCCGTGCGCCGCCCACGGCCGCGCGGGCACGAGAACTTCTTCTCGACCGCCGAAAGGAGAAGCTCGCCGAGGCTTTCCCTCCTACCCACCACCACGAGTGGCTCGTACCGCCGAGCCTGGCGGACGAGAGCGAGTTGGTCCGGGCTCCGTCGGGCGAGCAGGTCTCTCGCGGAACTCGGTTGCCCGGCCTGCTCGGCGAAAAGGCGGGCGAGCAGGAGGAGGAAAGCGGATTTGCCGGAACCGTACGGCCCGGTTATGCGGAACGCCCGGTGCGTCGATCCCTCGGCCAGGCCCTGGAGGATGCGCTGCAAGGTGTCGAGAACGGTCGGCGTGGCGACGTAGCCCACAAGGGCGGCGGGATCGGCGAGATCACGTTCCAGTTCGATCGAACGCACGTAGCGCCGGGTGAGGCTGACCCGGTCGGCGATGACGGCGGTTTGAGAGGTCATGCCGCCACCTGCTCCAACTCGCGCAAGGCGCTCTTGCGCGTCGCCACGAGGTCAAGCCGGCCGACGCCGTCCTCGCGGATTTCCAACCCCGACACCGACCGGCAGACGGTGAGGACGCGCTCGTGGAGCGCCGCCTCGTCGAGCTTGAACACTCGACCCGGCCCGCCCCGGTCCAGCAACAGCGAACGCAGGCTGACTACTTGGCTCCCGGGCGCGGCGCGCCTCCAGCGGTCGACCAGCGCCTCGGCGAAGGCGCCGACCTCCAGGCCGGCCTTGGCTCCACGTTCGATCCGAACAGTCGGTTCGCCGCCGGCGTCCCCTACGCGGAGGAGCCGCAGTTCCTGGAGCGGACAGCCCAAAGTGTCTTCGAGAACGGTCTCGCCCTCTTCCGGCCCAGCGTAGGTCTGCAGGAGCACGGAAACGTGGGTCTGCAGCGTGTTCGTGCTGACCTCGCCGCGCGTCCGCGCGGCCCGCTGACGCACCATGGAGAGGAGATGGCGGCGTGTCACCTCAGATTCGGACAACTCGGCGAAGGCTACCTGCCAGGCTCCGAGGCGGGTGTGCGTGGTCAGGCGCCAATGGAGCCGCCACAGCGTGTCGGTCCTCTCAAGATAGCGGTCCCGTCCTTGGGTCGGGTCGAAGATCGAATGTGCGAACGGCGTGAGACGCACGAGTCGGCCGTCCGCCTCTATCAAGCCGAGGGCGTCACCCCAGAACCGGAGGGACCGGACCATGTTCTTCCCGATGCCCAAGCGCGCGATCGCAGCATCGTCGTCGGAGAACAGCGCCGCGTCCTCGGTCACCGCATCGTACAGCTTGGGCAGCCATCCGTAGCGGAAAGGAAACGACTCGTGACCCGAGTAGATCTCACGGGGCGCGTCGACTGGCGGTAAATTGGGTGAAGCCATGAAATCATGATCGTCACCGGCGGGAAAGGCGCAAGCGCCGCGGGACCACAGGCCGCGAATTTCCCCCGCGAACTGGTCATCTCAGGATGCGATGAGCGCATTGGCCGCCGCCGATATGCGGTCGGCGGCGAGATCCACATCCTCTTCGCTAGTGCCGCGGCCGAGGCCGATGCGCACCGCTCCGTCCACGACGTCACGGGCGAGGTCCATCGCGAGAAGGACGTGAGACGGTTCGATCGCTCCGGACGAGCAGGCCGATCCAGTGGATAGCGCCACCCCCCGGACAGCCCCAACGATCGCGTCGCCCGCGACCCCGGAGAAGGACACATTGAGATTGCCGGGGAGACGGCGTTCCAGGCTGCCGTTTAGGACGAATGGCGGAGCCTGCTGGCGCAGGCGGGCGAGAAGGCGGCTTCTCAACCGGGTCAGCCTCTCCGCCTCCGCCGCCATTTCCTCGGCGGCAATCCGGCAGGCCTCCCCGAAGCCGACAACGAGCGGAAGCGGCAATGTACCTGGGCGCAGGCCGTGCTCCTGTCCGCCTCCGCTCTGGATCGGCCGTAGCCGGTCCCGCAACTCAGCTCGGCAGAAGAGCGCTCCGACGCCTTGAGGACCATAGAGCTTGTGCGAGGAGATGCTCATTGCACTGATGGCCATCTGCTCCACGTCGACCGTTACCTTCCCGACTGCTTGCGCCGCGTCAACGTGGAACGGGACCTCTCCCATCCAACAGGCTGCCCCGATCTCGGCGACCGGCTGCAGCGTCCCGATCTCGTTGTTCGCCATCATGACCGACACGACCGCGGTGTCGTCACGCAGCGCGTTCGCGACCTCGTCGGGATCCACGAGCCCGTCGCCGTCGACCGGGATCGTCGTGAGCGCCCAACCGGCCTCCCTCAACGCGTGCGCCGTCTCCCGAACGCAGGCGTGTTCGATCGCGCTAACGACCAGGTGGCCGGCCTTGCGCGGTGCCAGCCCCTTCAGGACGATGTTGGTCGCTTCGGTGGCGCCGGAGGTGAAGACGATCTCTTCCGGTTTCGCCTTGATGAGTGCGGCCACGTGCGAGCGGGCCTCTGCCACCGCGGCGCGCGCGGCCTCGGCGCGTCCGTAAACGACGGAATGCGGGTTGCCGAAGCTCTCGCCGAAGAACGGAAGCATCCTGGTGAGGACGCGCGCGTCGATAGGCGTCGTCGCATGGTGATCGAGGTAGATCTCGTCAGGCGCCGGACTCTTGATCCTGGCGGCTCCTGACGTCGGGTCGGGCGGGAGCCTCACGTCGTTCCGCATGCACCTGCTTCCGGGTTGTCCATGTAGGGTTTTACGCACTGACTTCCAACGGTCTATGGCAGGATGGGCGCGATACGTCGGAGTGTGGATCTCGCTGGCAGCACGCACATTCTAGCCGCGCCATCGAGGCGTTAGTTGGTGATCGGAGATCGGTATGACCTGCTGCCTTTCGAGAGGCCAAGTTTGATGTGGCTCGGCAACCCAAACGGGTCTGTGTGCTTTGGGCCGCCCCCAGCGAACGACGGCGATATCGGGACGAAAGGCCGACCGCGAACTGCTCCCCTTCGACGAGTTCAGCTGGAACCCTCTCACCACATGCAGTAAGTCTACTCCATGGAGATCACGCCGCCCATCGTCGGGTTGCACCAGACCGGGCCGGAACCGATCGACCGGACGGCTTTGCGCTCTGACGCCTCGTTTCGGCGCGTGAGTACTGCGTCATACTATGAGCGGCACGCGGAGCGGTATGCGGATGCCACGCTACCCATCGACACTGCGAACCGGATCGCGCGGTTCGCAACGATGGTACCACGAGGAGGGCGCGTGCTCGATGCCGGTTGCGGAAGCGGCCGCGACCTGATCGGGCTCCGCGAAGCCGGCCTCAAACCGGAAGGGCTTGAACTGTCCCCACGCTTGGCGGTCATCGCTCGGCGTAATTCGAACGTGCCTGTCCACGTGGCAGATATCTGCAGCCCTGGATTGCCGTTGTCGTCCTTCGACGCCGTCTGGGCTATGGCATCCCTGCTCCACGTCGAGCGCGACGACATCGAGGTCGCCCTCCGGTCTCTAAATCAGCTTCTTGTCCCGGGTGGATTGCTGTTTGCGACCCTGAAAAGTGGAACGGGGCGCGCCCGTGACGAAGGAGGACGCTGGTTCACGCTCTACGAGCCTCGCGGCTGGAGCGGCCGGCTCCGGAATGCCGGCTTCAGTGAGGTGAGCGTCGAAACCGAGCGATTGGTGGGCATGAGCCCCGAACCGGCGACAGGATGGATTGCAAGCCTCGCGAGGAGGCCGGCATGATCATGGCTCTCTCGGGTACGCCCGCGTGCGTGCGGACCGCCGGCGCCGTCACAGCTATCATCCTCGCTTCGACCTTGGTGGCGAATGCGGATCAGCTGGCAGCCGCCGCGGCGTCTCCTACTTGGGTTACTCCCCTAGTCACGGCTGTATCGGGGCTCTTGGGCGTATTCATCGGGGCGATCTTCGCGACCAGGAACTCTAAGGCCGCGCTCGTGCAGAAGACGAACGAGCTTGAGATCGATTCGATCGACAAGCGGCTAGGAGATTTCGTCGGGCCCTTCGAGCTGCTGAGTGCCGAGAACCTGAAGGTCGCACAGGAGCTGAAGCGCAAGCACGGAGGGGACACGTTCCGCACGCTGCCCGCGCTTCTCGATCCATCGTGGAAACCTTCTCTCACCGCCGGAGACAGAGCGCTGCTCGAAGCGCTGATCGAGAACGGAACGGCCCTTCGCAAATTGATCCTCGACCATGGCGGCGCGGTATCGCCGGCCCTACGCCCCCATATGGCGGCGGCCAGCATGCACTTCAGAATGCTAGCCCTGGCTCACGCGGGCAGCCTCGACAACGATCCAGGCCGTTACGCGTCCTACGTCTTCCCTCGACAGTTCGACGACGTACTCGCACTTGAACGGCGGCGGCTTGAGGCTCGCCGCGAGATCCTACGCAGCCAGCCCGACACTGCTCACCCCGGAATGGCCGATCTGATCGTTCCGACGAATCTGCAGATGCCGGAGGCGTAGCCGAGCCGGGGCCTGTCGGAGCCGTCCTATTCCGGGAAGCACCATGGCAGCACGAGGCCCTTGCGCTGCCGCGTCCGCACGGAGGATGATCACGCGGATCGTGGGGGACCGCATCGACCTGCCGGCCCCGCCCCGGCGGGATCCCGGCGAGGTCCGAGCCCACTTCGAGGCGATGATGGCCGAGCGGCGCGCATCCCCCGCCTAGCGGATCGGGATTCCCCAGATGTCGGTGACCCCGAAAAGCGCCCAGGCCCGCTCGCGCTCGTAGGCGCCCTCCTCCTCGATCCGTTCGATCGCCGCCCGGGCACGCTCCCCGGCCGCAATAAAGGCATCAAGGCGCGGGTCTAGCGTCCGGAGTCGCCTGGTAAGCCTCAGCCTGCCAGCGACGGGGAGCGCGCGGAGACGGCCGAGCGCAGCGACTGGACGGACGCCGCGACGTCGCCCACCGCCTCCGTCAGGTCGACCAGTGTCTCGATCAGGTCGTCGAATCCCGACCCCGTCCCCTCGGCCTCCTGCGGGGCGAGCATCGCCACGATCGCGTGCAGAACCCGGTCCTGCGCGTCGAGCCGGCGCATGATCTCCGTCGTGTCCATCCGTCACCTCCCTGAGTTGCAAACCCTCGATCCTCGCGCGGACGGTCGCCGCCGGGATCCTCGAACCCTCGAACCGCTTGCCGGCCGCGCCGAGCAGGCGTGTCGCAAGACGCGGCGTTCCGCTGCCGTCGACGATGACCGGTCCGGATCTGCCGGCCGCCAGGCGCAGACCGTGTCGCGCGAGCGCCGCCTCGAAGCCGGGTCCGTCCATGCTAGCCCTCCAAGCGTCCAGCGCGGCCCGGCGTACGTCGTCCAGAGTGACGCCGGTGCGTTCTTGGATGAGTCTCTCGACGGGCGACAGCACCGCCACCGGCCGCTCGGCAGCCGTCGAGCCCGAGGCGACAAGCCAGTCCGCCACGTCGGGTCTGCCGTCGTCCCGAAGTGCTCGCTCGATCGCCCGGGCGTGCTTCGACGGCACGGGGGCCAGCCCGTGCTCGAACTCCACGATTCGCGAGACCTTCTCCCGGCGCGCGTAGTCCCACGCGATGTCCACGACCGCTCCCGACGGGCGGACCAGGCTGTAGACGCGGTGTTCATGCCTGCGTCCGTGCTTGACGTGGACCGCCCCGCAGTAGGCCTGCCCGTCGAGACCGAACTCGCGCTCGAACAAGGACCACCACCGCGTCCGCGCCGCGGCTTCGTCGCCGATGTCACCCTCGGGATCGACGTGGACGTGATAGACCGGGCGGTCCGTCCGGCCAGCGGATGACAGCGCGACAAGCTCCCGCAACTGCCAGATGAGGTCGTTCGAGCCCAAGCCACGGGCGGGGATGACCTCAAACGAGTCATTCTCCGGCTTGAGCAGGTGCTTCGCCAGGGCGTCCCCGCCGCGTCCCCGCATCGCCCCGGAGATCATCGCCCTGGACCCCCGGCGACGAGGGGCAGGATCGCCTCCCTCGCGGCCGCCAGGCTTGCCTTCGCAGCCGGGATGTCCTTGCACGTCAGGGCGTGCCCGACCGACACGAGCTCGCGTAGGGCCGAGACGAGCGCCACAGTGTCAGGGGCCGGGCGGTGGACCGGACGCCCGCTGCGGTGGTCAGCGCGCGATTGCAGGGAAAGCCGCTCCATGATGAGGCGGCGCACCCAGGCTCCGGCGGTCAACCCGTCCGACCTAGCGGCCTCGGCCACGGCCGCCCCGAGGTCGCGGCTCATGCGGGTCACGAAGCGCAACTCCAGGCCGCGGCCTGGATCTAGGGGTCCACGGGGCGGAGCCCCTGGCAGCACAGCGCTCGTAGAGGGCTGGTGGAGAGGATCACCGGCGGAGCCGGGGATTATCTCCATGGCTGGCTTAATCTCCATTACTCTTTCATCCTTCTACGGTTGTCATACCTCGACTTGTCATCTCCTCGGCCCGAGGGGCGGGGATACTTCATCCTCGGGCACAGGCACCGGCGCTCCCTGCGTCTCCACGGTCCCGCGGCGCGCACGCCGGCGGACCCGCTCCATGGCGGCCCGGCGGCGGGCCGCAAGGGCGTTGGCGACGTCGACCGGGAGGTGCAGCGGAGCAGGCGGATCCCATCCGAGCCTGGCGGCGATGTCGACCTGGCTGTCGATCGCCTTGAGCGCCGCCTCCCAGCTGTCGAGGTCAGAGGTCCACGCCCGACGGGCGAGTGTCAGGGCGGCGGGGGCCGTCATGCTGTCGCCCGGGCGCCACGGGGGGCGGCGGGTGAGCCGCAGCACACGCTGCCAGCTGGACAGGTCCGGTCCCATCGCCGTGAGGATCTCCTCGCGGTCCCTAGGGAGCTTGTCGTCCCATGTCCGGGCCTCGACGGCCCGGGCGTACCGCACGCATGCGGTGTGGAGGCCGAGCTCGCGACGCGGCACGGGGCAGGCCGGGACGGGTGCCGGGACGCGAACGGGATCCCGGGGTTCGGGGGGCGGCGTCGTGCCCCTAGCCGGGGTGTACCCCCCGAACCTGAGCGCGACCTGGACGAGACGGGCGAGCATACTGTCCTCCACGGCGGCCGCATGACCGCCATGGCTTTCAGTGTCCCACCCCGCGTGGTTACCTGCCTGGGCGAGGGTCGAAATCAGGGCTGAGGATGCCAGAATCGGCGGTGGCAGCCCCTAGACAGGGGGCTTTAGACGCCTGAGAGCGTCATTTCGAAGCGTAATCCCCCGTCCGCGCGCGAATCGGTCATGTGAGCCCTTGCCTCCAGAGATCACGCGTCGGCACATCCTGACCGGACGTGTAAGACGGGACCCCGGTCTCCCGGGGCCCGCGGGCTCAAGCCGCCTCGGCCATCCGGGACTGGAGGGCGGTGAGGTATCCAACCGCCCGGGAGGCCGCAGAAGCCGCGGTGAAGATCGCCTTGGGGTCGCTGCGCAGAAGCTTGATCCAGGATCTGATGTAGCTGGCGCGTGTCGGATGCGGCTCGGCCTCCAACCCAAGCTCGGCCATCAGGAAGGCGCTACCGAGTTCGGCCACGAGCTCCTCGGCGGCGTAGGCTCGGCTCTTGAACCGGCCGGTGAGATCTCTGTCGAGGCGTCCCTTGGCCCCGCTCCAGTGCGTGAGCTCGTGCCCCATCGTCGAAGCGTAGCCGTGGGCGGTTGGGAACCGGGTCCTGCTCGGGATTCGGATCAGGTCCTGGGCCGGGAGGTAACAGGCCATGTCACCGCCAGGGATCACTATCGCGCCCGTGCGCTCGACGAACCCGTCGAACACCGCGGACAGGTTCCACTCGCTCGCCGGCAGTGGCTCCCCGGCCTCGGGCGCACCCTCGCACTGCGCGGCGTTGAAGGCGTAGCTGGCCCGGGCCACGAAGCGCTTCCGGTCCTCGCCGTAAGCGTCCTCGTACTCCTTGAAGAAGACGACCAGGGTGCTGCGCTCACCCTTGCGAACCTGGGCCCCGAGCTCGGCCCATTGCCTGTATGTGGCCCAGCGGTCGTCGGAGTACCCGGAGGCCTGCGCGCCGACCCAGAGGCTCAGGACGTTGATCCCGCGGTAGGGGCGACCCGTCAGAGCGTTGCGCGGGAGTCCTCCGCCGGTGCGGTGCCAGGGGTAGGTCCACTGTCCGGCCTCGCCGGCTTCCATGGTGGCGATGATCTTGTCGGTGACTGCCTGGTGGACGTCGAAGGCCATGTCGCTCTCCCTCGGCCGCCCGATGCGGCCTCGATGGGAGGCGATGGAGACGGGCGAGGGCGAACCGCACGCGCAGCGCGGGAACGGAGTGGACGACCCCGTAGGGATTGAGGGGAACAGCCCCGGCTGTCGTATGACGCCAATCCGAGAGGCCGCACGGAGCGCGCCGGGGATGGCTTGGCCCATCCCGTCACTCTGGACTGAACGACGGGCATGGCCTGGTGGACGGTAGGGGTATCAGGAGAACCCTCCTGTAGTGCCAGCACAAGTCGAGGCTCACGATCTCACCACCCGGCGTCGGGCCGCCCACCACCGCGTGGTGCCTGCACCCCTCGCATCGATCGAGCGGGTCCATCCGACGGCGGCCGACGATCTCTGGCGGCGTGGCATGTAGCCGGGTGGCGTTTAGGCTGAAAGGCGCGAAACGGGCAGAGTGGGGCATGGCTGTATCGTCTCCTTGAGGAGATCTTTCGCGCGAGCACCGCGGTGTTTGACATACCGGCAGGGGATGCCAATAGGCGCGATGTCATCCTTCCCGATGGTCCAGGGATGACAAGCCAGGGAGGTGCGTCGGCTGAGGATTCGCGTCATCCCCCGGGGCGGGCGGGATGACACGTGCGCCCGCTCCGCGCCCGACGTGCGCCTACCGGAACCGGGGGCTGCCCGGGCAATCCTGGAAGGTCTTCCTGATTCCGATGTAACGGTAGATTCTATTGTTAAACCGGATCGAGCCATCGTCCTCGACGGTGAACAGCTCGTCCAATGTAACGACGCTCCCGCCGTTGGCGTAGCACTTCGGCGCGCGGATTCGGCCCTGCGAGATCGTCGCCCCGGAGCAATCCAAGCCATCGATGCCGACCTGTCGCCCGGGCCTGACCGTGATCGGAACGCCATACCCGTAATCGGTGCAGTACATCCCGATCCGGGGGGCAGAAGCGGCAGCTGCCTGGTCTGTGATGGGCGAAACGGACAGGAGTGTGATGGCACAAGCTGCAGCCGCCAGGACCTGTATCACGGCACATCCTCGATCCCGAAACCGTCTGCCTCGCACCCTGCCAAGAGTGGCTCCCGAGGTGCAATCGGAAGTTGCCGCACTGGTTCGGCCTCTACCGGGCGATGGGGGGCGACCCGTCCATTTCCCAATCGTCCACACGCTGTGTAGGCGGGCCCAGGTCAGCCGGCGCAGGTGAGCCAGGTTGGTCGGAGGGATCTGCGCCCCGCCGGCCTGCCACCGGAGGACAGGGCGACCGAGGTCGCCTTGGCCGAGATCGCGGGTGACGTCCGTGGTCCACCTGTTCCCGTATAGTCGCACGGCGAGGGCGGACAGCTCCTGCAGGAGCGTCAGGGCTACTGGACCCGCTCAGGGCGGGGGCTGCACGCCGTGTGGCTCTGCGAGGCCCAGCCGAGCTACGCCGCCAGCAACGTCCAGCGCATCCAGGACGCACTCTACGGACCGACCATGAACGTCGACGGCGTCGTTCCCGCCCGGCGGTACGACGACTCCGACCGCGACGCGCATCCTGAGGCCCACCAGGGCCAAAATTCGGCGCGTGGCGGCCAGCAGTCCCGGGGTGGCGGTACCGCCGATCGCGCGGCCGGCGAGCTGATGCGCGAGAGCGGCATCGACCCCGGCTCCGAGATGAGCCGCGACGAGCTTCCGTTCTGACCCTGCCCGATCGTGGGTAACGGCCCGCGGCGCTCTCACCCTCACCCCCACCTTGCGGCCACGCTTCTCAACGCCCCGCCGCTCCCTCCACCACCCCCACCACCGGTCCCCTAAAGGGGGTCCGGGGTGGGGATCGGTCTCGGTCGGATCCTATCCCCCACTCCTCACCCTTCCCCACCTCACCTTACGAGGTGGGGCCTGCTCACTTCGCCCAATGTCCGACGATGATGAACGGGCGCATGTTACCCTTGGCGTCGAGCTGATCCTCCACATTCAGGACCTTGTTCTTGATCCAGGTCTTGAGCAGCACCTTGACCTTCGCGAGGTCGGCCTTCCTGTCGGTGTCGAGCCGCAGGGTCTCCGCCACGACGTTCCCAACCCAGTCCGGCGACTGCGCGCTCTCCCGGAACCGGCCGTTGTTGATGCGGTGCTGGATCGCCACGAGGTCCTGCACGCTGACGCCCTCGAAGGCGTCCGGCCACTTCCAAGTCTCGACGGCGCCGACGTTGTCGGATGGTCGCTGCGGCGTGCCGTTGCGAAGGTCGATCGACGCAAGCCGGAACCACGTCGACTCGTCCGACGGGGGCGCGAGGCTCGACTTGCCGTCGTAGGTCCGGAAGTACAGCCGCCTGTTCTCGATGTCGGCCTTGTCCGCCTCGTCCGCGGTCATGGCGTTGAGCGCCCGCGCAGCCCGGGCCTTGCTGATGAGGGCGCTCGCACCCCGCCCGTCCTCGATGGTGGTCTCGGCTCCATTACCCTTCCGGCTGTGGTGCACGAGGTCGATCGCACAGCCGGTCTCGTCAGCAATCTGGGCCCAGGCCGTCACGACCGCGTTGATGGCGATGTTGTCGTTCTCCTGCACCTCGTGGCACGAGATGAAGGGGTCGATGATCACCACGCTGATGCCGAATTCGCGGATCGTCGCCTTGAGGTCCTCGACCAGCGGCTCGGCGATGGTCAGGCCTGCCCGCACCTGCGTCGCGATGACGAGCGGCGAGACGCGTCCGCTATCGATGAAAAGCCAACCCTCGATCTCCTCAGGGCGGATGTTGTGGTGGATGCACGCGGCCGCGATGCGGCGCTGCATCTCCGCAATGGGATCCTCGCCATTCCAGATCCAGACCTTGGCGCGCTCCACCGGCTTGATGCCGAGGATGGGCCGGCCCGTCGCGATGGCGAGGGCTTCGGCGATGCCCAGGGTCGACTTGCCGACGCCGCCGGGCGCGATCGTGGTGGAAACGAATTGCTTGATGTAGTGCCGGCCGTAGATCCACTCCCGCGGCGGGATAACCTCGGGCACGATCCAGACGTAGGGCGTCGCGCGGATCAGCGGGACACGCGGGGACTCGGTAGCAGCATCATCGGGATCCGGATCCGCGTCGGACCCGTCGGGAGCATCGGCGGGCAGCTCGGCCAGCGGGGCTGCCTCGACGAGGCGCCACAGCTCCTCGACGGTGCCGCCGGCCTCTTCGACCCAGTTCACAATATCGCCCTTCTCACCGAGGCCCGGCAGGTCCACCACGCGGATCGACGCGACCACGCCGGTGAGCTTAGCTACGAGGTCGTCGCGGTGATTACGGCCGGGCTGGTCGTTGTCTGGCAGGAGCACGACGTGGGCGCCGCGGAGGTGCTCCCCGAGCGACTGGTTCCATGCCTTAGAGCCGCCAGCGTTGCACGTCGCAGGCACGCCCAGGCTGATGAGTTTATCGACCTTCTTCTCGCCTTCTGGGATGAAGATAACCCGATCCTGTGAGACCGCCTCCAGCAGGTCAGGCAGGCGGTAGGGCACAGGCCGCACGCCGTGCAGGTCCCAGATCCAGTCACCCTTCTTTTCCGGATCCGGATCCGGCCGGCGCTGGCTGAACCCCTTCGGCAGATAGCGCACGACCTGGAACAGGAGCTTACCCTGCTCGTCGACGTAATCGTAGGTTGCCCCTTCGACCCGCTTGCTCTTCGGGGCGGCCTTGGGCGCGGCCCGCGTCGGCGTGGCCGCCGGGGCCGGCTTGGCGACGGGCTTCGAGCACGGCTTAGGACCGGCAGCACCATCACGGGCGGGCAGGTGGCCGCGATCGCGCAGCCAGTCGAACGCCTCGCCGTTCACGAGCTTCCCGTGCACCCGCAGGAGGTCGAGGACGCCGCCGCCGATCTCGTCCACGAAGTCCCACCAGGTCCCCGTGTCGAGGTAGACGATGAGGGAATCGTTCTTCCGCCAGCGCAGCTCGTTCCTCTTGTGGATCTTCCGACGCGGTGCGCCCAGGACTTCCAGGGCGACAGGCTCCATGAGGCGTGCGAAGTCGATGTCGTCTGGCACGATCCGCCCCATCAGTTGTGCTTGAGGACGACCGGCAGGCCCGGCGCCGTAGCCTGGATGAAGGCCCGCCACGGCTCGCCGTGGTCGGGCGTGGTCTCGACGAGGACCATCGAGACGGGACGGCATGCGGCGACGGAGGCCACCACGCCGTAGGAGGGCGCGCAGTCGCCCGTCAGCACAAGCGCGCCACGTGCCCTCCGGACAAGGCTCGCCAGCAAGGCCGGGTCGAAGGCGGCTGACCCCTGCGGGGGCGACCGATCGTCCACAATGGCGATGAACAGCCCGGCACCGACGCGGCGGACTGGGCGCGGTGCCGGGTGGACAACCACCAGGTCAGCGCCGTGGGCGAGCGCGGCCTTCACGAGAGGCAGCCGATAGGTCGGCCGCCTCTGTGCAGGTGCTGGGGCCCGATCCTGAGCAGGGGGCTTGCTCATCACGCCCCCTCGCCTGGTTCTGCCTCGCGGAGTCGACCCTGCGCGTAGCCGGCGACGAAGGAGCCCCAGATTTCCTCAAGCCTCCGGTCCGTCTCGATGACGACCACCGAATGGCCGCTCCGAGCGAGCGCGGCTGCCTCCCCGTACAGGTGTCGATCTTGCCTCTTGGCGATGATCTCGACGCTCGAGGCGCGCAGAAGAAGATCGGTCAGCGACGCCAGGTGAAAACCGTTGGGACCATAGCCCTTCAGCGGCCCGCGAGCGGCGAGGATGCCGGCAAATACGATCTCCTCGGGTGGAAGCTCGAATGGTCTGGGCGTCCGGCTCTGTGCAAACAGCTCGACGCTGCACTGGCCCGCAATGGCTACGTCCAGGATCGGCTGCAGCTCTACCCGCATGAACGGAGCGAGCCCGATTGCGCGAGACGGGGTTCCGATCGTGATCACGCCACGCCTCCCTCGTTCGAGGGGGCGGCGGCCTCGACGCGACGCGCCTCCAGGAAGGCATCCAGGTCGTGCTTCGGCCAGAGGTACTTCCTCCAGCTCAGCGTGATGTGAGCAGGCGCTCGGCCCTCGCGCCTCCACCTGTTAAGAGTTGAGTGACCGACTCCAATGTAATCAGCCGCAGGCCCAGTAGTGAGCGCTGGCTTATCTCGCAGATCGAGAGACTGTTGCTTGGCCATCGTAGTCCTCCGAACCCGATAGCCTTGTGGCTACCGTGGGTCGAAGGATGCTTGAGAGCGATCAGAGCATCTGCTGGGACCAAACTTTCCGCGCCAAAACCAGAGCGCGCTTCCCCAGGCTAAGCCCCTTCACCGCTTGGTTCTTTTATCCGCGATCTTTCGTTTTTCGGCCTGTAGCAGTGCCTGGGTTCGCTCCTTCTCAGCCTTCGTCGTGTTGTCGGCGTTCCCTTGCTTCCGGTTGCTCGGATGGAGGATGAACGCGGCCAACGACTCCGCGTAGGTCTGGCTCCATTCGCCCAACTCGTCCGGCCACCGTGTCCTGATTTGCGCCGCGAGCTGGTCCTTGGTGAACCGGAACGGTCCGAACGGGCGGCCACCGGAGTAGCCGAACTCCAGCGCGATCTCCTGCATGAAGACCATCCAGGCGGTCGGTTGCGGGACCGCCGTGTGCGGCGGATCTCTCCTCCTCGCAGGCGCCTCTTCCGACTTCTTCTCCGCAGGTCGCGCTGGCTTCACCGAGGCCGCTAGGGTGCCCCGGAGCTGACGCCATGCCGCGTCGAGGGCCACCTCGTCGAACCAGATGGCGCCGCTGGCCTCGCGATCGCCCAGCGGCACGACGGTATCGACCTCACCCGCGAGCACGGCCTCCGCGGCCTCGGAGTGCCAGAAGCGCGCTGGCACCGGCGTCTTGTCACCAACCGACTCCATCAGCACCGCGCGGCCGCCACCGGCCGCCAGGACGTCCCGAAGCTCCCTGCCGAGCGCGGCCGCGACACGCGGGAAGCTGATGAAGGCATCTTCCGGGAACGTGCGGCCGCTATAGGCCGTGCTGGATAGCCCGCGCATCTCTCGCCAACGGGCGGTGGCACAAAGGTGCTCGGACAGGAGGCACGTCTTGAACGGTGATACGAGCGTGACAGCGACGCCTTTCGGGCGCCGTTCTTCCGCCGCGACCCGGGCGGCAGCCTCCTCCTCCGCGGCCTTCATATCGGCGGCCTCCTTGGCAGCGGCGGCGGCAGCGGCGGCTGCAGCGGCGGCTTCCTCAGCGGCCTCCTTGGCAGCGGCGGCTGCAGTGGCGGCTTCCTCAGCGGTCAGTTCTGGCTTGTCGGCGTCCTCGCTCTTCTCGGGAGCTGGTGGCTGATCCTTAACGTCGGTCGGTGCTGCGGCCGGCTTCGGAGGTACCAGACCTTGCAGCGGGAGACGTCGCGGGACGAGCCGGGGTTGAAGAACCAGTTCGAGGTACAGCTCCACGCCGATCCGGGACGGCTTGAAGCCGCTTACTGTCACGCTGAAAGAGCGGCGCTCGCCATCATAGGTCGCGGCAGCCGAGGGCGTCAGGTATGGGCCGTCGCTGAACGGCGTGAGGTTGAAGGTAGGTAAGCCCTCGGCCGGGAAGGTTTCATGCAGCGCCCGCGCCAGGACGTACAGCGGTGCGATATAGGCCGGGAGATGCCCCCGAGGCGGCTGAGCAGGCATGGCGTGGTCTCGTACTGCGTCACTCGCTTCCGAGCGGGCGATCGCGCTGGGCGGATGGTCGGAAAGGCGCGGTTAAGCCTGCATTCCTGTCCCCAGAAGAAGGCCGGTCACCGCTGCGCCTTGGCCCGCGGCTTTTCGACGTCCCCGAGGTCCTCGTGCGGCCCTTCGTCGTCTCCGCGAGGCAGGAGGACGTTCTGCAACCGACGGAGTGCGGTCACGGCTTCGCCGCGCGGAGCTGCAGCGGACATCAGTGTCTCATAGAGATCCGCCACGCCATCGCACAGCTCGCCAATCAGAGCGGTCCGCGTGGCGGCCGGCAGCTTTCCGAACCGGTCTGGCCAGCCGACGGCGCGCAGTGCTTCGAGATTCGGCTCGCGGTCTGTGAACCGGGCCAGCAGGTCGCGCAGTGAAGCGATGGATTGGTCACCACTGCCATGCGAATCCGCCGACGGCAGGTCGGCTGGCATGGGCATGCGGGGATGCTTCGGTGCTAGGCCGGCAGTATCTGCAGCCAAGTCGCTAACCACGCGCTTAAACTTGCCAGCAAATATGCCGGGACCCGCTAACATGTTGCGCTGTCTGTCGAGTTGAAATTGCAAACGCTCGATTTCACTTTCGGCGACCTTGTATTTCATCTCTAAATCTTGATATGCGCGCTTTAGTTTGATATTTACTTGACTTTCGCCGATGTGAAAATCTGCTTGTATGGCGGCAACGACTTCCACGCCTAATGTTGCTTCGAAGCCTTCCAGAGCGCCCCGTACAATTCCGTTGATGAGAGAGCGCGCCATCTCAACGGCATGCTGTTGGCCTCCGGGCTCTTTAACCCAGGGCACTAATTCGTTTTTCTGGGCTGTATTAAGACGATTCTTCCCGGCGATGGTCGACATTTCACGATATTCGCGCGAAAAAATCAGGTCGAGATGAGAATCATCTTTCCTAACGTCGCGGCTCGAAATGCACCGATGTAAAACCGGCGACACCGCGTCGGACGAGAATTCGTACATCCGCTTAGCTTCTGCAAAAACGCCGCTGTCGACATAGTACTCTACTTGCTCGCTGAGCGTGCGGTCGTTGGCAGCAGCTAACTCTTCCACGGCATCCCGCAAGTCGCTTCGCATGCGGAAGGTGAGAGTGTGCCGCTTCCTTTCCTCCTCAGAAACGCGCGGCCGTCCGCGACGCCTCTGAGGCTCGCTCTCGCTCATTTTCGGCAACCATCGCAATTGATGAACACCATGGTCCACATAAAAGGTTGTGGCTCCTGCGCAAGGTGACACGCTTGGTACACATTAAGGTACACGGAAAAGGCGAGCCACGATGTATGGGGGACGAAGGAGTGGTTGAGAAAGCCGTCGTGTACGGTAGCGGAGGCGGACAAGATGTTTAGGATGCCCGGCCCCGGCGTCATTCGGGCGGTCGATCGTGGCGAGATCCGGGCCACGCGCAGCGGGAAGCGCATCATCATCCCAACGGGGCAGCTTCGACGCATCCTGATGGATGACGAGGAGCTTGCCGAAGCTGGTAGGGCCGCTGCCGCCTGATGCGTCGCCCGGTAAGCCGGGTGCGCGTCACCGCCGTCCTGTTCGACGGAGAAACCGCGACCTTCCAGATCTCCCTGCCGCACGAGCCGGGCAGTCGGCCCAGCATCCGGTGGATGAGCGATCACCGCGAGGCGCCGATCGGCTACAACCGCGCCCGCAAGCTCTGGCGGCGCTACCCGGAGCTCATGCTGGTGTCGGACGAGGCCCGCGAGGCCCCGGACCGGCTCAATGTCGACGACGCCGAGAAGGTGCTCAGGGCTGAGAAACGCCGCAAGGCCGCCCTCCGCGCCGCCGAGACCCGGCGCCGCAACCGGGAAGCCGAGAAGCGCGCCCGGGGCGGACCCTGAGAGCTTGGTGAACAGAAATGTTCACCTACCCCTTGCGGCCTCCGTTTCAGTGAACTAGATTGTTCACCGAGAGAGCAGAACGCTTCTCGCGGAGGCCACCATGTCCCAACCCACCACCACCGCCGAGACCGAGCAGACCGCCCTGGAGGCCATGCTCGACGCCCTCGTGGCCATCGTCGAGGCCGAGATCGCCGAGCTGCCCATCACGGGCCGGGTCATCCCATTCCCAACCGTCCTCTGATCTCGCCGCCGGGGTCCGCCTCAGCCTCTCCACCAGCCGCCCCGGTTAAGGGGCAGCTCGTCGAGGGGCCTGCCAACCGCCCGACCTCGCGGGCACGATCTAGGAGAACGCCGACTATGGCCATTCAGATCACGAAGTCCGGCACCGACGTGCTCATCCGGACCCCGCACGCGAACAGCAACTTCAACAAGCGCGTCAAAGACATGGGCGGCTGCTGGGAGGCGCCGGCCTGGCGCGTCGACGCCCGCAACGAGGCCTTGGTCCGGGCCGCGCTGAAGCGCAGCTACGGCGGCGACGGCGATGGCGAGCCGGACACGGTGTCCCTCCAGTGCCGCGTCGAGAAGGACGCCTGGCACGGCCCCGTCGAGGTCGCCGGCCGGGTCATCGCCCGCGCCTTCGGGCGGGACTCGGGCGCCAAGCTCGGCGAGGGCGTCGTCCGCCTGTCCGGCACCGTCAGGTCTGGCGGCTCCATGAAGAACTGGGAGACGGTCGTGGATGCCGTGGTCGTCATCCACGACTGCCCCCGCAAGGTGGCCGAGAAGGCGATGGCAGACGGCTACACGGGCGTGACCGAGGCCCGCTTGTACGTCCCGGACGTCGAGGCCCTCGCGGAGGGCGTCGACTGAACGTGGAAGCCGGGGCCCTGCGCCCCGGCCCTTTGCCGGCCGCCCTGCTCGGGCTGCCCGCCGAGGGCCGAGCCGCCCGCACCCTCCGGGCAACAAGGGAAACAGCAATGGATACCGAATCCGCCGTGGCCGGGATCCTGGCGGCCAACATCTTCCTGGTCGAGCACGATGCCCTCGCCGAGGCCCTGGCGCCCCTCGTCGCCGCCCTGCCGCCGCTGCGAGAGTGGAACGAGGATGACGAGTGGACGCCCGCCGAGTGCGCGCAGAACACCGCTCGGCGGTTTGTCGAGACGCATGCGCACCAGGACGTTAAGACGGATCCGTGGCTTACGCTGGAGAACCTGCGCAGGCGCCTTGGCGAGATGCAGATCCGTCACCGCGAGGTTACCGCCGTCGAGGCCATCGGCGACTTCTACGGGTACAGGGCGTTTGCCAAGGCTTGGTATCTCGACGACGGCCCGGGCGAGGCCACCGTCTCGCTGTTCCGTCGCGATGATTCCGTCGAGTTCTCCGCCCCGCTCCTCACGCTCCACGTCGGCGCGACCCGGCGCGAGGCCGAACTCATGCTCACGGCGTTCGAGGCCGGCCACAAGCGCGGCAGGGCCGACGGGATCGCCCATATCCGAAACGAGTTCCGGGAGCTCATCCTTGCGGACGACTGAAGCCTGAGAGCCGGGGCCCCCCCGCCCCGGCCCTTCTCCGGACCGCCCTCGGCCAGGGCTGTCCAGACAAGCGCCGACACGATCCCGAGGCAGCCATGAACCCCATAACCGTCCTGAGGACCCTGAGCGTCTGCGCGGTCGTCACGCCGCTCCAGCATCGCGAGCGCGACGACGACTGGCGGATGGAGCTGCTGACGTCGCTCTACGGCCCGGTCCGCGCGGGCCGCACCCTCGGCGTCCACTACGCGGCCGTCGAATCCCCGCGCCAGACCCCGTGCCTCGCCAGGTTCGTTCAGGCCGTGCGTAGGCGGGAAATCCAGGCGGTCGCCAGCGGGATCCCGGGTCGGCTGAGGGATCGCGTCGTGCCGGTCCGGAACGTCGGTGCCCTCTGCGCGGGCCGCTCGGTGGCGCATGTGCCCGGCGGCGGCACCGCGGAGGCGCGCATGCGGGCGAACGGCCGCGCCCTGTGCCTGTCGGCGATCGCGGAGGCCGAGGACTGCGTCGCTGCGGCCAGGCGCGCCCGGACGGCGAGGAGCCGGGCAGCCTGCGCCGAGCACGCCCGCGTCGCCCTGGAGGCGGCCCGGCATGTCGCGGAAGATTTCGACCTCGGGGCCGAGGTCGTCGTGCCAGCCTATTCCGTCCTGGCGCCCGAGCTGTGGTGCCTCGTCGCCCCGGCCTACGCTCGGGAGGCCTGGGTAACCGGCGGCCCGGTGCAGCTGCCAGACGACGACGCCGATGCGCTAGGCGCGATCAGCTGGTGAACGGGCGTGTTCACCGGTCGAAGCGGTGATACAATCCGTTCACCGACAATCGGCGGGAGAGGCATCCATGGGCGCGCGCGAGTTCACTGACGGCCCCGAGCGCCTGCGCCGCATGACGATCGTCGAGGCGGTCGGGTCCAGGGTCTACGGCCCCCTGTGGCAGACCCCGCTCGCCGAGGCGATCTCGGCCGCGACCGGCCGCAGCTTCGGCCGCGCCAGGGTCTCGCAGTGGTTCCAGGAGACGACGCCCAAGCCGGTGCCGGCATGGGTCCTGGAGATCCTGCCTGCGATCGCCCGCGAGGGGGCGGCCCGGCTGCGCGTGGCCGCCGACGAGCTCGACGCGATGTTCCCTGAAGGAGGGGCCCCGCCCGGGGCCCAGGGTGAGCCTGAAGCGGACGGCGAGCCCCCGCGCGAATCCGGGCTGCCCGCGGCCGAGGCCGCCCCCGACGTCGAGTTCGACCTCGACGGTTTCATGCAGCAGGTGATGGAGGCCGGACCCTCCGGGCCGATCGATGGCGAGGAGGCCATGCCGGTCCCGCCGCCCGTCGAGACGATCCCGGTGTGGTCGAGCCACGTCGGGTGGTATCGATCCCCGGTTCGCCGCTAGCCCTCGCCGCGCTCGGCCGCCCGGGCCCGGGCCCGGGCTAGCCGGATCTCCTCGGGCTCCTCGGTGACGCCGGCGAGCCGGCTGTGGATCTGGTCGAGCGTGATCGGGGCGAAGGCCCAGCTGTCGGCCCCGACGTCGCAGGACAGGCGGGTCGGGGGCAGCAGGTCGTGGGTATGCCCGAACAGGTGCAGCGTGCCGCGGAACGCGCCCTTCCAGCTCCGCATCCCGTAATGGCAGAGGATCAGCCGCGCTCCGTCCACAGACACGTCGGCGATGTCCACTGGCGGGGCGGCCCATGGCAGGTCGAGGACGCGCTTCCGGTCGTGGTTGCCCCGGACCAGCAGCTTACGCCCGTTAAGCGCCGCGAAGATCCCGGCGACCTCCGCCGCCTTACCGTGCATCGAGAAGTCGCCGAGGTGCCAGACCGTGTCGCCCGGCCTGACGCGGGCGTTCCAGAGCTCGACCATCGTGCGGTTCATATCGTCGACCGTTTCGAACGGGCGGCGGCAGACCCGACGGATCGGGTCGTCGCTGAAGTGGGTGTCGGCGGTGAACAGGGTGGCCATGGCGGGGTCCTCGCCCCGCGGCCGCGCCGGGGGTCCTAGGGTTCGACGGAGGGTTCGGGATTCGAACGGGGCTCGGGTTTCACGCGCGCCTCCTCGGCGACAGGGACCGCTCCTCGGGCACGGTCGAGCCGTCGAGCGGGGGCAACTTCACCAGGGCGATCGCCTCCCTGGCCTCCTCGAACTCTGGGCCGCCCGAGTAGAGCCCCAACGTCATACCGGGGCGCTTGTGGCCGACGATCGCCGCGATGAGCGGTTCCCTCACCCGGGCTCGCTCCAGCTTCGTGATGAACCACCGCCTCCAAGAATGGAAGTTGACCTTCGAGCGCCTGCGGCCTTCCTCCTCCTCGCGTACGCCGATGTTCGAAGTATACTTCGTGTATCTCTTCGAGAAATAGGCACTTCGAGGGCGAGTAGACGTTTCCGGGGACGCGGGCCATTCCGGAAATAGGTCGTCTTCGCGGCCCTTGTTCTTGATCCTGCGCTCCACGATTTCCAGTAGATCGGGATGGGCCGGGACATGCCTATGATCCCGCTCCTTTTTCTGGGGCTTGAACGTGAAGTGGTCCGGCAGGCCGCCGACCTTCAAATCCACGACGGCGTCGAGCCGGGCCCCGGTGAGGGCGGCCACCATCATGACGTCGCGCATCCTGTTCCCCTCCATCGGCTTGCCCATGAGGAGCCTCTGGACTTCCTGGTCGGTGTACGGCCGCTCGTCGTCGGACCGCTTCGTCTCCGGCCGCTCAAGCGTCAGGTCGCGGAACGGGTTCTCCTTGGCGTGGTCACGCTTTGCCAGCCACGCCCAGTAGAACTTGATCCTCCCGAAGTATTTCGCCTTGGAGGCCCAGGACAGGTCGCTGCGCTGGTCCATGAAATCCATGAAGCGCACGGCGACTGGCTTGCTGACGTTCTCGATGAACGGCTCGATGTCATGGGCCTCCAGCCAGTCGAGCAGGATCCCGAGGGCGCGGGGCTCGTCGAGCTGCGAGCGGGCCGACGTCTTCAGCGTCCTCATGAACGAGTCGTGCAGGTACGCGATCGGGGTCTCGCCGCGGTGGATCACCCGCTTCAGCTCCTTCACCGTCGCGGCCGCCTCGGGCGTCGGGATCACCCGCTCGTCGGGGCCGTCCGGCGTCATGACGTCCTCGATCCTCGCCCCGTCGCGCAGGATCTTGTCGAACCATTCGCGCGTGCCCTGGTCGAGGAAGTCGGACATGTTCTCGTCGGCGGCTTCCATCAGCTTGCGCGTCTCCAGGGCGATCGCCAGCAGGCTGTTCTTCTTCCCGCCCCGGGCCTTCCAGGCCTCCTCGATCTGCTTCCTGAACCGCGGGACGACCATGTCACGGATGGCCCGCGCCTCGGTGAGGCTATCCGTTCCGGTGCTCCTGACGAGGCGGGACCCGAGCTGGGCGCGCAGCTCCTTTGGCACGCCCATGGAGACGCGGTACGTTCCGTCGTGCTTGGTCAAATAGCCGTTCTTGGGGTCGGCCTTGCGAGGCACCGTTGGACGCTCCGGGAAGGGTTATATGAACCGGTTTGAACCGTAACACGACCCGGATTCGCTGGCGATTCCCTGGGCTTGCAATGGCCAGAATAGGTTAACCACTCCCGGTCGTCTAATCCCTCCGTCTCCGCCATTCACGCGAGCTAACTTGCTGGCGGGAATGGCTTTTTTCTCAAGGCTGCAATCTACAACTCAACATTTACCCCAACATATGCCTCGGGTCTCTGCGGCATTCGTCAGACGCATGTGCCGACGGACGCAATGCTCGGCGGCATCCGCGGAGGGGTAAGAATGCAATTTTTCCGATCCAAATTGGTGGCCCTACCATCCGTAACCGAAAATCACCCAGCAGCGTCCGAAATCGAGTTTCTTGCGCCTAGACGCCATGGGCGAGCGATCGTCTCGACACGCGAACACCACAGCCGCAAATAAAGGTCTGCCGTCACTTAAGGCGGTCGAGAGATGCAGCAGGCCAGAGGACGCCCGCGAAGCTGGCGAGGTCTTCCCGTAGCGCCTGGCAATCGGCTGTCACTCATTGCCCCTCGCCCAGAGCCGACCGACGATGTCGCGGTCGGTATAGATTCAGCCGGAGCTAGCCTCCGGGAGCCTCGTTGCGCTTGAACGGGCTAGCAGCACTTGCAGCCGGTCTGTCGGGCGTGCTGTCATGAGCGATAGCTGGAGAAAACTCGATCCGTGCGCAGTCGCTGCGAGAGCACCTGATACAGTCGAGCAGACACGCCGGTCGCCTGCCAGTCCCGCCGACGCCGCCAGCAACTCTTCCCGAAACCGCAGCCCGCCGCCGGCGGCAGCAGCTCTCTACGGATACCCGAGCGCAGCACAAACAGGATACCGGTCAGAGCAGCTCGGTTCTTGATCGGCCGCCTTTTGAGCGTGAGGGCAGCCGAGGGAGAAGCGGCGCGACCTCGGCCCAGAGGTTAACGGGTAGAAGCGAACTAGGTATTGACGTCCCCCCATCGCTTTGGTCCGGCCTGAGTGCGAGTTTTCCGGTTTTGTGAGACCCTGATGGGAGGAGCAGAGCCGTGAAGAAGAGCAGG